>NZ_JBFTIX010000006.1:0-323740 GCF_056395105.1 Stenotrophomonas sp. 10L48 | reverse complement strand
GTGGGTCCGGTTGAGGGGGCGTGAGCCGCATGGATGCGGCGACCGAGCTTACATGGACGTACTTGCAGCGTCCCCCTCAACCGGACCCACCCCGCCAACCCACAGGAACCCAGCTTCTGCCGTTGACGTTGCCTCTGCGGGTGCAGGGTGCAACCCTGCAGAACAAACTCCACCCTACGCCGCCGTCGGTTGTGCAATCTTCCCCCGCGCACTACGATCCTGCGGTTCGCGCGCACGCGCGCGCCACGTATTCCTGCTGAGCGCCCCGCGCGCCGCACCTGCCAACCCGAGGTCTTCATGGTCATCAAACCGCGCGTCCGCGGCTTCATCTGCGTCACCACCCACCCGACCGGCTGCGACGCCGCCGTCAAGCAGCAGATCGACTACATCCGTGCGCGCCCGCCGATCCAGAACGGCCCCAAGCGCGTGCTGGTGATCGGCGCCTCGACCGGCTACGGCCTGGCCGCGCGCATCACTGCCGCCTTCGGCAGTGGCGCGGCAACCCTGGGCATCTTCTTCGAGCGCCCGGGCAGTGAAACCAAGCCGGGCACGGCGGGCTGGTACAACTCGGCGGCGTTCCACAAGTACGCCGACGAAGCGGGTCTGTATGCCAAGAGCATCAACGGCGATGCGTTCTCCGATGAGGTGAAGGCCAAGACCATCGAGATGATCTTGGCCGATCTCGGCCAGGTCGACCAGGTGGTCTACAGCCTGGCTGCACCGCGCCGCAAGCATCCCAAGACGGGCGAGATCATCAGCTCCACGCTGAAGCCGATCGGCGAGCCGATCACCCTGCGTGGCCTGGATACCGACAAGGAAGTGCTGACCGAAACCCACCTGCAGCCGGCCACCCCGGAAGAAATCGCCGGCACCGTCGCGGTGATGGGCGGCGAGGACTGGCAGATGTGGATCGACGCGCTGGCCGATGCCGGCGTGCTGGCCAACGGCTGCACCACCACGGCCTTCACCTATGTGGGCGAAGAGATCACCCAGGCGATCTACTGGAACGGCTCCATCGGTGCTGCCAAGAAGGATCTGGACGACAAGGTGCTGGGGCTGCGCGAGAAGCTGGCCAGGATCGGCGGCGATGCGCGCGTGTCGGTGTTGAAGGCGGTGGTGACCCAGGCCAGCTCGGCCATTCCGACCATGCCGCTGTACCTGTCGCTGCTGTTCAAGGTGATGAAGGAAAAGGGCACCCACGAAGGCTGCATCGAGCAGCTCGACGTGCTGTACGACATCCTGTACGGCGCCAAGGCCGATGGCGTGGCGGTCGATCGCCTGCGCCACGACCTGGTCGATGGCGATGGCCATACCGTTGCGCTGATCGATGAGGAAGGCCGCCTGCGCGCCGACTACAAGGAAATGGCCGCTGACGTGCAGGGCAAGGTGCTGGCGCTGTGGCCGCAGGTGACCAACGAGAACCTGTACGAGATCAGCGACCTGGCCGGCTACAAGGCCGATTTCCTGCGCCTGTTCGGTTTCGGTGTCGAAGGCGTCGACTACGAAGCCGACGTCAACCCGGACGTGAAGATCGACAACCTGGTCGATCTGACCTGATCAACGGAAAAGGCCGGCGCAAGCCGGCCTTCTTTATGGGTAGCGCCGGGCCATGCCCGGCGAGCGCAGCGGTCTGCGGGCCACCCGCCGGGCATGGCCCGGCGCTACCGGTGAGGTGTCAGCCGAACTCGAAGTTCATCGCCGGCGCTGCCGGGCCGACGAAATCGCCCTGCACGTAGTCCACGCCGGCACTGAACAGCAGTGTCATCGAGTTGGCGTCGCTGACGAACTCGGCGATGGTGCGGATGCCCGCTTCCTGCGCGCGTGCGGTTATCTGGCTGACCCGGTCGATGTTCTCGCGGGTGGCGGCCAGGTCGCTGGTGAAGCCGCGATCAAGCTTGAGGAACTGCGGCTGGAAGTGGGCCAGCAGCTGGAACGAGTCCAGGCCCGAGCCGAACTGCTCCAGGCCGATCCGGCAGCCGAGCGGTGCCACTTCCGCCAGGAACTGCTGGGCACTGCGCAGGTGGGTGAACACCTTCGATTCCGGTGCATG
This sequence comes from Stenotrophomonas sp. 10L48, assembly GCF_056395105.1. NCBI lineage: Bacteria > Pseudomonadati > Pseudomonadota > Gammaproteobacteria > Lysobacterales > Lysobacteraceae > Stenotrophomonas > Stenotrophomonas sp. 10L48. The sequence goes on along the minus strand of NZ_JBFTIX010000006.1, from coordinate 321,690 downwards.
CAGCCACAGGCGTTCGCCCGGCACGCCGTGCGCCTGCAGCTGCTGGCGCAGCGTGGCGATCATCTTCGGATCATCGAACGATTCCGGCGTGACCTTCACCAGCACCTGGGTGGGATGACCCTCGCGGGCACGCGCGCCCAGCACCGCGATTGCCTGCGACACGACCCAGCGGTTGATGTCCGCCAGCAGGCCATGTTCTTCGGCAATGCCGAGGAAGGCGGTCGGGCTCAGCAGCTCTCCGTTGTGTTCCAGTCGCAGGTAGGCTTCATACAGCTCCAGCGACTCGCCCTGCAGGTTCAGCACTGGCTGGTAATGCAACTGGAAGCCATCGCCTGCCAGGGCTTCGCGGATACGTGCGACCCAGCGCTGCACGCGCTCTTCCTCCACGCGATCAACAGCGGCCGGGTCGAAGATGCGGCAGGTATTGCCGAGGGCGGCTGCGGCCTGCGTGCATTCGCTGGCGCGCGCCAGCACCTGGCCGATGCTGGCGATCTTCTCGCCCACCTGCACCCCGCCAATGCTGACGGTCACCGTGGCCGAGCGCGCGCCGATGCTGAAGACGTGTGCGGCGTAGGCTTCGCGGATGCGCTCGGCCAGTGCCACGGTCTGCGCATAGGGGCCGGACTGCAGTACGGCGAAACTGTGTTCGCCGAAACGGGCCAGCTGCGCATCGTCGCCAACGACGTCGGCCAGCAGGGCGGCGAGGGCGCCGATCAGGGCGTCGGCCGAGGCCAGTCCGATATCCGGGAGCAGGCGCGCGTAGTGGTCCGGTTCGACCATCAGCAGGCCGAACTGGCCTTCGCTGCGCCCGGCCTGGGCAACCGCGTCCTCGACCTGCAGCATGAAGGTGGGGCGGTTGAGCAGGCCGGTGACCTGGTCGCGCTGGCGCAGGTCCTCGACCTCGCGCGCCAGCTCCGGGTCGAATTCCATGCGCCGGCGGAACACCACCTGCAGGCAGGATTCGCCCTCGTAGGTGGCTGCGGTGAATTCCATCGTCGCTGGGAAGGCGCTGCCGTCCTGGTGGCGGGCGTCCAGCTGATACTGCGGCGGAGGCGCTTCGCCGCGGCTGAGTGACTTCAGCAGCTGCTTGAAATCATCCACGTGCTGGGCGGCAACCATGTCCAGCAGCGAGATGCCTTCGACCTCCTCGAAATCCTCGTAACCGAACATTTCCAGGTAGGCATCGTTGGCGCGGATATGCATGCCTTCGTGGACATAGGCAATCGGCTCGCGCGAAGAGGCGATCAGCGCGTCGCAGCGACGCTCGGTCTCGCGCATCTGCGCTTCGATCCGGCGCAGGCCGCGCCGCGCCTGCAGGTCGACCCACTGGTCGCGGACCACCGCCAGCAGGTGTTCGGCGCGCTGGCGCAGGGCGAGGGCGCGAACCCCGTTGCTGCTGGCCTGTACCAGTTCGTCCTCGTCGATGCGTTCGGCCAGCAGCACCAGCGGGATGTCCTTGCCGCTGGCGGCGATGTGCTGGGCCACCAGTGGCAGCGGAATGCTCTGCGAGGGCGCAGCCAGCACCAGGTCGATCGCCTGGCTGGCCAGCACCTGCGACAGCTCGGCCGAGTCCTGCGGGCGCCATGGGCGCACGGCGATGCCGCTGTTGCGCAGGGTGCTGACGATGGCTTCGGCGTTCTCGCCGCTGTCATCGACGATCAGCAGGCGGATGGTGATGTCGTTCGCGTTCTGCATGCACTGCTCCCCAATCTGCAAATCTAGATACACGATGCGTGGCGGCGCGTCCATGCGCGCAACGGTTGCGTGCATGGAACGGCGATGCGGTTCACACCACGCCGCCGGCCGCGTGCCCGCTGGCCCAGGCCCACTGGAAGTTGTAGCCGCCCAGCCAGCCGGTCACGTCCAGCACCTCGCCGACGAAATGCAGGCCGGGTACGCGCTTGGATTCCAGCGTCGAGGAAGAGACCTCGTTGGTATCGACGCCGCCCAGGGTGACTTCGGCGGTGCGGTAGCCCTCGGTGCCGCTGGCCACCAGTGGAAACGCTGAAAGCACCTGTGCGGCCTTGCGCAGGTCCGGCTCGTCCAGCTGGCGTACCGGGCGGTCGGGCAGCCAGTGCTCGCACAGGCGCTGCGCCAGCCGCTTGGGCAGCACATCGCCCAGCACCGTGCGCAGTTCCGCGGCGGGGCGTTCGCGTTTCATCTGGCGCAGCCATTCGGCGGCATCCTGGCCGGGCAGCAGATCCAGCGACAGCGCGTCGCCGGGCTGCCAGAACGAGGAAATCTGCAGGATGGCCGGGCCACTGACGCCACGATGGGTCAGCAGCATGAAGTTGCGGAAGCGGGTGCCGTTGCTGCTGGCCTCGACCGGCAGGGCGACGCCGCTGAGCTCGGCCAGGCGCTCCTGGTGGGTGCCGCTGAGGGTCAACGGCACCAGGCCGGCGCGGGTGGGCAGCACCTGGTGGCCGAACTGGCGCGCGATCTCATAGCCGAATCCGGTTGCACCCAGGCTGGGAATGGACAGGCCGCCGGTGGCGACCACCAGCGAGGCGCAATGGAACAGGCCGTGCGTGGTGTGCACGCGGAAGCCGTCAGTGCCGTGCTCGATGCGCTCCACGCTGCACTGCGTGCGGATCTGCACGCCGGCCTGCTGGCATTCGTCCACCAGCATCTTCACGATCTGCTTGGACGAGACATCGCAGAACAGCTGGCCCAGTTCCTTCTCGTGATAGGCGATGCCGTGGCGCTCGACCATCTCGATGAAGTGGTAGGGCGAGTAACGCGCCAGTGCCGACTTGCAGAAATGCGGATTGGCCGACAGGAAGTTGGCCGGGGTGGTGCCGGTGTTGGTGAAGTTGCAGCGGCCACCGCCGGACATCAGGATCTTCTTGCCGATCTTGTTGGCGTGGTCGATCACCTGCACATGCCGGCCTCGCTGGCCCGCCGTGATCGCGGTCATCAGCCCGGCAGCGCCGGCACCGATCACCAGCACGTCGCAGCGGATCGTGCTCATGCCTTGGCGCGCTTTCGCCAGTTGGGGATCACGTCCAGCTGCATCTGATCGTTGAGCAGCTGAACTTCGGCGTCCTGGATCAGCACGCTCCAGCGCATCGCACGCTGGATCTGCTGGCCCCACAGATCGACGAAGCCGCCGTCCAGATCGACCACCGACAGGTTGTCGAAGCGGGCCAGGCCCTTGCCCTGCTTCTGCCACCAGATGTCCGATGCATTGCCGCCGTAGTTGACCACCTGCACCTGCCGGCTGCGGTTGCTGGCCTTGCGGATGCGCGACTCGTCCGGATGGCCGAGGTCGATCCACTGCAGGATGTCGCCGGTGTAGTCGTGTTCCCACAGGTCCGGCTCGTCGTCGGTGCTCAGGCCGCGACCGAATTCCAGGCGGTCGCCAGCGTTCAGCGCGAAGGCGAGCAGGCGCACCATCAGGCGTTCGTCGGTTTCGGACGGATGCTGGGCCAGGGTCAGGTTGTGGGTCGCGTAGTAGCCGCGATCCATGTCGCTGATCTGCAGTTCGGCCTTGCGGATGGTGGCGGTGAGGGCCATGAAGATCCAGAGGGGTAAAGACCGTCAATGATAGAGGTTTGCCCCGGGGGTGTCCGGTATGGGGGTGTCGGCAGGGCCTGATCGGTGGCACGCTGGCCGCCCTGATGCTTCTGGCGTGTCCTGTCGTATGTCCCTTTCACGTCCGCGCCGTCTGCAGAGCGATGGCGCCCCGATCGCGCCATGACCACGCCCAGCCGACTGCAGCTGCCGCCCGGTGACTGGAATTCCCTGCTGGACGGCCTGTGCGCGCGCTTCCCGCGCATCGACCGGCTGCAATGGGAGAGTCGCTTCGCACGCGGGCGGATACAGGACGCACAGGGCAGGGCGCTGGCACCGGACATGCCGTGGCAGGTGGGACTGGAGATACGCTACTTCCGTGAAGTGGCCGATGAGCCGGTGATTCCCTTCGAAGAGAACATCCTTCATCACGACGCGCACCTGCTGGTGGCCGACAAGCCGCACTTCCTGCCGACTGCGCCGGCCGGCGCATTTGTGCGCCAGACCCTGCTGGCGCGCCTGGTCGAGCGCACCGGCAACGCCGACCTGGTGCCATTGCACCGGCTGGACCGGCTGACGGCCGGCCTGGTGCTGTTTTCCACCCAGCCGCAAACGCGCGACGCGTACCAGAGGCTGTTTCGTGAGCGCCGCATCGAGAAGACCTACGAGGCGCTGGCGCCGGCCATGCCGGACCTGCGGTTTCCGCTGGAGCGGCATAGCCGGCTGCAGCCGGGGGAACCGTTCTTCCGTATGGCTGAAGTTCCCGGCGAGCCGAATGCGCTGACCCGTGTCGAGGTCATTGAGGCGCACGGTCCGGTCTGGCGCTACCGGCTTGCGCCCGAATCCGGGCGCAAGCATCAGCTGCGCGTCCATATGGCCGCGCTCGGGGCGCCGATCCTGGGGGACGAGCTCTATCCGCAGCTGCACGTGCGGCCAGAGGGTGTGGCCGAGCCGCCGTTGCAGCTGCTGGCGCAGGCGTTGGCCTTCGATGATCCGTTGACCGGCCAGCGACGCAGCTTCCGCAGCACGCGCACCTTGTGCGTTCCCGGCTGACGCACAGCCGGATTCACCTGCCCGGGCGTCGCGCCAGCCAGCGGTCCAGCTCGGCAGCGAACAACTGGCGGTCACGCGCGCCGAGGGGCGGTGGCCCGCCGGTCTGGACGCCAGCGCCACGCAGTTCTTCCATGAAATTGCGCATCGACAGCCGCTCGGCCATGTTGTTGGGGGTGTACAGCTGGCCGCGCGGGTTCAGGGCCACGCCCTTCTTCTCCAGCACTAGGGCCGCCAAGGGGATGTCCTGGGTGACCACCAGGTCGCCGGCGGCCACCCGCTCGACAATGGCGCTGTCAGCCACATCCAGTCCCTGCGGAACCTGGATGGAGCGCAGCCAGCGCGAAGGCGGGGTGCGGATCCACTGGTTGGCGACCAGGGTCAGCTCCACGCCGACCCGTTCAGCTGCGCGGAACAGGATGTCGCGGATGACAACAGGGCACGCGTCTGCGTCCACCCAGATGCGGGGGAGCAGGGGTTCAGCTCGGGTTTCAGCTTCAGTCATTTACCCAGTGTAGGGTAGGAAAAACCTGAATGGGGACCCGGGTTTAGCCTCGATCTGGTGCAACCCCTTGCCCTGTCTAGGGGCGGGCCGTTTGACGCTGAATATCATGGCTATCGCTTTTTGCTCAAAACACGCGTATCGTCTGGCCCACTGTGTTTGCTAGGGTCACCGTGAATCGTGGCCTGGTGCAGTTGATCTCACGATCCGCTCATCGATCCGCTTTACCAACGCCTGCAACTCAGTCTCGGCCCCGATACCCGGTGGCTGCGATTTTTTTCAACATGTGTTTCAGGAGTTAGTAAATATGTCTGATCGTCAGACCGGCACTGTCAAGTGGTTCAACGACGCCAAGGGCTTCGGCTTCATCACCCCGGAAAGCGGCCCGGACCTGTTCGTGCATTTCCGCGCGATCCAGGGCACCGGCTTCAAGACCCTGCAGGAAGGCCAGAAGGTTACCTTCGTCGCCGTCCAGGGCCAGAAGGGTATGCAGGCTGACCAGGTGCAGGCGGTCTAATCCGTCTGCTACCGTTTGGTAGCCAGAACGCCGGGAGCGAAAGCTCCCGGCGTTTTTCGTTTGCGTCGCACGACGGGTTCAACCCGCAGCCAGCGCCCGCTCCAGCAGCTGGGTTATTTCCTGGTACTCGGCGCGTTCGGCTGCCGGAATGCGCGACAGGATCTCGCGCAGGACATCAACCACCTCAGGACCCACCGGCACTTCCATCCATTGCAGGTGGTAGGCCGCCAGTATCCGGCTGTCGTCATCGCTGGAATGGAGCTGACTGAACAGCAGCGGCAAGGCTTCGGGCCTCATGCATTCACCCAGCGCGTCGGTGCAGCGTTGCTGCCAGAACGCGGGTTGCGCTGCGATCATCTTCTGCAGGCGCTGCCAATCGTGCGCTTCGAATCTGCGCAGGACGCCCTTGGCAACGTGCTCGCAGATGTACTGCGTCCAGTTGTGGTCCTCGGATTGCCCGAGGTAACCAAGCAGTGCATCGAACGGCGGGGTGTCCATGCTGGCAGGCCTTCCTCGGCCGGGCAGGGTAGCAGACACCTGCATGCACCAGGCCGCGCTACCATCGGGCACCTTTCTGCGGAAGCCGCCCATGCGCATCGTCCATCATCTGGAAAATTCCCGTTCGCTTCGCGTGCTGTGGATGCTGGAAGAGCTGGGGCTGGACTACGAACTGCGCCGCTACCCGCGCGACCCGAAGACCCTGCTGGCGCCGCCGGAACTGCGCCAGGTGCATCCGCTGGGCAAGGCGCCGGTGCTGCAGGATGGCGACCTCATCCTGGCCGAATCCGGCGCCATCCTCGACTACCTGGTTGACCGCTACGACGTGCATCGCCAGCTGTCGCCGTCGCCGGTACCGGCCGAAGGCAAAGAGCGCATCGATTACCGCTACTGGCTGCACTATGCCGAAGGTTCGGCCATGCCGCCGATGCTGCTGACCCTGGTGATCAGCCGCATCCGCAGCGCGCCGATGCCATTCTTCGCGCGGCCGATCGCCCGCAGCATCGCCGACAAGGCCGAGCGCGGTTTCATCGGCCCGCAGCGACGCCTGCATCTGGACTGGATGGAACGGCGCCTGGCCGAAAGCCCGTGGTTTGCAGGCGAACGCTTCACCGCTGCGGACATCCAGATGAGCTTCCCGATCCAGGCGGCGGCCGCACGCGGCGGCGGGCTGGACGACAAGCCGGCGTTGCGTGGCTTCCTCAAGCGCATCGGTGAGCGTCCGGCCTACCGGCGCGCCGAGGCGCACGGCGGGGCATTGCAGGCCTTGCGCGGCGATTGAGGATGGCCGTCGCCGCCCCCATGCTTTGCCCATGGATACCACTGCCCCCCAGTTCGACAACCGCCTGCTGAATCTGCTGCCGGGCGATCCCGAGTCCGGTCCGCGCCGGCGCGAAGTGCTGGGTGCGGCCTGGTCGTCGGTAATGCCGACGCCTGTCGCAGCGCCGGTGCTGCTGGCGTGGTCGCCGGAGGTTGCCGGGATGCTGGGGTTCGATCCTGCGCAGGTCGATGACGAAGGCTTCGCCGAGGTGTTCGGCGGCAACGCGTTGTACGCGGGCATGCAGCCGTGGGCGGCCAACTATGGGGGCCATCAGTTCGGCCATTGGGCCGGTCAGCTCGGTGATGGCCGCGCCATCTCGCTGGGCGAGGTGATCGCCCCCGATGGCCGGCACTGGGAGCTTCAGCTGAAGGGTGCCGGGCCGACGCCGTATTCGCGCGGCGCCGACGGCCGTGCGGTGCTGCGCTCGTCGATCCGTGAATTCCTGTGCAGCGAGGGCATGCATCACCTGGGTGTGCCGACCACGCGCGCCCTGTCGCTGGTCGGCACCGGCGAAGACGTGGTGCGCGACATGTTCTACGACGGTCATCCGCGTGCGGAGCCCGGCGCGATCGTCTGCCGGGTATCGCCCTCGTTCCTGCGCTTTGGTTCGTTTGAACTGCCTGCTTCACGTGGCGAGACCGCACTGCTGAAGCAACTGGTCGAGGCGTGCATCGCCCGCGATTTCCCGGAACTGACGGGGCAGGGCGAAGCGCTGTATGGCGACTGGTTCGCACAGATCGCCGTGCGCACCGCAGAGATGATCGCGCACTGGATGCGCGTGGGCTTCGTGCATGGGGTGATGAACACCGACAACCTTTCCGTGCTCGGCGTGACGCTGGACTATGGCCCCTATGGCTGGGTCGAAGACTTCGACCCGGACTGGACCCCGAACACCACCGATGCGCAGGGACGCCGCTATCGTTTCGGCACCCAGCCGCAGGTGGCGTACTGGAATCTCAACCGGCTTGCGCAGGCGCTGTCGCCGTTGTTCGCCGACGTGCAGCCGCTGCAGGCAGGGCTGGCCGCTTACCAGGCGACCTTTGTCGCCTGCACCCGCCGCGATGTTGCGGCCAAGCTGGGGCTGGCCGCGGCCGACGATGCCGATCTGCAGCTTTACCAGCGCTGGCAGCAGCTGATGCAGGACGGCGGCATGGACATGACCCTGGCATGGCGTGCGTTGATGCGCATCGATGCCAACGCACCCGATGCAAGCGTATTGGCCGAAGTCTTCTACGACGCCGAGCGCCAGCACGCGGTGCAGGAACCTCTGCAGCAGTGGTTGCAGGAGTACGCGGCGCGGCTGTGTGCCGATTCGCTGCCGGCAGCCGAGCGTGTCGCGAAGATGGGCGCGGCCAATCCACTGTATGTGCTGCGCAACTGGCTGGCACAGGAAGCGATCGACCGCGCCGAGCAGGGCGACCTGGGCGGTGTGCATGCGCTGCAGGACGTACTGCGTGATCCGTACACCGAACGCCCGGGGCTGGAGCATTACGCCGGCAAGCGGCCGGCGTGGGCTGACGACCGCGCAGGCTGTTCGATGCTGTCCTGCAGTTCGTAGGGTTTTCTTTTGCAGGGCTGCGCCCTGCACCCGCCGAGGCCGGAGCAACAGCCACAGCGGGGATCCTGTGGGATGGCCGGGCACTGTGGGTTTGCGGGGACACCGTAAACCCCTGGTGGCCAGTAGAGCCACGCCATGCGCGGATGCTTTTGATTTCAATTCGAAATATTCGATTTCAACCAGATGTGATCCACGCGAAGCGTGGATGGACCAGCCGTCATCCGGAAATTGTCGAGGGGTGGAGCGGTGTGGGTGGGCAGGACCGCAGGCGCCATGGATGGCGCCTACGAGCCCCCAAGGATGGGTTGACGGCGTGTCCTGCCCACCCGCACCGCCCCGCCCAGCCAGCAGAAAACCAGAGCCTCCCTTGACCTCGACGTTGCTCTGGCTCCAGGCAGGTGCAGGGCTGCAAGCCCTGCAAACACCTCGCCTACAACGATGGTAGTACCCATTCAGTGCGATATTCGCACACGCAGTCGATTACCGCACTTGAATGGTGCGGTGCGATAAACCTACTTTCATTTCCGCAGTTTCATAGCAGTCCAAGCGATCCACCCCTGGCGGGGCGAGGGCAGCAGCCGGTCCGGTGCTGATGCCAGGTGCAGGGGGAAGGCCGCCGGATTTTCCTTCCTCTGCGCGGAGTGATCGCATGCGCCGTCGTCTGTCCATTGTTTCCCTGTCCCTGCTTGCCGTGCTGCCGTCGCTGGCGCTGGCCTACCAGGCCGAACCGCCGCGCGAAGCACTGCAGGTGCTGCGCGTGGACCGCTACGCCGACGACGCCAACGCCGGCTCGCTGCGCTGGGCGATCACCACTGCCAATGCGGCGCCGGGTCGCTACCGCATCGAGATCGCGGCCGTTGGCGCTGCGCCTTACGTCATCACGCCGGCCACGCCGCTGCCGGAGATCAAGGGACCGGTGCAGATCATCGGCACGTCCTGGGAACGCGATGGCCAGTACGTCGCCATCGATGGCTCGGCCTACGTGACCGGCACCGGTACCGATGCCTGCCCAGGCGCCGAGCCGGGCCAGTCCGGCACCAACGTGCGCACCACCACGCTGCCGGGCCTGGTCCTGCGCGATACCCAGGGCGTGGAGCTGGCCGGCCTGGAGATCCGCAATTTCTGCATCGGCGTGCTGGTCAACCGCTCCAGCCACAACGAGATCCATGACAACCGCATCGTCGCCAACAAGGGCGGTGCCGGCATCATGCTCACCGGTGATGACGGCAAGGGCCAGTCCACCGCCGCCACCACCGTGCACAACCGCATCGTGCGCAACGTATTCCTCGATAACGGCGACGGCCTGGAGTTGACCCGCGGCGCGGCCTGGAACCTGGTGGCCGACAACCTGTTCCAATCCACCAGGGCCAACCCGGAACCCTCGCAGGGCATCGAGATCCTGTGGGGCAACGACAACAGCGTGGTCCACAACCGCTTCGTCGATTACTCCGATGGCCTGCAGATCAACTGGGGCAACCGCAACTACATCGCGGCAAACACCTTCACCGGCAATTCGCTGGGCCTGAGCATCACCGGCAGCGGCAACGTGGTCGACAGCAACACCATCACCGGCAATGGCATGGGCATCGGCGTGCGCCCGCAGCCGGTCAGCGCGCCGAACCGCTTCACCGGCAACCGCATCTACGGCAACGGCCTGCTGATCGAGCGCTGCGAAGCCGGCGGCGCCTGCGTCAAGGGCCAGCCGCGTGGCGCCATCGTGTTCGGTGTGCCGGGCCTGGAGCACGCCAGCTTCGTCGGCTCCCGTGGCCGTGGCGTGGACAACGATGCGTCCAAGCGTGCGCGCATCTGCACCGCTGCCGGCCAGGCTGGCTGCCAGCCACTGCCGAACCTCGGCCAGGCCGCACCGCAGCTGACCGCAGTGCAGGGCAAGGGTGCGCAGCGCCTGCTGACCGGTCGTTTCCAGGGCGTGCCTGATACCCGCTACCAGGTGGAAGTGTTCGGCAACCGCGCCGCCACCGGCAGCGAGGCCGAGTGGGTGCTGGGCAGTGTGGAAGCACGTACCGACGCGCAGGGGCAGGGCAGCTTCACCTTCCCGCTCGGTGCAGGGACCGACGCTGCCGCTGCCGGCAGCCTGACCGCCACGGTTACCTCGGCGCAGGGCGCCACCTCCCCGCTGAGTGCGCCGCTGTCGCTGCGCTGATCACCTCCACGAGACCGCGATCATGAATCCTGCGAAACCTGTTTCCCTGGGCCTGCTGGCCGCCCTGCTGCTGCCAGCCGTGGCCAGCGCGCAGTCCAGCAACCGCTACGAAGGCAAGACGCTTACCGGCGACTGGGGCGGTAGCCGCACCGATCTGTTCGAGCGCGGCGTTGCCTTCCGCGGCGACTACGTGGGCGAGGCCATGGGCGTGGTCGATGGTGGCTACGGCGAAACCGGCGCGCGCTATGCGCAGCAGGTGCGGGTGGGYGTGGACCTGGACATGGGCACGCTGGCCGGCTGGGACGGCGGTGCGTTCCACTTCACCCTCAACGATCGTCGTGGCCGCAGCACCTCGGTGGACTTCGTCGGCAACCGCTTCCCGATCCAGGAGGCGTATGGCGGCCAGTACACGCGGCTGACCGAGCTGAGCTACGACCAGACCTTCAATGCGGGCCGGTCGTACTACAAGCTGGGGTACTACGCGATGGGCAACCAGTTCGGCCTGCACAGCCTGCTGACCCACTTCGTCAACGCCGCATTCTGCGCCCACCCGCTGGCGATGTCCGGCAACAGCGGCTGGTACAACTATCCGATGGCACGCTGGGGCGGTGAGTTCGCCCAGCAGATCAGCCCGGCGGTGAACGTGCGCACGGGCTGGTTCCAGGTCAACCCGAACCTGGGCGGCAACATCGAACGCAACGCGTTCCGTCCGTTCGTTTCGGGCACCACCGGCTCGCTGTTTCCAGTGGAGGTGACCTGGACGCCGGCCAAGGGCAGCCGCTACGCCGGCGTCTACAAGTTCGGTGGCTACTACGACACGTCGCGCGTGGACAAGCGCGGCCTCGATACCTCGCCGACCACCGGCCGGCACGGCGCCTACGTGCTGGCCGAACAGCGCCTGACCCAGGAATCGGCCGACCCGAGCCGCGGCCTGACCGCCTTCGCGCAGTACATGGTGTCCGACACCGATACCGCGCAGATCAAGCGCTGGTACGCGCTGGGCGGCGTCTACCAGGGCATCGGCGCGCGTGCGCAGGACAGCATCGCGCTGGGCTACGTCGGCGCTGACATCAACGACCGCCTGGTCGATGCGCGGCGCGCCACGTTGGCCGCCGGGGGCGTGCCCACCGATTCGCCGCTGTACAACCTCAGCCAGGCCGAGGAGTTGTTCGAGCTGTCCTACAGCTTCCAGGTGAACCCTTGGCTGATGATCCGCCCGGACGTGCAGTACATCGTCAACCCGGGCACGTTCAATTACAGCGGTACCGACAACGCCTGGGCCGTGGGTGTCCAGGCCAAGGTGACCTTCTGATGGCCGCGCGCTACTTCCATGCTGTGGTGACTGCGATGAAAACTCCGCTCGCTTCCGTTGTCCTCGCCGGCGTGCTCGCCTCCTCCCCCTTGCTGGCCCTGGCCGCGCCGCCACCGGCGGTGCTGCAGGTCGGCCAACTACGCATCGGCGAGGGCAGCCCGCGCACCATCGTACCGATTACCGGTGCCACCGCGGATGTCGCTCTGCAGCAGGCCGCGGCCATCGCCGCCAGCAGATCCACCGACATCGCCGAGTGGCGCATCGACTACCTGGACATCGCCACCGATGGCAAGGCGCTGGTCGCGCTGGGCAAGCGCATCCAGGCCACGCTTGGGGGCAAGCCGGCCATCGTGACCTTCCGCACGAAGGCCGAAGGGGGCGCCAAGCCGATCAGCGATGCCGACTACGGCAAGCTCTACGCCGCGCTGCTGCGCGGTGGTGTCGCCCAGCTGATCGACGTGGAGATGTTCCGCGATCCGAAGGTGGTGCAGGCGCTGGTGGCGCAGGCCCACAAGGCTGGCGTGAAAGTGGTGATGTCCAGCCATGACTTCCACGCCACGCCACCGCGCGAGGAAATCGTCGCACGCCTGCTCAAGCAGCAGGCCCTTGGCGCGGACGTGCTGAAGATCGCGGTGATGCCGCGCGACGCTGGCGATGTGCTGGCCTTGCTCGATGCCACCTGGCAGGTGCGCCAGCAGAGCGACAAGCCGCTGCTGACCATGTCGATGGGCGGCACCGGCGTGGTTTCGCGCCTGGCCGGCGAAACCTTCGGCCAGGCCCTGACCTTCGGCATGATCGGCACCCCGTCGGCGCCAGGCCAGGTCGAGGTTGAGCGCCTCCAGGACGTCCTGCAGGTCATCCATGCATCCAGCCAGGCCGGTCACTGAGACCTTCCCCGCCGGACGTTCCACCGCACCACGCTGTTGCAGGAAACCGCACCATGAGCCACGCCTCCGCCGCCGCACCGTCGCTTGTCCTTGAACGGATGAGTCCCTTCCAGTGGACCGCCATCGCCATCTGCGTGCTGTTGAACATGCTTGATGGCTTCGATGTGATGGTCATGGCCTTCACCGCGCCGCATGTTTCGGCGGACTGGGCGCTGTCGGGCAAGGTACTGGGGCTGATGCTCAGTGCCGGGCTGGTCGGCATGGCGCTGGGTTCGTTCCTGCTGGCACCGCTGGCCGACCGCTGGGGGCGGCGGCCGATGATCGTCTGCTGCCTGCTGATCCTCACCAGTGGCATGGCGCTGTCCGCGCTGGCCGCCGACGCCTGGCAGCTGGGTGCGCTGCGCGTGTACACCGGCATCGGCATCGGCGGCATGCTGGCCGGTGTGGGGGTGATCACCGCCGAGTACGCCAACGCCAAGTGGCGCAGCACCGCAGTCGCGCTGCAGGCCACCGGCTACCCGATCGGTGCGACCGCTGGCGGTCTGCTGGCTGCGTGGATGCTGGAGCACTGGGCCTGGCACAGCGTGTTCCTGGTCGGCGCAGCCGCATCGCTGCTGTGCATTCCGCTGGTGCTCAAATGCCTGCCCGAATCGCTGGATTTCCTGGTCGCGCGTCGCCCGGCCAATGCCTTGCCACGCTTGAACGCGCTGCTCTCGCGCATGCGCATGCCAGAGCTGCAGGCGCTGCCGCCAGCGCCGGTGCGCGACGGCCAGCGCCAGGGTTATGCCGCGCTGTTCGTGGGTGACCTGCGCCGCGTCGCGCTGCTGATCGCGCTGGCGTTCTTCCTGCACATGTTCGCGTTTTATTTCGTGCTGAGCTGGACGCCGAAGCTGCTGGTCTCGGCCGGCGTGTCGGCGCAGCAGGGCATCACCGGTGGCGTGCTGTTGAACCTGGGCGGCATCGTTGGCGGCAGCCTGTTCGGCTGGCTGGCCTCGCGCTGGTCGCTGTCCAGGCTGACGGCCGGCGCGCTGCTGCTGGCGATGGTCTCGATGCTGGGCTTTGCGGCCTTCAGCACGCAGCTGGGCGTGGCCTTCCCGCTGGCCTTCGTGATCGGTGCGGCACTGTTCGCAGCGATGGCCGGCCTGTATGCGGCCGCGCCGGTGGTGTTCGCCGCCGAAGTGCGGACCACCGGCCTGGGCTGGGCCATCGGCATCGGCCGGGTCGGTGCGATCCTCTCGCCACTCACGGTGGGTGTTCTGGTCGATGGTGGCTGGCAGCCGTCCTCGTTGTACGTGCTGTGCGCTGCGCCGCTGCTGCTGGCGGCATGGGCGTGCCTCGGCCTGCGCGTGGGCGTGGGTCAGAACCGGCGTTGAACCGATGGCCGGAGCACATCACTCAATGTGCGATTATCGAATCGAATGGCCGAATATCGCATTGACCGGGCGGCGTGCCATGGCGACCATGTCCGGGTCGTGTTTTCCCTTCGCAGTGGCCCTGCAGCGTGGCGGTGATGACCGCCGGCAGGCAGGGCAAGGAGCAATGCAGTGATCGACAAGAGCGTAGCCAGCGTGGAAGCAGCGGTGGCCGATATCCATGATGGCGCGACCGTGATGATCGGCGGCTTTGGCACTGCCGGCATGCCCGACGAGCTGATCGATGCGCTCATTGCACAGGGTGCGCGCGAGCTGACCATCATCAACAACAATGCAGGCAACGGCGATACCGGCCTGGCTGCGCTGATCAAGCACAAGCGCGTTCGCCGCATCGTCTGCTCCTTCCCGCGCCAGGCCGATTCGCAGCACTTCGACGCGGCCTACCGCGCCGGCGAGATCGAACTGGAGCTGGTGCCGCAGGGCAACCTGGCCGCGCGCATCCATGCGGCAGGTTCCGGGCTGGGCGCGGTCTTCACGCCCACCGGCTATGGCACGGAGCTGGCCCAGGGAAAGGAAACGCGCGAGATCGACGGTCGCCACTACGTGCTCGAGTACCCGCTGCATGCCGATTTCGCGCTGATCAAGGCCGAGCGCGGCGATCGCTGGGGCAACCTGGTGTATCGCCGGACTGCACGCAACTTCGGCCCGCTGATGGCGATGGCCGCACGTTGCACCATCGTGCAGGTGCGTGAGGTGGTGCCGCTGGGCGAACTGGACCCGGAGGCCGTGGTGACCCCCGGCATCTTCGTGCAGCGCGTGGTGCCGGTGGTCGTAGAAGGAGTGCAGGCATGAACAAGCTCAGCCGCGAACAGATGGCCGCGCGCGTGGCGCGCGATATTCCCGAAGGGGCCTACGTCAACCTGGGCATCGGCCTGCCGACCACGGTGGCCAACTTCCTGCCGGCGGACAAGGAGATACTGCTGCAGTCGGAAAACGGCCTGCTGGGCATGGGCCCGGCACCGGCGCCCGGCCAGGAAGACCCGGACCTGATCAATGCCGGCAAGCAGCCGGTTACCCTGCTGACCGGTGGCTGCTATTTCCACCACGCCGATTCGTTCGCGATGATGCGTGGCGGCCACCTCGACATCTGCGTGCTCGGCGCCTTCCAGGTCTCGGCACACGGTGACCTGGCCAACTGGAGCACCGGCGCCTCCGACGCGATTCCCGCCGTGGGCGGTGCAATGGACCTGGCCATCGGGGCCAAGCAGGTGTTCGTGATGATGGACCTGTTCACCAAGCAGGGTGAAAGCAAGTTGGTGGCCGAATGCAGCTATCCGCTGACCGGCCTGCGCTGCGTGTCGCGCGTGTATACCGATGTGGCGGTGTTCGACCTCGGCGCCGACGGCGCGACCGTGCTGGAAATGGTCGAGGGCGTGGACATCGATCAACTGCGTGAACTGACCGGCCTGCCGTTGGCACTGGCCGGGGGAGTCTGAAATGCCGCTGCACGAGACCTATATCGTCGATGGCATCCGCACCCCGATCGGCCGCTACGGCGGCGCGTTGTCCGGTGTGCGCGCCGACGACCTCGGCGCGATTCCGCTGAAGGCACTGCTGGCGCGCCACCCGCAGCTGGACCCGGCGCTGGTGGAGGACGTCTACCTGGGCTGTGCCAACCAGGCCGGTGAGGACAACCGCAACGTCGCCCGCATGAGCCTGCTGCTGGCCGGCCTGCCGGTGAGCGTGCCCGGCAGCACGATCAACCGCCTGTGCGGTTCGGGCCTGGATGCGATCGGCACCGTGGCCCGTGGCATTGCTGCCGGCGAGCTCGGCCTGGCCATTGCCGGCGGCGTCGAATCGATGTCGCGCGCGCCGTTCGTGATGGGCAAGGCAACCTCGCCGTTTGCCCGTGACCAGCAGATCGAAGACACCACCATGGGCTGGCGTTTCATCAACCCGCGCCTGCGTGAACTGCACGGCGTGGAGACCATGGGCCAGACCGCCGAGAACGTGGCTGAGCGCTACGGCGTCAGCCGCGAGGACCAGGATGCGTTCGCCCTGCGCAGCCAGCAGCGAACGGCCGCCGCGCAGGCGCACGGCTTCTTCGACGGCGAGATCGTGGCGGTGGACGTACCGGGCCGCAAACGCGGCGAAACCGTGACCGTCGAGCGCGATGAACACCCGCGCGGCGATACCACCGCCGAAGCACTGGCCAAGCTGAAGCCGCTGTTCCGCCAGCCGGGCACGGTGACCGCCGGCAACGCCTCGGGCATCAACGATGGTGCCGCCGCGCTGCTGCTGGCCTCCGGTGCGCAGGTGCAGGCGCTGGGCCTGACCCCGCGCGCGCGCATCCTCGGCTTTGCCAGTGCCGGCGTGGAGCCGGCGATCATGGGCATGGGCCCGGTGCCGGCCAGCCAGAAGCTGATGGCACGGCTGGGCCTGGCCATCGCCGACTTCGATGCCATCGAACTGAACGAGGCCTTCGCCTCGCAGGGGCTGGCCTGCATGCGCCAGCTGGGCCTGGCCGACGATGCCGCGCACGTGAACCCCAACGGTGGTGCCATCGCGCTGGGCCACCCGCTGGGCATGAGCGGCGCGCGCCTGGCGCTGACCCTGCTGCGCCAGCTGGAGGCCAGCGGTGGCCGCCGTGGCCTGGCCACGATGTGCATCGGCGTGGGGCAGGGCGTGGCCCTGGCCATCGAGCGCGTGTGAACCATCCCCTGATTCCGTAATCTCAAGACAGCTGCGGCTTCCGGGCCGCTCGCCAACAGGAGTACGCCATGAGCGATCCCACCCCACTGCGCGGCTACCGCAAGCCGTACCCCGGCAGCCAGCCGCCGCGCATCCACCTGCCCTACGCCTCCACCGCGCTGCGCGGCCCGGGAACCGACCCGATCGCGATCCCGGTGACGCTCTCGGAAGTGACCGGCCCGAGCATCAACCGCATCACCCTCGGTGAGCATGCCGCCGATCTGACCGCCGGCTTCCCCGGCCAGCCGCAGGGCGAGCGCATCATCGTCAGCGGCCGTGTGCTGGACGAGAATGGTCGCCCGGTGCGCAACACCGTGGTGGAGGTGTGGCAGTGCAACGCCGCCGGCCGTTACCTGCACAAGGGCGACCAGCACGACGCGCCGCTGGATCCGAACTTCAAGGGCACCGGCCAGGTGCTGACCGACAGCGAAGGCCGCTACCGCTTCACCACCATCAAACCGGGCGCGTACCCGTGGCGCAATCACTACAACGCCTGGCGCCCGGCACACATCCACTTCTCGCTGCATGGCGAAGGCATCGGCCAGCGCCTGGTCACGCAGATGTATTTCCCCAATGATCCGCTGCTGGCGTTCGATCCGATCTACAACTGCGTGGACGACGCCAAGGCGCGGGAGCGCATGGTGTCCTCGTTCGATTGGGAAAACACCGCCAACGAATTCGCGCTGGGCTACCGTTTCGACATCGTGCTGCGCGGTCGCAAGATGACCGTCTGGGAGTAACACCATGAGTTTCCAATCCACTCCATGGCAGACCGTGGGCCCGTACTACCGCCTGGGCCTGGAACCGCTGTACCGCACCGACATCGCCCCGGCCACCGCGCAGGGTGAGCGCGTGGAAGTGCAGGGCCAGGTGTTCGATGGCAATGGCGTGCCGGTGTCCGATGCCGTGCTGGAAATCTGGCAGGCCGACGCGCAGGGCATCTATGCCCATGGCGAAGACCCGCGCCGTGACGACCACGACCCGGCCTTCGACGGCTGGGGCCGCGTGCCCACCGACGACCAGGGCCGCTTCGCCTTCACCACCGTCAAGCCGGGCCGCGTGCCGGGCCTGCGTGGCGAGCCGCAGGCGCCGCACCTGGTGGTGCTGGTGTTCATGCGCGGCCTGCTGCAGGCCACCCGTGCACGCATCTACTTCAGTGACGAAGCCAGCAACGCCGAGGACGGCATCCTCGCGCTGGTGCCGGCCGAACGCCGCCACACCCTGGTCGCACAGGCGCAGGGCAAGGGCCTGTACCACTGGGACGTGCGCATGCAGGGCCCGGACGAGACGGTGTTCTTCGCATACTGATTGCGGCGCGCCCGACGCGCCTTCCGGCCACTCCACACCCGCGTGCGGCGGGCGCGGGTAAGCTGTGATTACCCAGGATGGACTGCACCAATGAGCCACTTCCCAACGCTGCTGGGCGGTCTGTTCGGCGACCCCTCCGTCGACGCCGTGTTCCGCGATGAAGCACGCCTGCAGGCGATGCTCGATGTCGAACGCGCTCTGGCGCGCGCGCAGGTGCAGTGCGGGGTGATTCCCGCAGCTGCGCTTGCACCGATCGAAGCGGCCTGCAGCGCCGATCTGTATTCGTTGCCGGCGCTGTCGGCAGCCACCGCACTGGCTGGCAATCCGGCCATTCCACTGGTCAAGGCACTCACCGCGCAGGTCAAGGCGAACGATGCCGAGGCCGCGCGCTGGGTGCACTGGGGCGCCACCAGCCAGGACATCATCGATACCGGCGCGGTGCTGCAGCTGCGCGCGGCAGTCAGCCAGGTGCAGGCGCGCCTGCGCGTGCTGTGCATGGCGCTGGCGCGGCTGGCCGAGGCCGAGCGCGGCACCGGGCTGCCCGGACGCACGCTGCTGCAACAAGCCGTGCCGGTGACCTTCGGCCTGAAGGCGGCCGGTTGGCTCGACGCCCTGCAGCGCAGCCAGCGCAGGCTGGATGCGTTGGCCGCAGACACGCTGGTGCTGCAGTTCGGCGGTGCCGCTGGCACCCTGGCCTCGCTGCAGACGCGCGGGCTGGACGTGGCCGAGGCCCTGGCTGCCGAGCTGCAGTTGCCGCTGCCGGCATTGCCCTGGCACACCGCGCGTGACCGCATTGCCGAGTTCGGCAGCGTGTTCGCACTGCTGACCTGCAGTCTCGGCAAGATCGCCACCGACATCGTGCTGCTGATGCAGTCCGAGGTGGCCGAAGCCTTCGAGCCCGCGGGCGAGGGCAAGGGCGGTTCCTCGGCAATGCCGCACAAGCGCAATCCGGTGGGCTGCGTGGCCGCCATTGCCGCCGCCACGCGCGTACCGGGCCTGCTGTCCACGCTGTTCACTGCCATGCCGCAGCCGCACGAGCGCGCAGCAGGCCAATGGCACGCCGAATGGGACACCGTGCCGGAGATCGTGCGCCTGTGTGCGGGCAGCCTGGCCCAGGTGGATGTGGTGGTGCAGGGCCTGCAGCTGGACCGAGAGCGCATGCGCCAGCACCTGGACAGTCATGGCGGCCTGCTTTACGCCGAAGCCGTTGCGGTCACGCTGGGCGAGCGCATCGGCAAGCCGGCCGCACATGCCTTGGTGGAACAAGCGGCCAGGCAGGCGCTTGCGCAATCGCAGCACCTGCGCGTGGTGCTGGGGCAGATGCCCGAAGTCACCGCGCAGCTTTCCGCCGCACAACTGGATGCCCTGTTCGCCGCAGACAGCTGGCGCGGCATGGCCGATACCTGGATCGACCGCGTGCTCGCGCGCGGCTGATCCTACGTTCAACGTTGGAGCACGCATGCCATTCCTCGACCTTCCGCAGCATCGCCTGCACTACCAGACCGAGGGCCGCGCCGACGGGCAGTGGCTGACCTTCTGCAATTCGCTGGGTACCGACCTGGGCATGTGGCAGCCGCAGGTGGATGCACTCGCCTCGCAGTACCGCATCCTGCGCTATGACCGTCGCGGCCATGGCCAGTCCAGCACGCCGCCAGGGCTGTACAGCGTGGCCGAACTGGGCGCTGATGTGCTGGCCCTGTGGGACCACCTCGGCATCGCGCGCAGCCATTTCTGCGGGCTGTCGATCGGTGGCCTGACCGGGCAGTGGCTGGGCGTGCATGCTGGCAATCGCCTGCGCACGCTCACGGTGGCTGCCACCGCAGCGAAGATCGGCACGCTGGACGGCTGGCAGGCGCGCATCGCCCAGGTCCAGCATGATGGCCTGTTGCCGCTGGTCGATGGCACCCGCGAACGCTGGTTCACCGCCGCTTTCGCGCAGACCCATGCCAGCCAGGTGGAAGACATCCTGCAGCGCTTCCTCGCCACCAGCGTGGCTGGCTATGCCGGCTGCTGCAACGCCGTGGGCACGGCCGACTTCCGTGATGCGCTGGGCCGCATTGGCGTGCCGCTGCTGGCCATTGCCGGAGATGACGACCCGGTGTGCGCTCCGGCCGAGCTGCAGGCAATCGCCGACGGCGTGACCCATGGCCACCATGCCGCCGTGCCGGGCCGCCACATCTGCAACCTGGAATCGCCGCAGGCGTTCACCTCCGCACTGGCCGCGCATCTTTCGGCGCAGCACTGATCCCGCACAACAGGTAGACCACGATGGACGAACAGGAACGCTACGAAGCCGGCCTTGCGGTGCGCCGCCAGGTACTGGGTGAGGCACACGTCGAACGCTCGCTGCAGGCGCGCACCGAGTTCACCACCGAATTCCAGGAATTCATCACGCGCACGGCGTGGGGCACGGTGTGGACGCGCGAGGGCCTGCCGCGGCATACGCGCTCGCTGCTGACCATCGTGATGATGGTGGCGCTGGGCCACGACGAGGAGTTCAAGCTGCATATCCGTGCCGCCCGCAACAACGGCGTGACGCCGGAGGAGATCAAGGAAGCGCTGCTGCAGGCCGCGATCTACTGTGGCGTGCCCGCGGCCAACCACGCGTTCGCGCTGGCCAAGCCGATCCTGGAAGAGCAGGCCGCAGAGCGCTGACGCCGAACATCCGCCGGGCATGGCCCGGCGCTACCAGAGCGCAGTCCCGGAAGCGCCGGGCCATGCCCGGCGGCTGCACCTCAATTCAACAACGTGCCCAGCCGCTGTGCGGCTTCGCGCAGGCGCGGCAACAGCTGGGTCTGCATCACGCCCAGGCCGATACGGCCCGCCTGGGTGCCGATGTTCAGCGCGGCCACGACATCGCCGCTGCGCGAACGCACTGGCACGGCGATCGAGCGCAGGCCGATCTCCAGTTCCTGGTCGACCAGCGACGCGCCTTCGCGGCGCACCTTTTCCAGCAGGTCGAGGAAGTCTTCCATGCGGGTGACCGTGCGTTCAGTGCGCGGCCGCAACGGGTTGCGTTCCAGGTAGCCTTCCAGCGTGTCGCGCGGCAACGAGGCCAGCAGCACGCGGCCCATCGAGGTGCAGTAGGCCGGCAAGCGGCTGCCTGCGCGCAGGCCGATCGACATGATGCGTACGGTTTCCGCGCGCGCCACGTACAGGATGTCATCGCCATCGAGCACGCCCAGCGAGCAGGATTCGTGCACGGCATCGCGCAGGGCATCCAGCACCGGTTGTGCAGCAGCGGTCATCGACGACGACGCGACATAGGCGCCGCCCATGCCCAGCACGCGCGGCAGCAGCACGAAGCCGCGGCCCTGTTCACCCACGTAGCCGAGCTTTTCCAGCGTGTACAGCACGCGCCGTACCGCTGCGCGGGAAATGCCGGTATCGCTGCTGATCTGCGACATCGTCACTTCGCGCGGGTGCTGCGAGAACACGCTCAGCACGGCCAGGCCGCGGCCGAGCGACGTCATGAAGTCCGGATCGCCCTGGTTGTCCTGGATCTGCTGCATCAGCTCATGGGCCAGGCCACGATCCTGCGGTGGGGCAGGGGGGCGCTTGGGTCGACGGCTGGGAGGAACGGCAGGCATGGCAGCAGCTTTCATCGGGTTCGACCTCGCATGGTAAGGGCTCGAACCAGCAACCGGTACCCACGCGGCGCAGCCTGCGAGGCTGCGCCGCATGGCGCCGGTCACTTGCGCTCGGGCAGCGCGTAGGCGATCACGTAGTCGCCACGGTCCGGTGACTGGCGTGCGCCACCGGCGGAAATCACCACGTACTGGCGACCGGTCTTCGGCGAGACGTAGGTCATCGGCGTGCCCTGGCTGCCAACCGGCATGCGGGCCTTCCACACTTCCTCGCCGGTGCGGCTGTCATAGGCGCGAAGGTAGTAATCCTGCGTACCGGCGAAGAACAGCAGGCCGGACTGCGTGGCCAGCGAACCGCCCAGGGTCGGCATGCCGATCGGAATCGGCAGGCCCATCTTGATGCCCATCGGCCCGGTGTCCTTCACCGTGCCCACCGGCACCTGCCAGACCAGCTGGCGGGTGGCCAGGTTGATCGCCGACATCGTGCCGAACGGCGGTTTCTGGCAGGGAATGCCCAGCTTGGACAGGAAGCGGTCGCGCAGCGAGCCGTACGGCGTACCGGTCTGCGAGGCCGCACCCATTTCCACGCCACCGTCGCCGCTGGTCATCTGCGCGCGCGGGATCAGCTTGGTCCACAGGCCCAGGCGCATGTCATTGACGAACAGGTAGCCGGTGGTGGGGTCGACCGAGGCGCTGCCCCAGTTCATGCCACCCAGCGAACCGGGCCATTGCAGCGCGAGGTCTTCGCCCGGCGGCGTGTACATGCCGTCGTAGCGGAACTGCTTGAACTGGATGCGGCACAGCATCTGGTCGATCGGGGTGGCGCCCCACATGTCCGACTCGGTCAGCGTCTGCGCGCCGATCTGCGGCAGGCCCACCGACAGCGGCTGGGTGGCGGCATAGCGTTCGCCCTGCGCATTGCCCTGCGGCGCGGGTATGTTGCGCACTTCGCTGATCGGCACGCCGGTCTGGCGATTGAGCATGAAGATCTGCCCGGCCTTGGTGATCTGCAGCAGGGCCGGCAGCGTGCCGCCCTTGCCGTCGGGCACGTCGGTCAGGGTCGGCTGCGCGGGCAGGTCGTAGTCCCACAGATCGTGGTGCACGGTCTGGTAGACCCAGCGCTCCTTGCCGGTGGCCACGTCCAGCGCAACCACCGCCGAACTGTACTTGTCATCCTGCGGGGTGCGCTCGCCGGCCCACTGGTCAGGCGTGGTGTTGCCGGTGGGCAGGTAGACCAGGCCCAGCTGCGGGTCGTAGGCCATCGAGGTCCACACGTTCGGCGTGGCGCGCGTGTAGTGGATCGACGGATCCAGCGGCACGTCCGGGGTTTCCCTGGAAAGATCCCAGACCCAGGCCAGTGCGCCGGTGCGCACGTTGTAGGCACGCACCACGCCGGACGGCTCACCCACTTCGATGTTGTCGGCCACGCGGCCACCGACCACGATCAGTTCGCCGGCTACCAACGGTGCGGCGGTGAGGGTGTAGAAGCCCGGCTTGATCTCGCCCATGCCGGCCTTCAGGTCGACCACGCCGTTGCTGCCGAAGTCCGGGCACAGCGCGCCGGTCTTCGCATCCAGCGCGAACAGGCGCGCATCGATGGAGGTCATCAGGATGCGCTTCTCGCACAGCGCCGGGCCCGTGCTGGCCGTTTCGGCGGCCGGCAGCGGCGCAGGTGCCGGAGCGGCTGCATCTGCAGCAGACGGTGCGCTGGTTGCGTCGAAATAGCCCAGACCGCGGCAGCGTTGCCAGTTCGGCGCGGTGGCCTTGGGGTCGAAGGCCCAGCGCTGCTTGCCGGAATCGGCATCGATGGCGATTACCTGATTGTGCGGGGTGCACAGGAACAGGGTGTCGCCGATCTGCAGCGGGGTGTTCTGGTCCTCGGCACCGAAACCGTTGCTTTCCGGCACATCGCCGGTGCGCGCCGTCCAGGCAACCTGCAGTTCCTTCACGTTGGCCGGGGTGATCTGGTCCAGCGCGGCAAAGCGGGTGCCGGCGGTGGTGTTGCCCCAGTGCATCCAGTCGTGCTGCTCAGCACCCTTGGCCACCGGCACCACCGGCGGCGTCGTGCCCTGCGCGGTCTGTACCGGGCGCGGCTGGAACGCCGACACCGCAGTGCCCAGCAGGCCAACCAGCAGCACGGCGGCTACGCCATAGGCGCCGCGACCGGCAACCTGGCCTCGGCTGCGGCGCAGCACCGGCCACGCCAGGGCGACCAGAAGGGCCAGCACCGCCGGCATCACCAGCCGCGATACCAGCGGCCAGAAATTCCAGCCGGCATCCACCAGCGCCCACAACAGCGTGGCCAGGAAGGCCAGGCCGTACAGCAGCGCACCGTTCGGCCGGCGCATCGCCAGCAGCACGCCGGCTACCGCCGACACCGCACCCATCAGCAGGAAATACCAACTGCCCCCCAGCTGCACCAGGCGTACACCGCCGACCAGCAGAGCCAGGCCGAACAGGGTCACCAGGATGCCGAGCAGGACCACCAGCACACGGCACAGGGCCGGAACTCTCGTCGTCTCGTCCACGTTGCATGAACCTCATTGCGAAAAACCCGCGCGGAGGCGGGGAAAGCCCCGCGCGCGCCAGGCGTGGCGGGGGCCAACGGCATCCCGGGCGGCTGCGGGCAGTGACGGCGGGCAGGCGTCGGCCTGCTTATGACGCAGGCTGGGTGAATGACCGGTTAGGGCGATTATCGCACGCGTGTGCGATTTTGGCGTGATGCCCCACGGCGCCATCGGTGGAACGCAGCGGCGCAGTGGTGCCGGGAACGGGCAGGGCACGGGCGAACCGGTTACCCTATGCCGCCATACAAGCTGGTAGCTGCAATGACCGACGCCACCGTGGCCGTCCCCGCCTGGGCCTCACGCCTGCGCGACATCGCTGATTTCCCGAAGCCGGGCATCCTGTTCAAGGACATCATGCCGCTGCTCGCTCACAGCGAGGACTTCCGTGGCGCGATCGTGGCGATGGCCGATCGCTGGCGCGATCAGAAGCTGGACGCGGTGGTCGGCATCGAATCGCGCGGCTTCATCCTCGGTGCGGCCATGGCGCTGGAACTGGGCGTGGGTTTCGTTCCGGTGCGCAAGCCGGGCAAGCTGCCGGGCAAGGTGCTGCGCGAGGAATACACGCTGGAATACCGCAGCGACTGCATTGAAGTGCATGCCGACGCGCTGCCCGCAGGTGCGCGCGTAGCGATCATCGACGACGTGCTGGCAACCGGCGGTACGCTGGTTGCTGCGTTGTCGCTGGTGCGCCGCCTGGGCGTGGACGTGGTCGGCGCCGGCGTGCTGGTCGAACTGGACGGCCTGGGCGGCCGTGGCCGCTGGGAAGCGGATCTGCCGCTGCACACCGAACTGGTGTTCTGATTGCGCAGGTGCCAACCAAGGTGGCACCTGCCCGAGCGAATCGCGGCGAACCGGTAGTTGCCAACCTTGGTTGGCACCGCATGGATGGGCCAACCAAGGTTGGCCACTACCAGGTCACCTCGCTGCCAACCGTGATCGGCAGCGCTCCTTCAATTACATCATCCGCACGCGGAAACGACGGCCCTTGATCTTGCCCGCTTCCAGCTTCGCCACCGCCTTGTTGACCTGCTCGCGGGCGATCGCCACGTAGGAACGGGTCGGGAAGATCGCGATCTTGCCGATGAACTTGGCCGACAGGCCGGCATCGCCGGTGAGGGCGCCGAGGATGTCGCCTGCGCGCAGCTTGTCGGTCTTGCCGCCATCGATGCGCAGGGTGCGCATCGCCGCCTGCGGCAGCTCGGCCGGGCGCGACGTCGCCAGCGGCGTCTTCTGCCAATCCAGCGGCTCGCCGCGCTGTGCTTCGATGGCGTCGGCGCGGTTCTTTTCGCGGCCCGCCACCAGGCTGATCGCCAAGCCACTGGCGCCGGCACGACCGGTACGGCCGACACGGTGCTGGTAGCTCTCGACGTCGGTCGGAAGCTCGTAGTTGATCACCGCGGCCAGTTCTTCCACATCCAGCCCGCGTGCGGCGACGTCGCTGGCAACCAGCACGTTGCAGCTGCGGTTGGCCAGGCGCAGCAGCACTTCCTCGCGGTCGCGCTGTTCCATGTCGCCATGCAGGGCGAGCGCGGAGAAGCCGAACTGCTGCAGCGAGTTGGCCACTTCGTCCACGTCCTTGCGGGTGTTGCAGAACACCACGGCCGATTCGGGCGTGTACTTCAGCAGCAGGCCGGCCAGTGCCTTCTGCCGGTGTGCCGGTTCGACTTCGCAGAACAGGTGGCGGATGGCCGGGGCCTGGTCGGCGCCTTCCACGGTCACTTCCACGGCATCGCGCAGCAGGTCGCGGGCCATGGCGCGGATGGTGTCGGGGAAGGTGGCCGAGAACAGCAGGCTCTGGCGATCGCGGTGGGTACGGCCGGCGATCTCACGGATGGGTTCCTCGAAGCCCATATCGAGCATGCGGTCGGCTTCATCCAGCACCAGGGTGCGCACGGCGCCCAGATTCAGTGCGCGCTTGCGCGCCAGTTCCTGCACGCGGCCGGGCGTGCCGACCACCACGTGCGGGTCGTGGCTTTCCAGCGACGCCAGCTGCGGGCCCAGCGGCGTGCCGCCGGTCAGCAGCAACAGCTTCAGGTTGGGGATGCCGGTGGCCAGCTTGCGGATCTGCTTGGCCACCTGGTCGGCCAGCTCGCGGGTGGGGCACAGCACCAGCGCCTGTACGCGGATCAGGCTGGGGTCGATGGACTGCAGCAGGCCAAGACCGAAGGCGGCGGTCTTGCCGCTGCCGGTCGGGGCCTGGGCGATCACATCGCGGCCATCAAGGATGGCGGGCAGGCTCTGCGCCTGGATCGGCGTGAGGGTGGTGTAGCCGAGGGCATCCAGGCCGGGCTGCAGGGCCGGGCTCAGCGGCAGGGTCG
Organism: Stenotrophomonas sp. 10L48; assembly: GCF_056395105.1. NCBI lineage: Bacteria > Pseudomonadati > Pseudomonadota > Gammaproteobacteria > Lysobacterales > Lysobacteraceae > Stenotrophomonas > Stenotrophomonas sp. 10L48. The sequence goes on along the minus strand of NZ_JBFTIX010000006.1, from coordinate 294,968 downwards.
AGAAATCAGTCATGGCGCATTGTACCTGCGCGCGCGCCCGGTCCCGCCGTCGTTCACGATTGTGGGGGCGCCCGGTAGCGGGCGACCTTGGTCGGCACCTTGGCCGAACGTTCCCTCAACCCAGCCCGATGACCACCAGCCGCGCAGCCATCGCCTGCAACTGCTCCGGGGTGGCCGGTTTTCCAGCGACCCGGGGCTCCAGCAGCAGCTGGTGGAACCACGGGTTGGCGTGCCGCGTGTCGACGTCGAACGAACAGGTCGCCTGCACGCCCATCACCGCTTGAACGATCTCGACCAGCGTGTCTTCGGCTTCATCGACATTGCCCCGCCCATATCGATCATCCAGCAGGCGCAGCGGGATCTGCAGCAGGGCGGGGGAGACTGGCATGCCTCAAGTCTAACGATCCACGTTGCCCTCAGCCCAGCACCGCCAGCACACCCTGGTGGATCGCCAGGCCACCCAGCAGCAACCAGGCGAACAGGATCGATGCCAGCAGCAGCGGCTTCAACCCGGCCTGGCGCAGCGCAGACACATGGGTGGTCAGGCCCAGCGCGGCCATCGCCATGGCCAGCAGCACGGTATCCAGCTGCACCAGCCCGGCCTGCACACCCACCGGCAGCAGATGCAGCGAGTTGAGCCCGGCAACCGCCACGAAACCGAACGCGAACCACGGCACCACGATCCGGGTCTTGCCACCGTCCGCCGCTGCCTTGCCACCACGGGCCAGCCACAAGGAAAGTACGATCAGGAACGGTGCCAGCAGCATCACCCGCACCATCTTGGTGATGACCGCGGTATCGGCGGCTGACTCGCCCACGGCACGTCCGGCAGCCACCACCTGTGCCACTTCATGCACGGTGGCGCCGGTGTACAGGCCGTACTGCCGCGCGTCCATCGCCAGCCAGCCGTGCGACTGCACCAGCGCATACAGCGCCGGGTACAGGAACATGGCCAGCGTGCCGAACACCACCACCGTCGATACCGCCACCGTCACCTGCGCAGCACGGCCGCGCACCACCGGCTCTGCGGCCATCACCGCCGCCGCACCGCAGATCGCGCTGCCGGCACCGATCAGCATGGCGGCCTCGCGCTCCATCCTGAACACCCGTACACCCAGCCAGCACGCCAGGCCGAAGGTGCTCGCCACCACCAGCACGTCCATCAGCACGCCGGCGACGCCGACGTGGCCGATGTCCTGGAAGGTCAGCCGCAGGCCGTACAGCACGATGCCCGCACGCAGCAGCCAATGCTTGGAGAAGCCCACGCCCGCCGCGCTGGCGGGGGCCAGTCGCGGGTACAAGGTGTTGCCGACCACGATGCCGGCGACGATGGCGACGGTCAGCGCACTCAGGCCATGCGCCTGCAGCCAGGGCAGCTCGGCCAGGTACAGCGACGCCGCCGCCACCAGGCCGACCAGCAGCAGGCCGGGCAGGCGCAGTTGCCAGCGCTGGCGCAGGGCGGGCAGGGACCAGGGGGACAGGGCAGGCGCGTTCATGGCGGGTGGGATGCGGGAGAGAGGCGTACAGCCTGCATCCATGCGATTGACCCGTAAAACGAATAATATCGGTGAAAACTACCCATAACACAGGTAATGGCCATGCGCCTGACGCTCCGCCAGCTGCAGGTCTTCGTTGCCATCGCTGACCAGGGCAGCACCACCGCCGCAGGCCAGGCCATCGCGCTTTCCCAGTCCGCCAGCAGCGCCGCCCTGCAGGAGCTGGAAGCGCACTTCGGCACGCCGCTGTTCGACCGCATCGGCCGTCGCCTGGCGTTGAACGGCCACGGCCGGGCCTTGCTGGAGCCGGCGCGCGCGCTGTTGGTCAATGCCGCCGATCTGGAGCGGCAATTGGCGGCGGGCGGTGACCCGTCCCAAGGCGCGCCGCTGCGGCTGGTGTTGGCGGCCAGCACCACCATCGGCAACTACCTGCTGCCGCCGCGTATCGCCGATCTGCTGCGGCAGGCACCGCAGGCCGAGGTCGATCTGCGCATCGACAACAGCGCAGGCGTGGTGGCGGCCGTTCAACGGCTGGACGTGGATGCAGGACTGATCGAAGGCCCGTGCCACGAACGCGGGCTGCAGGTGACCGCCTGGCAGCAGGACCCGCTGGTGATCGTGGCGGCTGCGGATGCGCCCCCGCGCTGGTCCCTGGATGAACTGCGCGCAGCGCGCTGGCTGTTGCGCGAACCCGGCTCAGGCACCCGCGAGGCTGTCGAACAGGCATTGCTGCCGCATCTGCGCGGCTTCGCCCAGACCCTGCAGCTGGGCAATACCGAAGCCATCAAGCAAGCCGCCATCGCCGGCCTCGGCCTGGCCTGCCTCTCGCGCCACGCCCTGGAAGAACCCTTGGCCCTCGGCCGCCTGCGCATCCTTGAAACGCCATTGCCGGCCCTGCACCGCACGGCGTGAGCGCCATGGATGGCGCGACCGAGCTTACATGGACGTACTTGCAGCGTCCCCCGCAACCGGACCCACCCCGCCATCCCACAGGAAGCCGGCTTTGGCTGTTGCCTCGGCGGTTGACGTTGCCTCTGCGGGTGCCGGGCGCCGCCCGGCCAGGCCCCGCAACCCGCTACAATGGCCGGATGCCTTTGATTACTCTGCAAAACGTCGACTTCAGCGTCGGCGGCCCGCTGTTGCTGGAAAAAGCCGAACTGTCGATCGAGCCGGGCGAGCGTATCGCCCTGATCGGCCGCAACGGCGCCGGCAAATCGACCCTGCTCAAGCTGCTGTCCGGCGACCACAAGCCCGATGACGGTGAAGTGCGCGTGCAGCAGGGCGTGCGCGTGACTCGCCTGGAGCAGGAGGTGCCGCACGGCGCCGCTGGCAGCGTGTTCGACGTCGTCGCCGATGGCCTGGGCGAACTGGGCCAATGGCTCGCCGAATTCCATCACCTCAGCCACGCCGACGTGTTCGATGGCGAAGCGCTGGGCAACGTCCAGGCCAAGATCGATGCCGCCAACGGCTGGGGCTTGGACCAGCGCGTCAGCGAGACCCTGACCAAGCTCGACCTCGATGGCGACGCGGAGTTTGCGCGCCTGTCCGGCGGCATGAAGCGCCGCGTGCTGCTCGGCCGCGCGCTGGTCTCCAGCCCCGACCTGCTGCTGCTGGACGAACCGACCAACCACCTCGACATCGAAGCCATCGACTGGCTCGAAATGTTCCTCAAGAACTGGAACGGCAGCGTGGTGTTCGTCACCCATGACCGCCGCTTCCTGCGTGCGCTGGCCACCCGCATCGTCGAGATCGACCGCGGCCAGGTCACCAGCTGGCCGGGCGACTGGGCCAACTACGAGCGCCGTCGCGAAGAACGCCTCAACGCGCAGGCCCAGGAAAACGCACGGTTCGACAAGCTGCTGGCGCAGGAAGAAGTGTGGATCCGCCAGGGCATCAAGGCACGCCGCACCCGCGACGAAGGCCGCGTACGCCGCTTGAAGGCGATGCGCAACGAGCGATCCGCCCGCCGCGACCTCAGCGGCAACGTCAAGATGGAAGCGGCCCAGGGCGTAAGCTCGGGCAAGAAGGTCATCGACATCAAGGACATTTCGTTCGCGTTCGGCGATCGCACGATGGTCCGTGATTTCTCCACCACCATCCTGCGTGGCGACCGCATCGGCCTGATCGGCCCCAACGGCAGTGGCAAGACCACGCTGTTGAAGCTGCTGCTGGGCGAACTGCAGCCGCAGAAGGGTGAGGTCAACGCCGGCACCAACCTGCAGGTTGCGTACTTCGACCAGTACCGTGCAGTGCTGCGCGAAGACTGGAGCGCGATCGAGAACGTGGCCGAAGGCCGCGATTTCCTCGAGTTCAACGGCAAGCGCAAGCACGTGCACGCCTACCTTCAGGACTTCATGTTCACCCCCGAGCGCGCGCGCGCGCCGATCACCCGCCTGTCCGGTGGCGAGCGCAACCGCCTGCTGCTGGCCAAGCTGTTCGCGCAGCCGTCCAACCTGCTGGTGATGGACGAACCGACCAACGATCTGGACGTGGAAACCCTGGAGCTGCTGGAAGAGCTGCTGGGCGAATACAACGGCACGTTGCTGCTGGTCAGCCATGATCGTGACTTCATCGACAACGTGGTGACCTCCACGCTGGTGATGGAAGGCGATGGCGTGATCGGCGAGTACGTGGGCGGCTACAGCGACTGGCAGCGTTACGCGGCCAGCGTGGCCGCTGCGCCTGCGGTGGTTGGTGCCGCCAAGCCGGTGGTCGCTGCCCCGGCGGCTGCTGCGGAACCGGCAGCGCCCAAGCGCAAGCTCGCCTACAAGGAAGCGCGTGAGCTGGAACAGCTGCCGAAGACCATCGAAAAGCTGGAAGGCGATGTCGAAGGGCTTACCTCGGCAATGAACGATCCGTCGTTCTACACGCGCAGCAGCGCCGAAGTGACCGCGCACACCCAGCAGCTGGCCAAGGTGCAGGCTGAACTGGATGCCGCGTACGCACGCTGGGAAGAGCTGGAAGGCTGATCGCCGGCCGGATTCAGTAAATCCACGCCATGCGTGGATATCCGGATACGTGCGGACCAACGGTCCGCACCCACCAACCAACGGTGCGCACCCACCGGCCAACGGTCCGCACCCACCGGGGCGGGCCGGCGGTCATTTGACCCCGTGCAGATCCCGCAGCTGGCTCGGCCGGCTGCCGAAATACGCGGCCAGATCGGCGATGTCCTGATCGCTCAGGTCCTTCGCCTGCGGTGTCATCAGCGCATGCTGGCGATCACCGGCACGGTAGGCCTGCAGCGCATGCGCCAGGTAATCGCCGTATTGACCACCCAGCTTCGGATAGGTCGGATCGATCGGCGCATTGCCGTCGGCACCGTGGCAATCGATGCAGCTCTGGCTGGTGGCCTTGCTCTTGACCTTGGCGCGGGCCTCGCCGGCGGCTTCACGCCCGGCAGGCAGGCCCGCGGAGGAAGACGATCCGTGCTCGCCGCTGGCGTGGCCGGGATCGCCGGCGGATTTCTCGCTGTTCTCCACCTGTGACTGCGAGCAGGCCGCCAGCAGCAGGGCGACGGACAGGGCGATGGCGTGACGCAGTGGATGCGCGGCTTTCGACATGGGCGGGCCTTACTTGACGGTGGACAGGTAAACAGCGAGATCGGCGATCTCCTGTTCGCTGAAACTCATCGACTGCGCCTGCATCGTCGGATGCCGGCGCTTGCCCTGGCGGTACTCGGTCAGGGCCTGGGTCAGGTACTGCTGGGTCTGGCCACCGATCTTCGGTACCCGGTAACTGGGGTAGGCGTTCTTGTAACCGGTGATGCCGTGGCAACCCTGGCAGGTGTAGGCCAGCACACGGCCATTGTCGAAACTGCCGGTGGGCGTGGCAGCCGCCGGCACAGGGGCCGGAGCCGGTGCCGGGGCGGGTGGTGCTGCAGGAGCAGGTGCGGGCTGTGCGGCGGCCCCGAGGGGCAGGAGGACGGCCAGAGCGAGACAAGCGGCGAGCGGCTGCGGGCGCATGGTGTCTTTTCCGGGGATTCGGGTCTGGTCGTTCCGGCGTGGGGTACGGAACGACCCGAGTATAGCCTCAGGTTTCATCTAGCTGAAATGGGGTCGGCCCGACCGGCGGCGTGAAGACACCATGACCTTTGGGATATGGTGTTGCCGTGAAGTGGTGCATTACTTTGCTACCACACCTGCCCACGCATCCTCCAGGGATCTGACGATGTCGCACCAAACCTTCCTGCCCGGCCCCCGCAGCGGACTCTGCGCTGCCGCGCTGCTGCTCTCCACATCCCTGCTGCTGAGCGGTTGCGCCGCTGGGCCCAACAACGAGGCCAAGGCGGCCGAGACCAAGGACGAGAAGAAGGTCGACGCGGTGCCGGTGGAAGTGGCCGTGGCCAGCCATCGCGCGGTGGCCGCCAGCTACACCGGAACGGCGGCACTGGAGCCGCGCGCCGAATCGCAGGTGGTCGCCAAGACCTCGGGCGTTGCGCTGGCGGTACTGGTCGAGGAAGGGCAGCGGGTCAGCGCCGGGCAGCCTCTGGTGCGGCTGGATCCGGACCGCGCACGCCTGGCCGTTGCCCAGAGCGAGGCGCAGATGCGCAAGCTGGAGAACAACTACCAGCGCGCACAGAAGCTGGTCGGCCAGCAGATGGTCAGCGCTGCCGATGTCGACCAGCTGCGCTACGACCTGGAAAACGTGCGCGCGCAGTACCGCCTGGCCACGCTGGAACTGTCCTACACCACCGTGGTCGCACCGATTTCCGGCGTGATCGCCTCGCGATCGATCAAGACCGGCAACTTCGTGCAGATCAACACGCCGATCTTCCGCATTGTCGACAACTCGCGGCTGGAAGCCACCCTCAACGTGCCCGAGCGCGAGCTGGCGACCTTGCGTGCGGGCCAGCCGGTCACGCTGTCGGCCGATGCGCTGCCGGGCCAGACCTTCACTGGCGTCGTCGACCGCATCGCACCGGTAGTGGATTCGGGCAGCGGCACCTTCCGTGTGGTCAGTGCTTTCGACGGTGCCGCGCAGTCGCTGCAGCCGGGCATGTTYGGCCGCATCCGCATCGACTACGACCAGCGTGCCGATGCACTGGTGGTGCCGCGCCTGGCACTGCTGGACGATGGTGAGCCGGCAGTGTTCCGCGTGCGCGAGGGCAAGGTCGCGCGGGTGCCGGTCAAGCTTGGCTACGCCGAAGGACCGTGGGTGGAAATCCGTGAGGGACTGGCGGCGGGTGACCAGATCGTCACCGCCGGCAAGGTCGCCCTGCGCGACGGCACCGCGGTGCAGGTGATCGCCGATCCGAAGGCCAAGGCGAAGACCGTAACCGCCTCGGCCAAGCCGGCAGAGAAGGCCGGGAGCACGCAATGACCGCGCCCGGCCACGATCACGGTGCCTCGCCCGGGAGCGATGGCGCCGCCGCAGGCATGCGTGGCGGCCTGGTGGAGTTCGCCACCCGCCGCCGCGTCACCATCGCCATGTGCACGGTCACCCTGTTGCTGTTCGGCCTGATCGCACTGGGCAATCTCAAGGTCAACCTGCTGCCCGACCTGAGCTATCCGACGCTGACCGTGCGCACCGAGTACACCGGTGCGGCGCCGACGGAAATGGAAACCCTGATCACCCAGCCGGTCGAAGAAGCCGTGGGCGTGGTCAAGAACCTGCGCAAGCTGAAGTCGGTCTCGCGTACCGGCCAGAGTGATGTGGTGCTCGAGTTCGCCTGGGGCACCAACATGGACCAGGCCAGCCTGGAAGTGCGCGACAAGATGGAAGCGCTGAACCTGCCCCTGGAAGCCAAGGCGCCGGTGCTGCTGCGCTTCAATCCGTCCACCGAGCCGATCATGCGCCTGGTGCTGTCGACCAAGGCCGCGCCTGCGACCGACGAAGAAGCGATCCGCGAACTGACCGGCCTGCGTCGCTATGCCGACGAAGACCTGAAGAAGAAGCTGGAGCCGGTTACCGGCGTGGCGGCGGTGAAGGTTGGCGGTGGCCTGGAAGACGAGATCCAGGTCGACATCGACCAGCAGAAACTGGCCCAGCTCAACCTGCCGATCGACACCGTCATCAAGCGGTTGAAGGAAGAGAACATCAACATTTCCGGCGGCCGCCTGGAGGAGGGCTCGCAGCGCTTCCTGGTGCGCACCGTCAACCAGTTCGCCGACCTGGAAGAAATCCGCAACCTGCTGGTCACCACCCAGTCCGCCAACGGCAGCGCGGCCGACTCGGCGCTGCAGCAGATGTTCAACATCGCTGCCTCTACGGGCTCGGCTGCAGCCGTCGCCGCCGCTTCCGCTGCACAGAGCGCTTCCTCAGGCGGCGCCTCCAGCGTGGTCGCCAACGGCGTGCCGGTGCGCCTGAAGGATGTGGCCACCGTGCGCCAGGGCTACAAGGAACGCGAAGCGGTCATCCGCCTGGGCGGCAAGGAATCGGTCGAACTGGCGATCTACAAGGAAGGCGACGCCAATACCGTGGCCACCGCCGAAGCGCTGCGCAAGCGTCTGGAGCAGATCAAGGCAACGTTCCCGGCCGATGCCGAACTGACCACGATCGAAGACCAGTCGCGCTTCATCGAGCACGCCATCGCCGACGTCAAGAAGGACGCGGTGATCGGTGGCCTGCTGGCGATCCTGATCATCTTCCTGTTCCTGCGCGACGGCTGGAGCACGTTCGTGATCAGCCTGTCGTTGCCGGTCTCGATCATCGCCACGTTCTTCTTCATGGGCCAGCTTGGCCTGAGCTTGAACGTGATGTCGCTGGGCGGCCTGGCACTGGCCACCGGCCTGGTGGTGGATGACTCCATCGTGGTGCTGGAGAGCATCGCCAAGGCGCGCGAACGCGGCCTGGGCATCCTGCAGGCGGCGATCGCCGGTACCCGCGAAGTGAGCATGGCCGTGGTCGCCTCGACCCTGACCACCATCGCGGTGTTCCTGCCCCTGGTGTTCGTCGACGGCATCGCCGGCCAGCTGTTCCGTGACCAGGCGTTGACCGTGGCCATCGCCATCGCGATTTCGCTGCTGGTGTCGATGACCCTGATCCCGATGCTGAGCTCGCTGAAGGGCCGGCCGCCGCTGGCCTTCCCGGAAGAAGCCGCAGCCGAGCCGTGGCAACCGCAGAGCCGCTGGCAGAAGCCGGTAGCACTCGGCCGTCGTGGTGTGATGGCGACGATGCGCTGGAGTTTCTACGCGCTGGCATGGCTGGTGGTGCGCCTCTGCCGTGGCGTGGCTGCAGTGGTCGGCCCGGTGATGCGCAAGGCCAGCGACATCGCCATGAAGCCGTACGCCGGTGCCGAACGTGGCTACCTGCGGCTGCTGCCGGGTGCGTTGGCCCACCCTGGCAAGGTGCTGAGCCTGGCTGCGCTAGCGTTTGTCGGCACGATGGCGCTGGTGCCGATGCTCGGCGCCGACCTGATCCCGCAGCTGGCGCAGGACCGTTTCGAAATGACGGTCAAGCTGCCGGCCGGCACGCCGCTGAAGCAGACCGATGCGCTGGTGCGTGAGCTGCAGTTGGCGCATGGCAAGGGCGAAGGCGTGGCATCGCTGTACGGTGTCAGCGGCAGCGGTACCCGCCTGGATGCCAGCCCGACCGAGAGTGGCGAGAACATCGGCAAGCTGACCATCGTGATGGAAGGCGGCGGCAACCCGCAGACCGAAGCGGAGATCACCGAGCGCCTGCGCGACACCATGGGCCAGCACCCGGGTGCGCAGGTCGACTTCGCGCGGCCGGCATTGTTCAGCTTCTCCACGCCGCTGGAAATCGAACTGCGTGGGCAGGACATGGCGACCCTGGAAGTGGCAGGCCAGCGCCTGGCGGCGCTGCTGCGCGGCAATGCGCACTACGCGGACGTCAAATCCACCGTGGAAGAGGGCTTCCCGGAAATCCAGATCCGCTTCGACCAGGAGCGAGCCGGTGCACTGGGCCTGACCACGCGGCAGATCGCCGATGTGGTGGTGAAGAAGGTGCGCGGCGATGTCGCCACCCGCTACAGCTTCCGCGACCGCAAGATCGACGTGCTGGTGCGCGCGCAGGAAACCGATCGTGCCAGCGTGGAGAGCATCCGCCGGTTGATCGTCAATCCCGGCAGCACCCGTCCGGTCACCCTGGATGCGGTTGCCGACGTGGTGGCCACCACCGGCCCCAGCGAGATCCATCGTGCCGACCAGACCCGGGTGGCCGTGGTCTCGGCCAATCTGCGCGATATCGACCTGGGCGCGGCCATGCGCGAAGTACAGCAGATGGTGTCCGAACAGCCGCTGGGCGCTGGCGTGGGCCTGCACATCGGCGGCCAGGGCGAGGAACTGGCACAGGCGGCGAAGTCGCTGATCTTCGCCTTCGGCCTGGCGATCTTCCTGGTCTACCTGGTGATGGCCTCGCAGTTCGAATCGCTGCTGCATCCGTTCGTGATCCTGTTCACCATCCCGCTGGCGCTGGTCGGCGCGATCCTGGCGCTGATGCTGACCGGCAAGCCGATCTCGGTGGTGGTGTTCATCGGCCTGATCCTGCTGGTCGGCCTGGTCACAAAGAACGCGATCATCCTGATCGACAAGGTCAACCAGCTGCGCGAGGCCGGCGTTGCCAAGCACGAGGCACTGGTGGAAGGTGCGCGTTCGCGCCTGCGGCCGATCATCATGACCACCCTGTGCACGCTGTTCGGCTTCCTGCCGCTGGCGGTGGCGATGGGCGAGGGCGCCGAAGTGCGCGCACCGATGGCTATCACCGTGATCGGTGGCCTGCTGGTGTCGACCCTGTTGACCCTGCTGGTGATCCCGGTGGTGTACGACCTGATGGACCGCCGCGGCGATGCCTACTACCGCGAACGCGGTCGCAAGCATGCCGGTGAGGGCCTGCACGGTGCCGAGGGCAGTGCGTCGGGTGCGGAGGAACCGGCATGAGCGTTGCCGAGTTCTCCATCCGCCGCCCGGTCACCACCATCATGTGTTTCGTGTCGCTGGTGGTGGTCGGCCTGATCGCCTCGTTCCGGCTGCCACTGGAAGCGCTGCCGGACATCTCCGCACCGTTCCTGTTCGTGCAGATTCCCTATACCGGCTCCACCCCGGAAGAAGTCGAGCGGACCATCATCCGGCCGGTGGAGGAGTCGTTGGCGACGATGACCGGCATCAAGCGCATGCGGTCGTCGGCGACCTCCGAAGCTGCGTCGATCTTCATCGAGTTCAGCGACTGGGATCGTGATATCGCCATCGCCGCTTCGGACGCGCGCGAGCGCATCGACGCTATCCGCAGCGACCTGCCTGACGATGTGCAGCGCTACAACGTGTTCAAGTGGTCCAGCAGCGACCAGCCGGTGCTGAAGGTGCGCCTGGCCAGTACCACCGACCTGACCACCGCCTATGACATGCTCGACCGCGAATTCAAGCGGCGTATCGAGCGGATTCCGGGCGTGGCCCGGGTCGAGATCACCGGCGCGCCACCGAACGAGGTGGAGATCGCGATCGATCCGAACCGTCTGAACGCCCACGGCCTGAGCATCAACGAGCTGAGCGATCGCCTGCGCACGCTGAATTTCTCGATCTCGGCCGGGCAGATCGACGACAACGGCCAGCGCGTGCGCGTGCAGCCGGTGGGCGAGATCACCGACCTGCAGGAAATGCGTGACCTGGTGATCAATGCCAAGGGACTGCGCCTGGGTGACATTGCCGATGTGCGGCTGAAGCCGGCGCGGATGAGCTATGGCCGCCGCCTGGATGGCAATCCTGCCGTCGGCCTGGACATCTACAAGGAACGCAGCGCCAACCTGGTGGACGTCTCGCGCGGCGCGCTTGCCGAGGTTGAAGCGATCCGCGCGCAGGCATCGATGCGCGACGTGCAGATCAAGGTGATCGACAACCAGGGCAAGGCGGTGACCTCGTCCCTGCTGGAGCTGGCCGAGGCCGGCGGTGTCGGCCTGATCCTGTCGGTGACGGTGCTGTTCTTCTTCCTGCGCCACTGGCCGTCCACGTTGATGGTGACCCTGGCCATTCCGATCTGCTTCACCATCACCCTGGGCTTCATGTATTTCGCCGGCGTCACGCTCAACATCCTGACCATGATGGGCCTGCTGCTGGCCGTGGGCATGCTGGTCGACAATGCAGTGGTGGTGGTCGAGAGCATCTACCAGGAACGTGAGCGGCTGCCGGACCAGCCACGCCTGGCCTCGATCATCGGCACCCGCAACGTTGCCATCGCGCTCAGCGCCGGCACCTTGTGCCACTGCATCGTGTTCGTGCCCAACCTGTTTGGTGAAACCAACAACATCAGCATCTTCATGGCGCAGATCGCGATCACCATCTCGGTCTCGCTGCTGGCCTCGTGGCTGGTGGCGGTCAGCCTGATCCCGATGCTGTCCGCACGCATGGCCACGCCGAAGCTGGTGCACTCGCAGACCGGCGTGATCGCGCGCCTGCAGCGCCGCTACGCGCAGCTGCTGGACTGGTCACTGCGCCATCGCGGCTGGAGCCTGCTGGGCATCCTGCTGGTGGTGCTGGTCAGCCTGGTGCCGATGAAGCTGACCAAGATCGACATGTTCGGTGGCGATGGTGGCAAGGACATCTTCATCGGCTACATGTGGAAGGGCGCCTACACCTACCGGCAGATGTCCGAGGAAGTGGCCCGTGTCGAAGGCTGGATCGAGCAGAACCGCGAGCGCCTGCACGTGCAGCAGGTCTATTCCTGGTACAGCGAACAGGAAGGCAGTTCGACCGTGGTCACCCTGGACGAGAAGTACGCCAAGGACATCAAGGCGCTGCAGGAAGAACTGCGCAAAGGACTGCCGAAATCCGCGCGTACCGACTACTTCGTCGGCAACCAGGGCGGTGATGGTGGCGGTGGCGGCAACCAGGGCGTGCAGGTGCAGCTGGTCGGCGACTCCAGCGCGATGCTGCAGGAGATCGGCCAGGAAGTGCTGCCGCTGCTGGCGCAGCGCGCCGAGCTGCGCGATGTGCGCATCGACAACGGCGAGAAGGGCGGCGAGCTGAAAGTGCACGTCGACCGCGAGCGTGCAGCGGCGTTCGGATTCAATGCCGAGCAGGTTGCCAGTTTCGTTGGCCTGGCCCTGCGTGGTGCGCCGATGCGCGAGTTCCGTCGTGGTGACAACGAAGTGCCGGTATGGGTGCGCTTCGCCGGTGCCGAACAGAGCAGCCCTGAAGACCTGGCCGGATTCAGCGTGCGCACCGGCGATGGCCGCAGCGTACCGCTGTTGAGCCTGGTCAGTGTCGACGTGGGTTCCTCGGCGACCCAGATCGGCCGCACCAACCGCCAGACCACGTTGACCATCAAGGCCAACCTGGCCGAGAAGATCACCGCGCCGGACGCCCGCAAGGCCATGGAAGCAGTGCTCAAGCCGATGAACTTCCCGGCCGGCTACGGCTTCACCTTCGATGGCGGCGACTACGGCGATGACAACGAGGCGATGCAGCAGATGGTGTTCAACCTGCTGATCGCGCTGGTGATGATCTACGTGGTGATGGCCGCAGTGTTCGAATCGCTGCTGTTCCCGGCGGCGATCATGAGCGGCGTGCTGTTCTCGATCTTCGGCGTGTTCTGGCTGTTCTGGATCACCGGCACCTCGTTCGGGATCATGTCCTTCATCGGCATCCTAGTGCTGATGGGCGTGGTGGTGAACAACGGCATCGTGATGATCGAGCACATCAACAATCTGCGCCGGGGCGGGATGGGCCGTACCCAGGCGCTGGTGGAGGGCTCACGCGAGCGTCTGCGCCCGATCATGATGACCATGGGCACGGCGATCCTGGCGATGGTGCCGATCTCGCTGACCGATACGCAGATGTTCGGCAACGGGCCGGAGTACTCGCCGATGGCGCGTGCGATTGCCGGTGGCCTGGCGTTCTCTACCGTAGTCAGCCTGCTGTTCCTGCCGACGATCTACGCGGTGCTTGATGACCTGCGCAATGCGGTGGTGCGGCTGATCCAGCGCGCTCGCGGCCGCGAGGTCGTGGCGGGAACCCCGGTGTAGGTGTAGCGGTCGAGCTTGCTCGACCGTAGGGGCGGAAACGTGTTGTGGTGGGGGGAGACCGGTCGTAGTGGGGCGGTCTCCCCTTTTTTTCGCCGGGCATGGCCCGGCGCTACCATCGCCGTGGATGTAAATGACGTGCCAACCAAGGTTGGCACCTACCGGTAGCGCCGGGCCATGCCCGGCGGGGCAGCGATCAGCTCGCCACCTTGCTCCAGACCTTGCCTGCAGTCAGCCACAGGCCCAGCATGCTGCCCAGGTTGGTCAGCATGAAGGTCAGCACCACGCGGGTGACCCGGTTGCGGTACCAGCCCTTCAACGACTGTGCATCGTCACGCAGCTTGAGGAAATCCTCGTAGGTCGGCTTGCGCAGGCGCGCTTCCACCAGTGCCGCGAATGCGCCGGTGGGGATGCTCAGGCGGAACGGCTTGAACGGCGCCACCACGATCGCGGTGAGGATGCTCAGCGGGTGGCTGCCGGCCACCAGGCAGCCCAGGCCAGCCAGGCCGCCGGTATACATCGCCCAGGTCGCCAGCAGCTCGGTGCCTACGCCCAGTCCACCACGATAGAAGCCGACACCGATGCCGGTGGCCACGATGGCGAGGATCGCCAGGGTGAACCACGGGATGTTGCGCTTCTTCGGCACCGCTTCCAGCTGCTCGCGCAACGGCGCAGGCGCCTCGGTATCGGTTTCCAGGTAACGCGCCAGGCCGGCCAGATGGCCGGCGCCGACCACCGCCAGCACTTCACGCTGCTGCGGATCATGCGCTTCGCGCAGGCGCGTGGCCATGTAGCGGTCACGCTCGCCGATGATGGTTTCGTACAACGCCGGGTTCTCGCTGGCGAACTCGCCGAAGCTCGATTCCAGCATGTCGCCCTGCTTCAGCTTCTCGATCTCGTCTTCGCCGACATCCTCGGACGAGAACAGGCCGGCGCCAAGCCCGGCCACCAGCTTCAGCTTGCCGAAGAAGCCCAGTCGCTGCGAAGCACGACGGAATGTCAGGCCGACTTCGCGGTCGATCAGGTGCACCGGCAGGTTGCGCTCGCGCGCCAGGTCCACCGCACGCTTGAGTTCCGCGCCCGGCTCGATGCCGAGCTGTTCGGCCAGTCGGCGCTGGTAGGCCGACAACGCGAGGTTGGCCGCGAACAACGCGACGCGGCCCTTGCGGATCACTTCCACCAGGTCCAGTTTGGCCAGCGTGTCCGGGTCGCTCAGCGCCTGCAAGCGCTGCGGGTCCAGCTCGACGGCCACCGCATCGAATCGTCCGCTATCGATGGCTTTCTCCACCGCCTCGACGCTGGCATGGGAGACGTGGGCAGTGCCCAGCAGGGTGTAGCGCACGCCATCGCGCTCGACGACGCGCACTGGCTGGCCGGCGAACAGATCGTCGCCGGTTTCGGGAAGGATTTCGGTCATGGAATCATTCATTGGAAGGAGCGGAATCGGCGCCATCGCCGAGCGCGCGCTGCATCTGTACGGTGTCCAGCCAGCGGCCGTGCTTGCGGCCGAGGCCACGGAACACGCCCACCAGCTGGAAACCGAAGCGTTCGTGCAGCTTGATGGAGGCCGTGTTGGTCGGCTCGCCGATCACCGCCACCATCTGTCGATGGCCGCGCGCGGTGCAGGCATCGATCAGTGCCTGCAGCAGGCTGGTGCCGACGCCACGGCCCTGGAAACGGGCATCGACGTAGACCGAGTTCTCAACGGTCCACTGGTAGGCGATGCGCGTGCGGTAGGTGTTGGCATACGCATAGCCGGCAACCTGGCCGTCGACCTCGGCCACCAGGTAGGGGAAGCCGCGGTCGATGATGTCGCGCATGCGGCGCAGCATCTCGGCCTGGTCGGGGATCTCGTACTCATAGGTGTTGACGAAGTCGGTCACTTCCACCGCGTAGATCGCGGTGATCGCAGCGATGTCGGCAGGGCCGGCATCACGGATGAGTACGGCCATGCGCGGGCTCCGGGTCAGTCGATGTAGCGCTTGAGCAGGTCGCCGTAGGCGTCGATGCGACGATCACGCAGGAACGGCCAGATGCGGCGCACGTGTTCGCTGCGCTGCAGGTCGACCTCGCACATCAGGATGGTCGCTTCGGTGCCGGCTTCGGCCAGGAACTCGCCCTGCGGGCCCAGCACGTGGCTGTTGCCCCAGAACTGGATGCCTGAGGCGCCCAGCGGCGAAGCCTCATGGCCGACGCGGTTGCAGCTGAGCACCGGCACGCCGTTGGCTACGGCATGGCCACGGTGGCTCAGTACCCAGGCGTCGCGCTGGCGGGTCTTCTCGTCCTGTGCATCGTCCGGGTCCCAGCCGATCGCGGTGGGGTACAGCAGCAGCTCAGCACCGGCCAGCGCCATCAGGCGCGCTGCTTCCGGGTACCACTGGTCCCAGCACACCAGCACGCCGAGGCGGCCGACCGAGGTGTCGATCGGCTTGAAGCCGATGTCGCCCGGGGTGAAGTAGAACTTCTCGTAGAAGCCCGGGTCATCCGGGATGTGCATCTTGCGGTACTTGCCCAGCAAGGTGCCGTCCTTCTCGAAGACCACGGCGGTGTTGTGGTACAGGCCGGCAGCGCGGCGCTCGAACAGCGAGCCGACCAGCACCACGCCATGCTTCTTGGCCAGCGCGCCCAGGCGCTCGGTGCTTGGTCCCGGAATCGGCTCGGCCAGGTCGAATTCATCGACCGATTCGTGCTGGCAGAAGTAGGGACCGTTGTGCAGTTCCTGCAGCAGCACCAGCTTCGCGCCCTGTGCCGCGGCGTCGGCAACACGCGCTTCGATCACCGCCAGGTTGGCGGCGGCATCACCGTGGTTGCGCTCCTGGATCAGGGCGACGGTAAGGGGGCTGCGCGAGTTCATGCGGGGCGATCCTGCGGGGGAAAACCCGCATGTTAACGCGGATGCGCCACGACAGCGTGTTGGCTGCTGAATGGTGCACGCAACCGGTAGCGCCGGGCCATGCCCGGCGGATTTTCCAGATGCCGCCGCGCTCGCCGGGCATGGCCCGGCGCTACCGCGTGGCTTATGCCTTCAACAGCCCGGCCGGCAGCTGCATGGTGATGCAGTGCAGGCTGCCGTTCTGCCAGATCAGCGAGCGGCACGGCACCTGCACGATCTCGCGGCCAGGGTGGGCCTGTGCCAGCACGTCGCGGGCCAGGTCATCGGCCGGGTCGCCATAGGCCGGCATCAGCACCGCGCCGTTGACGATCAGGTAATTGGCATACGAAGCAGCCAGGCGACGGCCTTCATCGATCACCGGCTGTGCCCACGGCAACGGGAACAGGCGGTACGGCTTTCCGTCAGCCGTGCGCAGTGCGGCCAGCTCGGCGCCCATCGCCTGCAGCTCGGCGTAATGCGAGTCGCTGGCGTCGTCGCAGGCCTGGTAGACGATGCTGTCGGCCGAGGCGAAGCGGGCGAGGGTGTCGATATGGGCGTCGGTGTCGTCGCCTTCCAGATAGCCATGATCCAGCCACAGCACGCGCTTCTGCTGCAGCCAGTCGGCCAGGTCGGCGCTCAGGCTGTCGCGGTCACGGTCGGGATGGCGCTCGTGCAGGCACTTCCAGGTGGTCAGCAGGGTGCCTTCGCCATCGGTCTCGATGCCGCCGCCCTCCAGCGCGAACGGAATGCTGCGCACCGTCGCGTCGTTGAACACGCCGGCCTGGTCGAGCGCGCCGACCAGCTGGTCATCCAGGGTGGCGTCGAACTTGCCGCCCCAGCCGGTGAAGCGGAAGTCCAGCAGCTGGAAGCTGCCGTCGGCACGGCGCAGGGTGATCGGGCCCGAATCACGCAGCCAGGTGTCGTCGTAGGCGGCGGTGGTGAAGTGGACCTTGTCCATGTCGATGCGGTTGGAGCGCAGCCGCATCTCGGCGTAGGTCTCCACGTCATCGTCGGCCACGCAGATCAGCACCGGCTGGAAGCGGGTGATCGCTGCAACCAGGGCGATGTAGGTCTCTTCCACCTGGCCCAGGCGGTCGGCCCAGTCGGTGTCGGCGGTGGGCCAGGCAATCAGGACGCCGCTCTGGGCTTCCCATTCGGCAGGAAAACGAAGGGTCTGGTTCATGGTCTCGCTACACGCGCCCGCCGGTGGCGGGCATGGGGGTCAACRGATCGGCGGCTTGGGGCCGATTTCGTTCGGATCCGCCTGGTTTGCCACCACGTCGATCACCTTCTGCTTCTCGAAGTAGACGGTGAACTGCGGGTACACCCAGCGGTGGATGGTCGGCCATTGCCGTTTCTGCCCGCCGCGCGGCTGCAGCTGTTCTGCCGGCGCGCCGAACTGCGACTGCACCTGCTGCATGCTCTGGCCGCGGACGGGCAGGGCGCCGGCCGGCTTTTCGCGGGCGCGGTCAACAAGCAGGGTATCGGCCATCGCCGGGGTGGCGGCAGCCAGGGTGGCCAGTACGGCCAGGGTGCACAGGTAACGCGTCATCTCGATCTACTCCCCAGTGGTCAAGAACAGCGATTACAGCAAAAACGGCAGGAAAAAACCGCATAAACAAAAAACCGCCCGAAGGCGGTTTTTTGCATCGGGTCGGCCCCGCGTGGGGCCAGCCGCGGTCACAAGGACCGTTGGGCTTAGCGCTGACGCGCCTTGAAACGCGGGTTCGACTTGCAGATGACGAAGATCTTGCCACGACGACGCACGACCTTGCAGTCACGGTGACGGGCCTTCGCCGACTTCAGGGAGGACAGAACTTTCATGGCATACCTCGGCGTAAACAGTAGTTGTTCGGGTGGAGCGTGGCCGCGATATGCGAAAGACAATCGGCAGTGGACGCTCGTTCAAGCCCGCCATTCTACCGGGCTTTTCCCCATGGTTTCAAGTGGTTGCACAAAAGGCCCGTTGCGGGGTGTCCGGCAGGGGCTAGAATGCCCCCTTCACACGCGCAAGGACCCCCATGAATCCACTCGTTCCCGTCCTGACCATCGACGGCCCGTCAGGGGCCGGCAAGGGTACCATCAGCCGCATCGTGGCGCGCCGGTTGGGCTGGCACTACCTGGATTCGGGTGCTCTGTACCGCGCGGTCGGCGTGGCGGCCAGCTGGGCCGACATCGACACCTCCGATGCTTCCGCGCTGGTGCGCTGCACCTTTGATACGCATGTCCAGTTCGTCGAGCAGGGCGATGGCATGCGGGTCCTGGTCAATGGCACCGACGCCACCGACGAGCTGCGGCTGGAGACCACCGGGGCGCTGGCGTCGGCGATTGCCGCCATCCCCGAGGTCCGGGCCGCCCTGAAGGAGCGCCAGCGCGCATTCAGGATGGAGCCGGGGCTGGTTGCCGACGGCCGCGACATGGGTACGGTGATCTTCCCGGACGCCCCCTACAAGGTCTTCCTGACCGCCAGTGCCGAGGAGCGCGCCGAGCGCCGGCATAAGCAGTTGAAAGACAAGGGGGTTTCTGTTAACTTTGAAGACCTCCTGCGCGAGATCATGGCCCGCGACGCCCGTGATGCTCAGCGTACCGTGGCGCCCCTGAAGCCGGCAGACGATGCTGTCCTCATCGACACCACAGGCATCGGCATCGAAGATGTCGTTGCCAGAGTGATGGATCTGCTTCCGGTTCCGGCTGCCTGATCCGTTCGCGCGGGAGCTCTGCCAGCAGCATCGGTGGAGGTCGCGCATCTGCAGTGCTGTAAAAGCTCCGTCGCGCAATGATGCGTGGCGGTTTTCCTACTTCCACACACGACCTGCATTTCCGGGGTCGACCAACAGGCGGGCGGTAGCCATTCCCTGAAGGGAAGCCAACCGACCCATGTGTCCAACAGAGTAAATCTAATGACCGAATCATTTGCCGAACTGTTTGAAGCCAGCCAGGCCAACCTGGCCAAGCTGAAGCCGGGCGCCATCGTCAGCGGTACCGTTGTTGAAGTCCGCGGCGACGTCGTGGTGATCAACGCCGGGCTGAAGTCGGAAGGCATCGTGCCGATCGAACAGTTCCGTAACGACGCTGGCGAAATCGATGTTGCCGAAGGCGACATCGTCAAGGTCGCCCTCGACTCGATCGAGAACGGCTTCGGTGAAACCGTCCTGTCGCGCGAGAAGGCCAAGCGCGCGATGGTGTGGGACGAGCTGGAAGAAGCGTTGGAAAAGAACGAAACCATCACCGGTCGCATCAGCGGCAAGGTCAAGGGTGGTTTCACCGTGGACATCAAGGATGTCCGCGCCTTCCTGCCGGGTTCCCTGGTCGATGTGCGCCCCGTGCGCGATCCGGCCTACCTGGAAGGCAAGGAGCTGGAATTCAAGCTCATCAAGCTTGACCGCAAGCGCAACAACGTCGTGGTCTCGCGCCGCGCTGTCGTCGAAAGCGAGCACTCGGAAGAGCGCGAGCAGCTGATGGACAAGCTGCAGGAAGGCGCGATCCTGAAGGGTGTCGTCAAGAACCTGACCGATTACGGCGCATTCGTGGACCTGGGCGGCATCGACGGCCTGCTGCACATCACCGACATGGCATGGAAGCGCGTGCGCCATCCGTCCGAAGTCGTCAATGTCGGCGACGAGCTGGACGTGCGCGTGCTGAAGTTCGACCGCGAGCGCAACCGCGTTTCGCTGGGCCTGAAGCAGCTGGGCGAAGATCCGTGGGATAACATCGCCCGTCGTTACCCGGCCAACAGCCGCGTGTTCGGCAAGGTCTCCAACGTCACCGATTACGGCGCATTCGTCGAAATCGAGCCGGGCGTCGAAGGTCTGGTGCACGTTTCCGAGATGGATTGGACCAACAAGAACGTCAACCCGTCCAAGGTTGTGCAGGTCGGTGACGAAGTTGAAGTCATGGTCCTGGACGTCGACGAGGAGCGTCGCCGCATCTCGCTGGGCATGAAGCAGGTTGCCGCCAATCCGTGGGAAACCTTCGCTGCCACCCACAAGAAGGGTGACAAGGTGTCGGGCCAGATCAAGTCGATCACCGACTTCGGCATCTTCATCGGCCTGGACGGCGGCATCGACGGCCTGGTTCACCTGTCCGACATCAGCTGGGCGACCACTGGCGAAGACATCGTTCGCAACTTCAAGAAGGGCGACAACCTGGACGCAGTCGTCCTGGCCGTCGATCCGGAGCGCGAGCGCATTTCGCTGGGCGTCAAGCAGCTGGAGCAGGATCCGTTCGGCCAGTACATGGCGACCAATCCGAAGGGCTCCAAGGTCGAAGGCGTGGTGAAGGAAGTCGACGCCAAGGGCGCGATCATCGAGCTGTCCGACGGCATCGAAGGCTATGTTGCAGCTCGCGACATCGCCAACGAGCGTGTTGACGACGCGACCCAGCACCTGAAGGTCGGCGACAAGGTTGAAGCCAAGTTCGTGGGCATGGATCGCAAGGGTCGTACCCTGCAGCTGTCGATCAAGGCCAAGGACGACGCGGAAATGCGCGAAGTGCTGGAGGAATACCAGTCCTCTTCGGCTTCCAGCGGCACCACCCAGCTGGGCGCGCTGCTGCGTGCACAGCTGAACGGCAACAAGTCCGAGTAATATCGGCCTTACGCTGTTCGTTGTTTCCTGGACGGCCCGGGCACTGCCCGGGCCGTTTCAGGCTGAGATGCCCCTGATGTGAGCCGGTAATGACCAAATCCGAACTGATCGAAATCCTTGCGCGCCGGCAGGCGCACCTGAAGGCCGATGATGTCGATCTGGCGGTCAAATCATTGCTGGAAATGATGGGGGGCTCACTGTCGGCCGGCGATCGCATCGAGATCCGCGGCTTTGGCAGTTTTTCGCTGCACTACCGTCCGCCGCGCCTGGGGCGCAACCCGAAGACCGGCGAATCGGTTGCCCTGCCGGGCAAGCATGTCCCTCATTTCAAGCCAGGCAAGGAATTGCGCGAGCGGGTCAGCAGTGTGCTGCCGCTGGACGCAGATCCGGCCTGAGCCATCCGTCGCGCGACTTCGTGCGAATCCCACCACGAGTCGGATAAGCTACGGCCTCCTGCCAATGGAGCTGTCGCATGAAAGTTTTTCGTCTGCTGGTCCTGCTGGCGGTTCTGATCCTTGGTCTGATCATCGGTGCGGTCAACATGACGGCCATGTCGATCAACCTGCTGTTTACCCAATTGAACACGTCCGTCGGCGTGGCGCTGATCGCCGCTCTGCTGATCGGTGTCGTGGTCGGCGCTGGCCTGGTGCTGGTGAGCGTGGTCATTCCGCTCTACAGCCAGCTGCGACGTGCCAGCAAGTCGGCGGCTGCGCCGTCGGCGCCGGTCGCCCCCTCCCAATCTTTTGATGGACGTTGATCGACGATGGAATTCGTTTCCGAGTGGTTCTGGTTCTTCCTGTGTCTTCCGTTGGCGGCTCTGGCCGGCTGGGTGATCGGACGCCGCGGTGGTCAACGCCACGGTGACAATCAGGTCAGCCACCTGTCCAGCACCTATTTCCGTGGCCTGAACTACCTGCTCAACGAGCAGCCGGACAAGGCCATCGAACTGTTCCTGCACATCGCCGAGCTGGACAAGGAAACCTTTGAGACCCAGGTCGCGCTGGGCCATCTGTTCCGTCGCCGTGGTGAAGTGGACCGCGCGATCCGTCTGCACCAGGGCCTGGTCAACCGCCAGGACCTGAGCGACGCGCAGCGCGTGCAGGCGCTGCTGGCACTGGGCGAGGACTACATGAAGTCTGGCCTGCTGGACCGTGCCGAAACCGTGTTCACCGAACTGGCGCAGCTGGACCAGCGCGCACCGCAGGCGCTCAAGCACCTGATCGGCATCTACCAGGCCGAGCGCGACTGGGAAAAGGCGATCGACAACGCTACCCGCTTCGAGGATGTCACCGGCGAGCCGATGGGCAAGCTGATCGGGCAGTTCGAATGCGAGCTCGCCGAGCGCTTCCGTGGCGCTGGCAAGCTGGAAGAGGCGAGGGCGGCCATCGCCCGCGCCTACCAGGCTGATGCCATGTCGGTCCGTGCCGGCATCATCGAGGGGCGCCTGGAAACCGATGCAGGCAACGCCGAGGCCGCCGTGCGTGCCTTCGAGCGTGCCGCCCGCAACGATCCGGAGTACCTGCCGGAAGTGCTGCCGGCGCTGATGGAAAACTACCGCAAGGTCGGCGACCTGGGCGGCGCGCGCGCGTTCCTGTCCGAGATGACCGAACATTACCGCGGCATCGCCCCGGTGCTGGCGCTGACCCGCCTGATGGAAGAGCAGGAGGGTGTTGCACCTGCCCGCGCCTACCTCGGCCGCCAGCTCAAGGATCGCCCATCGGTGCGTGGCGAATCGGCGCTGATCGACCTCACCCTGGCCGAGGGCGCAGATTCCACCGCGACCCTGCACGACCTCAAGCACATCACCGATCAGTTGCTGGTGCGCAATCCCGCCTACCGCTGCACACGCTGCGGATTCGGCGCGCGTACCCACCACTGGCAATGCCCGAGCTGCAAGGAGTGGGGCACGGTCAAGCCGCTGTTGAATTACGCGGTGCTCTGAACCATGCCGTGGCTTGTGATGGCCGCGCTGCTGGGCCTGGCCCTGCTCAGCGCGGGGTTGACCTGGGCGGCGCGTGTGTATGCGCTGCGCAGGCAGCTGCTGGATCAGCCCGGCGAGCGCCGCAGCCACAGTGTCGCAACTCCTCGCGGTGGTGGCATCGCCATCGTGATCAGTCTGCTGGTTGCTGCGGCCGTGGCCGCTTTTTTCTGGCCGGACGCCGCGCCCAGCCTGGCTGTTGCCAGCCTTGGCCTGCTGCTGGTTGCCGGCATCGGCTGGTGGGATGACCATCGGCCGCTGCCAGCCATGCGCCGTTTGCTGGTGCATTTCCTCGCCGCTGTCTTGCTGGCAGGGCTGGTCAAGATGCACGGGGGTAGCTGGCTGTTGAGCCTGCTGGTGCTGTTCTTCACCGCCTCGCTGATCAACATCTGGAACTTCATGGATGGCATCAACGGGATTGCCAGCAGCCAGGCCGTCATCGTTGCGCTGGGCTTTGCCACCGTGCTGCCCTGGCCCTATTCGCTGGTGGCCGTTGTTCTCGGCTTGGCCTGCCTGGGTTTTCTGCCATTCAATTTCCCGCAGGCGCGGATCTTCATGGGTGATGTCGGTAGTGGCGCCCTCGGCTATGCGGTGGCGGTGGTGCTGGCCGTCGCGGCAGTGCACACCGACATCAACTGGATCCTGTTGTTGCTGCCGTTGTCTGCATTTCTTGTGGACGCGGGCTTCACGCTGTTGGCGCGCATGCTTTCCGGGCAACGCTGGATGGAACCCCACACCCAGCATGTCTACCAGCGCGCGGTGCAGGCAGGAGCCAGCCATGCCCAGGTGACAGGGATGTACTTTGTTTTGGGCCTGTTCAGTATTACAGTGTTCAATATCTGCACCAATTTGCAGCCGAGGTGGGAGGCTGTCGTAGCGGTCGCGTGGTTTGCCGCGCTGACCCTGCTGTGGCTCCTCCTGCGCAATGGATTGCGCCACCGATAAGGAATTACTCGATCTATGTCTTCACCTTGGCGGGACAGAATCCTCGGCCTGATGCCGCGTACGGCCATCGTCTGCCACGACTTGTTCATGGTATGGGCCTGTTGGCAGCTGCTGCACGCAGGTCGTTACTCGATTCTGGCCGACGCTCCTGCATTGCCCTTGTGGAACGTGGACACCACGCTGGTGCTGGCACTGCAGGGACTGGTGTTCTGGCGTATCGGCCTCTATCGCGGGCTGTGGCGCTTTGCCAGCGTCAGCGACCTGCTGAACATCTTCAAGGCCAGCTTCATCGGCCTGATCGCCATTGTTCTGGTACTGGCCTGGAAGCGCTTCAACGGCGTGCCGATGTCGGTGCTGGTGATCTATCCGTTCGCGCTGTCGGCACTGCTGGGCGCGCCGCGCCTGTTGTACCGCGCGTGGAAGGACTACCAGTCGCTGCAGTCCGATTCGACCGCGCGCCGGGTGCTGATTCTCGGCGCCGGACAGGCCGCCGAGACCCTGGTGCGCGACCTGCGCCGGTCCGGCAATTTCGAGCCGGTCGGCCTGCTCGATGATGCGCCGCACCTGCGAGGGGCCAAGCTGCAGAGCCTGCCGATCCTGGGCACGCTGGACGATGCACCAGCAGTGGCCCGCGAGACTGCAGCCAAGCTGCTGGTGATTGCCATGCCTTCGCTCGATGCCGTCGGCATGCAGCGCGTGGTGGCCATCTGCGAGAGCACCGGCATTCCGTTCCGCACGGTGCCCAAGCTCAGCGACATTCTGCAGGGGCAGTCGCTGCCGGGGCAGCTGAAGGAAGTGGCGATCGAAGATCTGCTCGGCCGCAAGCCGATCATGCCGGACTGGAACCTCATCCGTGGCTGGTTGGGCGGGCGCACGGTGATGGTGACCGGTGCCGGTGGCTCGATCGGGTCCGAGTTGTGCCGCCAGTGCGCGCGCCATGGTGCCGGTCGTATCGTGCTGCTGGAGATCAGTGAGCTGCTGCTGTTGACCATCGAGGGCGAGCTGCGCCGCAGCTTCCCCGATGTCGAGATCGAAGCGGTGCTCGGTGACTGTGGCGATCCCGCGGTGATCCGCCACGCGCTGTCGCTGCACCCGGTCGACACCGCCTTCCATGCGGCTGCCTACAAGCACGTGCCGGTGCTGGAGCGTCAGCTGCGTGAAGCCGTGCGCAACAACATCCTGGCTACCGAGAACGTGGCCCGCGCCTGCCTGGAAGCCCACGTCGAGCACTTTGTGTTCATCTCGACCGACAAGGCGGTGGACCCGGTCAATGCGCTGGGCGCCAGCAAGCGCTATGCGGAGATGATCTGCCAGAGTCTGGACCAGAAGTCCACGCACACCCGTTTCGTGACCGTGCGTTTCGGCAACGTGCTGGCGTCGGCCGGCAGCGTGGTGCCGCTGTTCCGCGAGCAGATCCTCAAGGGCGGCCCGGTCACGGTGACAGACCCGGAGGTCAGCCGCTATTTCATGACCATTCCCGAGGCGTGCCAGCTGATCCTGCAGGCGGCCGCGTCGGCGTCGCACGGCGCGATCTACACCCTGGACATGGGCGAGCCTGTGCCGATCCGGGTGTTGGCCGAGCAGATGATCCGGCTGGCGGGCAAGCAGCCCTACAAGGAAATTCCGATCATCTATACCGGCCTGCGCCAAGGCGAGAAGCTGCACGAGACGCTGTTCTATTCCGACGAGGACTACCGGCCGACCGCGCACCCGAAGATCCTCGAGGCCGGCGTCCGTTCGTTCTCGCGGGACATCGTGCTGGGCAACGTGCCGAAGCTGCGCGAGGCCATTGCCCGGTACGACATCGATACGATCCAGGAAATCCTGTTTGCGACCATGCCGGAATTCTCGCCAATCGAACAGGATGCTTACATTTCATCCGCTAAGGTTGTGCCCTTTCCGGCACGTGAGGCCAACAGGCACCAATGAGCAAGCGCATTCGCAAGGCGGTATTCCCGGTAGCGGGTCTGGGCACGCGTTTTCTTCCGGCGACCAAGACGGTGCCGAAGGAGATGCTGCCGATCATCGATCGGCCGCTGATCCAGTACGCCGTGGATGAGGCGATCGAAGCAGGCTGTGACACCCTG
Organism: Stenotrophomonas sp. 10L48; assembly: GCF_056395105.1. NCBI lineage: Bacteria > Pseudomonadati > Pseudomonadota > Gammaproteobacteria > Lysobacterales > Lysobacteraceae > Stenotrophomonas > Stenotrophomonas sp. 10L48. The sequence continues at coordinate 269,090 of NZ_JBFTIX010000006.1, read as the reverse complement.
GTGTTCATCACCAACCGTTACAAGCACGCCGTCGCCGACTATTTCGACAAGGCCTACGAGCTGGAGCAGAAGCTCGAGCGCGCGGGCAAGCACGAGCAGCTCGAATTGATCCGCCATGTGCTGCCGGAAGGCGTGCGCGCGATCTTCGTCACCCAAGCCGAGGCTCTGGGCCTGGGCCATGCGGTGCTGTGCGCCAAGGCGGTCATCGGTGACGAGCCGTTCGCCGTGCTGCTGCCCGACGATCTGATCTGGAACCGCGGCGCGGGTGCGCTGAAGCAGATGGCCGACCTCAACGAGGCCAGTGGTGCCAGCGTCATCGCCGTGGAGGACGTGCCCCACGACAAGACGGCCAGTTACGGCATCGTCGCCACCGAGGCGTTCGACGGCCGCAAGGGGCGTATCTCGCAGATCGTGGAGAAGCCCAAGCCGGAAGACGCACCGAGTGACCTGGCAGTGGTGGGGCGCTATGTGCTGAGCCCGAAGATTTTCGAGCTGCTCGAGCAGACCCGCACCGGTGCCGGTGGCGAGATCCAGTTGACCGATGCGATCGCCGAACTGCTGAAGACCGACGAGGTCGATGCCTATCGTTTCGAGGGCACCCGTTTCGACTGCGGCACCCACCTGGGGCTGGTCGAGGCGACGATCCGCTTCGCGCTGGACAACCCGAAGCTGGCCGGCCCGGCGCGCGAGAAGCTGGCGGCGATGCTGGCGGAGTAAGGGTTTTTCGAGCGCTCCGGCAGCGCCTTCCTGCATAGCTGGGGGAGGCGCAGGCAGGCCGCTGCAGGACACGCCGTAAACCCCGCTCCGCGGTCCGGCCCAGCCGCTGACGGCTGTGCGTTCGGGCGCTTGCGAAGCAGTGCTTCGCAAGCAAAGCGCCCTCACCCATGGGGGCTCGATGGCGCCTTGCTCGTGTGCGCTGTCCTGCGCACACGGCAAGACCGGGGTTGGGCGTCCTGCCCAACCCGCCCGAGGCATGCCTCGGGCCCATGGCGCCAACGGTCCTGCAAAGGCCCACCCATCCCGCCAGCCTGGTTTCCTGCGGGCGCGGACGGGAAGGGCGGAATCAAGAGCAGGGCAGAAACGAAAAAGGCAGCCGATGGCTGCCTTTTTTCGTTTCCGGAGCATCCACGCATGGCGTGGATCTACTGCTCTTGCCTCTTCTCATCCTTCCGCCGCGGGGAGGCTGGAAGGGCCGGGTTGGCAGGGCTGCTCGGGACCGTTGGCGCCATGGATGGCGCCATCGAGCCCCCATGGATGGGTTCACGGCGTGTCCCGGGCAGCCCTGCCAACCCGGCCCACGCCTTGAAGCCCAACGAGGCAACGCCTTGAACCTTACAGTGCCTCGAAAATGCCCGCTGCACCCATGCCGGTGCCGATGCACATCGTCACCATGCCGTACTTCTGCTGGCGACGGCGCAGGCCGTGCAGCAGGGTCGCGGTACGGATCGCGCCGGTCGCACCCAGCGGATGGCCCAGCGCGATCGCGCCGCCCAGCGGGTTGACCTTGCTCGGGTCCAGGCCGCAGTCGCGGATCACGGCCAGCGACTGCGCGGCGAAGGCTTCGTTGAGCTCGATCCAGTCCAGCTGGTCCTGGCTCAGGCCGGCCTGCTTCAGTGCCTTCGGAATCGCGGCGATCGGGCCGATGCCCATCACTTCCGGGCGCACACCAGCCACCGAGAAGCTGACGAAGCGGGCCAGCGGGGTCAGGCCGTAATCCTTGATCGCCTGTTCCGACGCCAGCAGCACTGCGCCGGCGCCATCGCTCATCTGCGAGGAGTTGCCGGCAGTGACGGTGCCGCCGAACTGGCCGTTGCGGAACACCGGGCGCAGCTTGGCCAGGCCTTCAGCGGAGGAATCCGGACGCGGGCCTTCGTCGGTGTCGGCCACCTTGTTGCGGGTGATGATGCGCTTGCCGTCGGCCAGATCGGGCTGGTGCGAGACGATCTCGTACGGGCTGATCTCGTCCTTGAAGTCGCCGTTCTGGATGGCGGCCATGGCCTTCTGGTGCGAGGCCAGGGCGAACGCGTCCTGTTCTTCGCGCGAGACCTTCCACTCTTCAGCGACCTTCTCGGCGGTGATGCCCATGCCGTAGGCGATGGCGACGTGGTCGTTGTCGAACACGCTCGGGGCCATCGCGATCTTGTTGCCCATCATCGGCACCATCGACATCGATTCGGTGCCGCCGGCCAGCATCAGGTCGGCGTTGCCAAGGCGGATCGCGTCGGCCGCCTGCGCCACGGCCTGCAGGCCGGAGGAGCAGAAGCGGTTCACGGTCTGCGCGGCGATGGTGTTCGGCAGGCCGGCCAGCAGCACGCCGATGCGGGCTACGTTCATGCCCTGCTCGGCTTCGGGCATCGCGCAGCCGATGATCGCGTCATCGATGCGGTTGACGTCCACGCCCGGCGCCTGCGCCACGACGCTGCGCAGCACGTGGGCGAGCATGTCGTCGGGGCGGGTGTTGCGGAACATGCCCTTGGGCGCCTTGCCAACCGGGGTGCGGGTGGCGGCGACGATGTAGGCGTCCTGGATTTGCTTGGTCATTGCAGTGATCTCTTGAATAGGGGTTGGAAGAGGTTGCCGGCCAGTGGCCGGCACTACCGATGTCTTCCGTCAGTTCCGCAGCGGCTTGCCGGTCTTCAGCATGTGCGCGATGCGGGCCTGGGTCTTTTCCTGCTGGGCCAGTTCGACGAAGTGCTTGCGCTCCAGGGTCAGCAGCCACTCTTCGTCGACCAGGGTGCCGCGGTCGACCTTGCCGCCGCACAGCACGGTGGCGATGCGCTCGGCGATCTCGTAGTCGTACGGGCTGATGAAGCGGCCTTCCAGCATGTTGACCAGCATCATCTTGAAGGTGGCGATGCCGACGTCGCCGGCCACTTGGATGCGGCGTGCCGGCAGCGGCGGACGGTAGCCCGCTTCGGCCAGGGCGCGTGCTTCGGCCTTGGCGATGTACAGGGCCTCGTAGCTGTTGAACACCACCTTGTCGGTGCTGCGCAGCAGGCCCAGTTCCTGGGCGTTGACCGCCGAGTTGGACACCTTGGCCATCGCCACGGTCTCGAAGGTCTTCTTCAGTTCGGCGAACACGTCACCGCCCGGGCCGGCGGCCTGCGATGCGCGCACGGCCAGTTCCTTCAGGCCGCCGCCTGCCGGCAGCAGGCCGACGCCGGCCTCGACCAGGCCGATGTAGCTTTCCAGGAAGGCCACGGTCTTGGCGCTGTGCATCTGGAACTCGCAGCCGCCACCCAGGGCCAGGCCACGCACCGCAGCCACCACCGGCACCAGCGAGTACTTGATGCGCTGGCTTGTGCGCTGGAAGTTGTGCACCATTTCTTCGAACTGGTCGACCTTGCCGGCCTGCAGCAGGCCGAGGGCGCCAGCCAGGTCGGCACCGGCGGAGAAGGGCTCCTTCTGCTGCCAGATCACCAGGCCCTGGAAATCCTTCTCGGCGCGGGTGACGCATTCCTGCAGGCCATCCAGCACGTGGTCGGACACGGTGTTCATCTTGGTCTTGAAGCTGACCACGGCGATGCCATCGCCGTCGTGCCACATGCGCAGGCCGTCATTCTCGAACACGGTCTCGCCCGGCGCGAACTTCTCGCCCAGCAGCGGATCGGGGAAGCGCTGGCGCTGGTATACCGGCAGCGACGAACGCGGCAGCTTGGCGTTGCGCGACGGGCTGTAGCTGCCCTCGGCGGCATGCACGCCATCGCGGCCATCGAACACCCAGTCCGGCAGCGGGGCGTTGCTCATGCTCTTGCCGGCGACGATGTCATCGGCAATCCACTGCGCCACCTGCTTCCAGCCGGCAGCCTGCCAGGTTTCGAACGGGCCCAGCGACCAGCCGTAGCCCCAGCGGATGGCCAGATCGACGTCGCGCGCGGTCTCGGCGATGTCGGCCAGGTGGTAGGCGCTGTAGTGGAACAGGTCGCGGAAGGTCGCCCACAGGAAGTGCGCCTGCGGGTGCTGGCTCTCGCGCAGCTTGGCGAACTTCTCGGCCGGGTTCTTGATCTTCAGGATCTCGACCACTTCCGGTGCGGCGGCGCGGTCAGCCGGACGGTAGTCCTGCTTTTCCAGGTCCAGCACCACGATGTCCTTGCCGACCTTGCGGAAGATGCCGGCGCCGGTCTTCTGGCCCAGTGCGCCCTTGGCAATCAGCGCATCCAGCCACTTCGGCGACTTGAAGAACTCATGCCACGGGTCGTTGGGCAGGGTATCGCCCATGGTCTTGATGACGTGGGCCATGGTGTCCAGGCCGACCACGTCGGAGGTGCGGTAGGTGGCGGACTTCGGGCGGCCGACCAGCGGGCCGGTCAGGCCGTCCACTTCGTCGAAGCCCAGGCCGAATTCCTGGGTGTGGTGGATGGTGGACAGGATCGAGAACACGCCGATGCGGTTGCCGATGAAGTTCGGGGTGTCCTTGGCGTACACCACGCCCTTGCCCAGGGTGGTGACCAGGAACGCTTCCAGGCCTTCCAGCACGCTGGCGTCGGTGGTGGTGGCCGGGATCAGCTCGGCCAGGTGCATGTAGCGCGGCGGGTTGAAGAAATGCACGCCGCAGAAGCGGTGGCGCAGCTGTTCGGGCAGCACGTCGGCCAGCTTGTTGATGCCCAGGCCCGAGGTGTTGGAGGCCAGCACGGCGTGGTCGGCCACGAACGGGGCGATCTTCTTGTACAGGTCCTGCTTCCAGTCCATGCGCTCGGCGATCGCCTCGATGATCAGGTCGCAGTCCTTCAGCTGTTCCAGGCCGGTCTCGTAGTTGGCCGGGGTGATGGCTTCGGCCAGCGACTTGCTGGCCAGCGGCGCCGGGCTCAGCTTGCCGAGGTTGGCGATCGACTTCAGCACGATGCCATCGGCCGGACCTTCCTTGGCAGGCAGGTCGAACAGCACGGTGTCGACGCCGGCATTGGTGAGGTGGGCGGCGATCTGGGCACCCATGACGCCGGCACCCAGCACGGCGGCGCGGCGGACTAGCAGGGAATTGGACATGGTGTAGGGCCTTTGTTGGTCAGCAGTTACTGGGTGGAATCAATGGAGGCGGGCAGGGCGCTGCCGCTGCGGGCGGCGGCACGGAATCCGGCCTCGGCGAAATGGATCAGTTCATGGGCGGCATGGGCACGATGCGCCGTTTCGGTGACACCGGCAGGTCGCTTGATCAGCCCGAAATCGGCCATGGCATAGGTCAGCGAGCCAGCGAGGAAATCCAGGCGCCAATAGAGCTCTTCCTTGCTCAGGCCGGGCACGCAGGTGGCGATCGCCTTGCCGAACTCACGCAGCACGTGGCCGTAGTGGTCGGACAGGAACTTGCGCAGGTTGTCGTTCTTTTCAGCGTAGGCACGGGCGATCACGCGGACGAAGGCACCGCCGTTCTGACGGTCCTGGGCCAGCGCCAGGGCCGGCTCGACGAAGGCGGCGAGCACCGGCCGCAGTTGGCCGGGGTGTTCGTTGCGGGCACGCTCGAGCTGGGCCAGGCGGGCGCCGGTCATCTCGTCCATGCGGCGGCGGAACACCTCGTTGACCAGGTTTTCCTTGGAGCCGAAGTGGTAGTTGACCGCAGCGATGTTGACGTCGGCCTGGCTGGTGACCTGGCGCAGCGAGGTGCCGGCAAAGCCGTGCTGGGCGAACAGCTCCTCGGCGGCGCCGAGGATCCGGTCCTTGGTCGAGAAGTGGGCGGGCTTGGCCATCGGGCGGGCGGACCTTAATCAAACGATTGTTTGATACTAGAACCAGACGGTACCGTATGGCATTTTGCAGTGCAGCAAAAATGCTCGGGCTGGTCAGAATCCGCTCAGGTGGGTGAATGGGGGTAGTGTCGGCCGCTGGCCGGCAGCCCCGAGGTTGAATGGCGGCCAATGCCGGCCAGCGGCCGGCACTACCACCCTGCCGCTTTATCTTTTACAATCCGTGCACGTTTATCAGGCTAAGCCCGCGTTTCGACGCGGCTTTTTTTTTGTTACCCTTCGGGCCATCAGCGGCCCGATTCCATTGGAGACATCCCATGGCGCTGGAGCGCACCCTTTCGATCATCAAGCCGGACGCCGTTGCCAAGAACGTCATCGGCGAAATCTACGCCCGCTTCGAAAAGGCCGGCCTGAAGGTCGTGGCCGCCAAGTACAAGCAGCTGTCGCGCCGTGAAGCCGAAGGCTTCTACGCCGTGCACCGCGAGCGTCCGTTCTTCAACGCACTGGTCGAGTTCATGATCTCCGGCCCGGTGATGATCCAGGCCCTGGAAGGCGAGAACGCCGTCCTGGCACACCGCGACCTGCTGGGCGCCACCAACCCGAAGGAAGCCGCTGCGGGCACCATCCGCGCCGACTTCGCCGAATCCATCGATGCCAATGCCGCCCACGGCTCGGACTCGGTCGAGAATGCCGCGATTGAAATCGCGTACTTCTTCGCCGCCACCGAAGTCGTCTCGCGCTGAGAGTAATGCCGTGAACGAGGTCGTACAGAAAATCGCCATCCAGCCGCTGCCGAAGTCGGCACCCACGGCTGGCAAGCAGAACCTGCTCGACCTCGATCGCGCGGGCCTGGAGAAGTTTTTCGTCGAGGTTCTCGGCGAGAAGAAATTCCGCGCCCATCAGGTGATGAAGTGGATCCACCATCGCTACGTCACCGAGTTCGATGAGATGACCGACCTCGGCAAGGTTCTGCGCGCCAAGCTGCAGGAGCATGCCGAGGTCCTCGTCCCGAACATCATCTTCGACAAGCCCTCCGCCGACGGCACCCACAAGTGGCTGCTGGCGATGGGCGTGGATGGCAAGAACGCCATCGAGACCGTGTACATCCCCGACAAGACCCGCGGCACGCTGTGCGTGTCCTCGCAGGTCGGTTGTGGCCTGAACTGCACGTTCTGCTCCACCGCCACCCAGGGCTTCAACCGCAACCTGACCACCGCCGAGATCATCGGCCAGGTGTGGATCGCGGCGCGCCACCTGGGCAACGTGCCGCACCAGATGCGCCGCCTCACCAACGTGGTGATGATGGGCATGGGCGAGCCGTTGATGAATTTCGACAACGTCGTGCGTGCCATGAGCGTGATGCGCGACGATCTGGGCTACGGCCTGGCCAACAAGCGCGTGACCCTGTCGACCTCCGGCCTGGTGCCGCAGATCGACCGCCTGTCCACCGAAAGCGACGTGTCGCTGGCGGTGTCGCTGCATGCGCCGAACGACGAGCTGCGCGAGACCCTCGTGCCGCTCAACAAGAAGTACCCGATCGCCGAGCTGATGGCTTCGTGCGCACGCTACCTGCGCGCCAACAAGCGCCGCGAATCGGTCACCTTCGAATACACCCTGATGAAGGGCATCAACGACCAGCCCGAGCACGCCCGCCAGTTGGCGCGGCTGATGCACCAGTTCGACAACGCGGTGCAGGCCAGGGACTCGGGCAAGGTTAACCTGATCCCGTTCAACCCGTTCCCGGGTACCCGCTACGAGCGTTCCGAAGAAGCGCATATCCGCGCCTTCCAGAAGATCCTGCTCGACAGCAACGTGCTGACCATGGTGCGCCGCACCCGTGGCGACGATATCGACGCCGCCTGTGGCCAGCTCAAGGGCCAGGTGATGGATCGCACGCGCCGCCAGGCCGAGTTCAACAAGACGCTGCAGGCGGGGAAGGGGAGCGATGCCGCGGCCTGACCGCTTCTGGCTGGCGCTGCTTGCAGCCGTGCTGGCCCTCTCGGTCACCGCTTGCAAGTCGCAACCCAAGGCCAAGCTGGGCCCCAGCCAGGCGACGGTCTATTCGGTCCGCGACCCCGAAGGTGTTCGCCGGCAGGTCCGCGCCGCGGATCTGCTCGCCTTGGCCGCCCGCGACATGCAGAGCGGCAACCTCGATGCGGCCGAGCGCAAGACGCGCGATGCGATCAAGCTGGCGCCTGCCGACCCCGATGCACTGGTGCTGCTGGCCGGCATCGATGATCAGCGTGGCCGCACCCGACAGGCCGGGGAAGGTTTCCGCAGGGCCGCCGAACTGGCGCCGCAGCGGGGGGACGTGCTCAACAATTATGGTGCCTGGCTGTGCCAGAACGGACAGGCTGCCGAGTCGCTGGCCTGGTTCGATCGTGCGCTGCAGGCGCGCAGCTACACCACGCCGGCCGAGGCGCAGGCCAACGGCGGCAGCTGTGCGTTGGATGCCGGGCAGCTTGATCGCGCCGAACGCAACCTGCGTGCCGCCCTGTCCCAGGTGCCTGGCAACCCGGTCGCGCTGGAGGCGATGGCCCAGCTGAGCTTCCGTCGCGGCCAGTTCATGGAAGCTCGGGCCTTCGCCGAACGTAGGATTGCGGCTGCACCGGCCACGCGTTCCGTGTTACAACTTGCGTCTCAAATCGAGGCGCGGCTGGGTGATCAGGCAGCATCTGATCGCTATCTTCAGCGGATTCGACAGGAATTTCCGCAGGACGCGGGCTCCTAACTCCAGGGTTGATGCATTGTGATTGATGACCAGACTGTGAGCGATCTCGAGACTGTGGCCGGCTGCGGCACCCGCCTGCGCCAGGCCCGTGAGGCCGCCGGACTGACCCTTGAAGACGTCGGCCAGCGCCTGCGCATGCCGGTTCAAGTGGTGAGGTCGCTCGAGCAGGAGCAGTGGGAGAAGCTGGGGGCGCCGGTGTTCGTGCGCGGCCAGCTGCGCAGCTATGCCCGCCTGCTCGGCGTCGACGTCAGCGAACTGCTGGAACAGGCCCAGGTTGGACCGGTGGTTCCGCCGACGCTGGTCAGCCACACCCATACCCCGCGTGCGCGCCGGATCGCCGAGAATCTCGGCCGCCGTGCGCTGTATGTCGGTATTACCGCCGTGCTGGCGGTCCCGGTCTGGTTCGCCACCCGTGGTCACTTCGATGGCACCGCACCTTCGCCGAACACTGCCTCGCTGGATGTGATCCCGGCCGCCGTACCGGTTACCCCGGCCGGTCCCGGGTCCGCCGCCGCGGCACCCGCCGAAGTGGCGGCCGCACCTGTCACCAAGCCGACTGCTACCCCCTACGTTGCCTCGCTGGCCCCGGTGCCACGCGCTGCGCCGGCCGCTGCTGCCAACCTGGACATGCAGTTCAGTGGCGACAGCTGGGTCGATATCGCCGGTCCGGATGGCGGCAGCGTAGAGAAGGCGTTGATCAAGGCGGGCGAGACCCGCAGCTTCACCCCCGGCCAGGTGGCCCGGGTCACCCTGGGCAACGCCTCGGCGGTCCAGGTTCAGCAGAATGGCGCTATCGTCGATCTGACGCCCTATCAGCGAGCCAACGTGGCACGCTTTCAGGTATCCTCTGAAGGCTCCGTTGTCCCGGTTTCACACTGAGGCGCGGTTTCACCACCTTCGATAATCCCAATGGTCCCTCCCGATGGGCGGGGCGAGAGTACGCATGGCGATCGACGACCTGCTCGACGAGCACGAACAAAGTGAACGCGTCCGCAGCTGGCTGCGGAAGAATGGTGCCAGCATCCTCGGTGGCGTAGTCATCGCCATCGGTGCCATTGCCGGCTGGCAGTGGTACCAGAAGGATCAGGGCGGCAAGCTGGCTTCGGCCAATGTCGAGTACCAGAAGGCCCTGGTGGGCCTGCAGCAGAACAAGCTCGACGACGCTGCGAAGGCGGTCAAGGCGCTGGAGGCTGGCCCGTCCAGCATCTACGGCGACCTGGCTGCGCTGCAGCTGGCCAAGGCCCAGGTCGATGCCGGCAAGAATGAAGAGGCGCTGGCCACCCTGCGCGCGGTGAAGGTCGAAGGCGACCTGCAGCGCGTGGTCGACCAGCGCGTGGCACGCTTGCTGGTGGCTACCGGCAAGGGCGATGAAGCGATCAAGCTGCTGGGCAGCGCCACCGACAGCAGCAGCCTGGAAATCCATGGCGATGCGCTGATGGCGCAGGGCAAGCGTGACGCGGCCCGCGAACAGTATGAGAAGGCGCTGAAGACGCTGGACGTGGCAGCGCCGCAGCGGCGACTGCTGGAAACCAAGGTTATGGACGCCGGCGGCACCGTCGCCGCCCCTGCGGAGTCGGTTTGATGAGTCAGAAGGTCATGATCACGCGCGTCGCCACCGTACTCCTGCTTGGCATGGCGCTGTCCGGTTGCAGCACCATGAAGGGCTGGTTCGCCGGCAAGGACGCAGCAGCGAAGAAGGCACAGGAGCCGGCGGAACTGGTGAAGTTCGAGCCGACCCTGAAGGTCAACAAGGCCTGGTCGGTCAACCTGGGCAAGGGCGAGCGCCGCATCGGCGTACGCCAGGGCCCGGCAGTGGCCAATGGCCATGTGTTCGCCGCGGCGATCACCGGTGGCGTGCACGCCATCGACCTGCAGACCGGCAAGAAGGTCTGGACCTGGGAGCCGAAGAAGGAAAAGAAGAAGGCCAAGCTGCGGCTGTCCGGTGGTCCGGGCGTCGGCGAGAACCTGGTGGTCATCGGTACCCTCGATGGCCAGGTGATCGCGCTGGACATCAACGATGGCAGCGAGAAGTGGCGCGCACGCGTGCCCAACGAAGTCATCGCCGCACCGGCCATTGCCCAGGGCATGGTCTTCGTGCGCAGCAATGATGGTCGCGTCACCGCGTTCGATGCCGGCAACGGCACCCAGAAGTGGTTCAACCCCAGCGAGCTGCCGGCGCTGACCGTGCGTGGCAACGCGGCGGTGGTGGCGGGTCCGGGCGTGCTGTTCATCGGCAAGGACGAGGGCAGCGTTGCTGCGCTGGCCATGCAGGACGGCCGCACGCTGTGGGACCAGAACGTGGGTACCGGCGAAGGCCGTACCGAGCTGGACCGCATGGCCGACGTCGATGGCGCCCCGGTGCTCGACGGCAACACGCTGTTCGTGAGCAGCTTCAAGAACCAGACCATGGCCATCGAAGGCCCGACTGGTCGCCCGATGTGGGCGCGTGACCACGGCGGTGCCGGCGGTGTGGCGGTGTCTTCGGGCAATGTTTTCGTTACCGACAACAAGGGCGGCGTGTTCGGCCTGGACAAGGCCAGCGGCGCGGCGATGTGGTCGCAGACCGCACTGGCCCGGCGCTCGCTGACCGGTCCGGCGCTGCACGGCGACTACGTGGTGGTCGGTGACTACAAGGGATACCTGCATTGGCTGCAGGCCTCCGATGGCGCGATGGCGGCGCGGGCGAAAAGCGGCGGTGATGCGCTTCTGGCCCAGCCAATCGTCGTCGATGGAGTGCTGCTGGTGCAGAACGTTGATGGCAAGCTGACCGCATTCCGGTTGGCAAATTAATACGGAGTAATCGCGATGCTGCCTTTGGTCGCCCTGGTTGGACGGCCGAATGTCGGCAAGTCGACCATATTCAATGCACTGACCCGTACACGTGACGCCCTGGTCCATGACCAGCCCGGCGTCACCCGGGACCGCAACTATGGCGTCTGCCGGCTTGACGAGGACAACCATTTCCTCGTCGTCGATACCGGCGGCATCGCAGAGGAAGAAGAAGGCCTGGCTGGTGCTACCACGCGCCAGGCCCGCGCTGCCGCTGGCGAAGCTGACCTGATCCTGTTCGTCGTCGATGCCCGCGAGGGCACCTCGGCGATGGACGATGAGATCCTGGCCTGGTTGCGCAAGCTGTCGCGCCCGACGCTGCTGCTGATCAACAAGATCGACGGCACCGACGAAGACACCGTGCGTTCGGAGTTCGCCCGCTACGGCTTCAGCGAGATGCTGACCTTGTCGGCTGCCCATCGCCAGGGCCTGGACGACCTGCTTGACGAGGTCATCCAGCGCCTGCCGGAAGAGGGCAGCGGCGAAGAGCTGGACAACGATCCGAACCGCATCCGCATCGCCTTCGTCGGTCGCCCCAACGTGGGCAAGTCGACCCTGGTCAACCGCATCCTCGGCGAAGAGCGTATGATCGCTTCGGACGTTCCGGGAACCACCCGCGATTCGATCTCGGTGGACCTGGAGCGCGATGGCCGCGAGTACCGCCTGATCGACACCGCCGGCCTGCGTCGCCGTTCGCGCGTGGACGAAGTCGTCGAGAAGTTCTCGGTGGTCAAGACCATGCAGTCGATCGAGCAGTGCCAGGTGGCCGTGCTGATGCTCGACGCCACCGAAGGCGTGACCGACCAGGACGCCACCGTGCTCGGCGCCGTGCTGGATGCCGGCCGCGCGCTGGTGATCGCGATCAACAAGTGGGACGGCCTGACCGACTACCAGCGTGAGCAGGCGGAAACGATGCTGTCGCTGCGCCTGGGCTTCGTGCCGTGGGCTGAATCGGTGCGCATCTCGGCCAAGCATGGCTCGGGCCTGCGTGAGCTGTTCCGTGCGGTGCATCGCGCGCACGAATCGGCGAACAAGACCTTCACCACCAGCGAAGTGAACAAGGCGCTGGAAGTGGCCTACGAGACCAACCCGCCGCCGACCATCCGCGGCCACGTCTCCAAGCTGCGTTACGTGCACCCGGCCGGCGCCAACCCGCCGACCTTCATCGTGCACGGCACCCGCCTGAAGGAACTGCAGGAGTCGTACAAGCGCTACCTGGAGAATTTCTTCCGCAAGCGCTTCAAGCTGATCGGTACGCCGGTGCAGTTCATCTTCCGCGAGGGTGCCAACCCGTACGAAGGCAAGAAGAACGTGCTGACCGAACGGCAGGTCAAGGCCAAGCGGCGCTTGATGAAGCACGTCAAGGGCAAGTGATTCACGAGAGGCGGCCGCAGGGCCGCCTTTCTCGTTGTGGCGATCCTGTCGGTAGTGCCGGCCGCTGGCCGGCAACCTCAGCCAGGCAGCCCCGGCACCGGAATCCGATAGATCACCGACGCAAACTTCGCGCTCTGCTCGGTGCCGACCACCTGGCCGCCCAGTGCTTCGGCAATCCGCCGGCTGGCCACGTTGTCCACCGCCACCGGGTAGCGATAGGCGACCGCAGCGAGCCGTTCCGCGCACCAGTGGACGACGGCGCGCACTGCCTCGCGGCCGTAGCCCTGTCCGTGCTCGCGCTCGCTTATCCAGATGCCAAGCTCGGGTTCGCCCTCGGTAGCGCGGTGCACGGCGGCGATGCCCACAAAGCGTCCGTCCTGCAGATGCCGGATCACGAACGTGTATTCCGCGCCTTCCTCGATCAGGCGCAGCCATTCCTGGCCGATCTTTTCGAATGCCGCAAAAGAGTCCGGCGGATCGAATGCCATGAAGCGGGTCAGCGTTGGCGTGATGCCGGCGAAGACCTCGGGGCCGTCGGCGCATGAGAACGGCCGGAGCACCAGGTGCTCGGTCTGTACGGGATTGATCGATGGTTTCACCGGCCAGAGGGTCCTACGCGCCGTCGGCTCCGTCAACATGGGGCCCGGCTCTACAATGGACGCCATGAGCATTCCAGAGCTTTCCCCCGAGCGGGCGCGCGCGCGCGTGGCCCATGGTGCGGTGCTGATCGACGTGCGCGAGGCGCACGAGCGGGCCGGCGGCATGGCCGAGGGCGCGCGTGGCGTGGCCAAGGCTGAACTTCTGGCCGACCCGGCCGCGCACCTGCCGCTACCGGAACAGGAAATCCTGCTGATCTGCCAGAGCGGCAAGCGCTCTTCCGATGCAGCGCAGGCGCTGCTGGATGCGGGCTACACGAACGTGACCTCCGTTGCCGGCGGCACCGTGGCCTGGCGCGAGCTGGCGCTGCCGTTGGTGCAGCCACTGACCAGCGCCGCCGACCGCGATTTCTATGACCGCTATTCTCGCCACCTGCTGCTGCCGCAGGTGGGCGAGGCTGGGCAGCGCCGCCTGCAGCAGGCTCGGGTGCTGGTGCTGGGCGCGGGTGGCCTGGGCGCGCCGGCTGGCTTCTACCTGGCGGCCGCCGGGGTAGGCCACCTGCGTTTTGCCGACCACGACCGTGTCGAGCGCAGCAACCTGCACCGGCAGATCGTGCATACCGAGGCCAGCGTCGGCCAGCTGAAGGTTGATTCGGCACGTGAGCGGCTGCTGGCGTTGAACCCGTCCATCGAGGTCGAGGCCGTGCCCGAGCGGGTCACCTCGGAGAACGTGGACCGCCTGCTGCAGGACGTTGACGTGGTGCTGGATGGTTCGGACAACTTCCCGTTGCGCTACCTGCTCAACGACGCCTGCATCAAGCACGCCACGCCGATGGTCTACGCCGCCATCGAGCGCTTCGATGGCCAGGTGAGCGTGTTCGATGCCGGCCGCCAGCGCGGCGTGGCGCCGTGCTACCGCTGCCTGTTCCCGGAGCCGCCGCCGTCGGAGTTCGCGCCGAACTGTTCCGAGGCCGGCGTGCTGGGCGTGCTGCCCGGCCTGGCAGGTGTGCTGCAGGCCACCGAGGTGCTGAAGCTGCTGCTGGGCATCGGCGAACCGTTGGTGGGCCGCCTGCTGCGCTTTGACGCGCTGGGCATGCGCTTCCGCGAGACCCGCATCGGGCCGGACCCGCAGTGCGCGGTGTGCGCGCCGGGCGTGCCGTTCCCGGGGTATATCGATTACGCCGCGTTCTGTCGGGGCGGGTGAGGGCGGGGCGGGGGCGGGGCCCTGGTAGATGCCGACCTTGGTCGGCGCTTGTGCCAACCAAGGTTGGCGCCTACCGAATCGGGTTGGCGCCCACCGAGGGGCGCGCACGGTTTCGGGATGATGCCTAGGGCCACTCCCGCTATCGTTCCATCTCCAAGACAATAAAACGCAACACACGTGCTATTGCCGTCATCGGTGTTGCTCTATCGTTGAGGCCGATTTCGATTTCCGGGGAACCCACCGCATGGCGGTAGAAGCAGCGACCAGCGAGCTGGTCAAGGTCGTCGCCCTGTTGGGCGCAGCGGTGGTGATGGTGCCGCTGTTCCGTCGGCTCGGCCTGGGCTCGGTGCTGGGCTACTTCGCCGCCGGCCTGGCGATCGGCCCGTTCGGGCTGGGCTGGTTCTCCGACCCGCAGGCGATCCTGCATACCGCCGAACTCGGCGTGGTCATGTTCCTGTTCGTCATCGGCCTGGAAATGCGGCCCTCGCACCTGTGGAGCCTGCGCAAGGAAATCTTCGGGCTGGGCACGCTGCAGATCGTCACCTGCGCGCTGGTGCTGACCAGCATCGCCAAGCTGTTCGGGCTGCCGTGGCAGATCGCCTTCATCGGCGCCACCGGTTTCGTGCTCACCTCCACCGCAGTGGTGATGCAGCTGCTGGCCGAGCGCGGTGACATCGCGCTGCCGTCGGGGCAGAAGATCGTCTCGATCCTGCTGTTCGAAGACCTGCTGATCGTGCCGTTGCTGGCGCTGGTCGCGTGGATGGCTCCGGCTGCGGGCAGTGCCGATGGCGAAGGTTCGCGCTGGATGTCGGTGGCGATCGGCGTGGGCGCCATCGTCGGCCTGGTGCTGGTGGGCCGCTTCCTGCTCAATCCGCTGTTCCGCGTGCTGGCCGAATCGAAGGCGCGCGAAGTGATGACCGCCGCCGCACTGCTGGTGGTGCTGGGCGCGGCGCTGCTGATGCAGCTGTCCGGGTTGTCGATGGCGATGGGCGCGTTCCTGGCCGGCGTGCTGCTGAGCGAATCGACCTTCCGCCACCAGATCGAAGCAGACATCGAACCGTTCCGCGGCATCCTGCTGGGCCTGTTCTTCCTCAGCGTGGGCATGGCGCTGGACCTGGGCGTGGTGGCCGGCAACTGGCCGATGATCCTCGGTCTGGTGGTGGCGCTGATGGCGGCCAAGGCGTTGTGCATCTACGTGGTTGCGCGCCTGATGGGCAGTGACCATGCGCAGGCGCTGGACCGTGGCGTGCTGATGGCGCAGGGCGGCGAGTTCGCCTTCGTGCTGTTCTCCGCCGCAGCCAGTGCCGGGGTGATCAGCCTGGACATCAATGCCAACTTCACCGCCGTGGTGGTGCTGTCGATGGCGCTGACGCCGCTGGTGGTGCTGGTCTACAAGCGCGTGGCGCCGACGCCGACCGTCAGCCTGGAAGGCGTGGATACCGCCGATGGCCTGTCCGGCAGCGTGCTGCTGATCGGCTTCGGCCGCTTCGGCCAGGTGGCCAGCCAGTCGCTGCTGGCCCGCGACGTGGACGTGACCATCATCGACAACGATGTGGAGATGATCCACAACGCCGAGCGCTTTGGTTTCAAGATCTATTACGGCGACGGCACCCGGCTGGACGTGCTGCATGCCTCTGGCGCGGGCAGTGCACGGGCGATTGCGGTGTGTGTGAACAATGCCGAGGATGCCGACCGCATCGTCGAACTGGTTGCTCATCAATTCCCGCAGGCCAAGCTGCTGGTGCGCTCGTTCGACCGCGAACATTCGCTGCGGCTGATCCATGCTGGCGTGGACTTCCAGATCCGCGAAACCTTCGAGTCGGCACTGCTGTTCGGGCAGGCGGCACTGGTGGAGCTGGGCGCGGACGAAGACGATGCGCGCGAGATTGCCGAGCAGATCCGCGAGCGCGATGCCGAGCGCTTCGAGCTGGAAATGGCCGGTGGCAGCCTGAGGGCCGGCGCGCACATGGTGTTCGGCAGCGCGCTGCCGGGTGTGCCGACGCCGACGCCGTTTACCGCGCCGAAGCGCAAGGCACGCACGCTCAATGCGGATGAAGTGCCGGAAGAAGAAGAGGAATGATCTGAAGCCTTGGTGGTGCCGGCCGCTGGCCGGCAACTGCACGGTGCGTCCTGCGTTCATGAGGTTGCCGGCCAGCGGCCGGCACTACCGAAGCGGCGGCGGCCCGCATTCCCGGTGGGCGAGGGGGCGTGAATCGGGGACAATAGCGTCCCCGCCGCCCCACGCCCGCACCCGATGACCGACTCCGCCCCCCAGCTTCCTGCCCGCATCCTCGATGGCCGCCGTATCGCCGAGGACCTGCTCGACAGCCTGAAGGTGCGGGTCGACGCCCGTGTCGCCGCCGGTGGCAGCCGCCCTGGCCTGGCCGTGGTGCTGGTGGGGGGCGACCCGGCCTCGACCGTGTACGTGCGCAACAAGCGCCGCGCGGCCGAGAAGGTCGGCATCGAGGCCTATGACTACGATCTGCCGGCCGGCACCACCGAGGCCGAGCTGCTCGACCTGATCGACCAGCTCAACGCCGACCCGAAGATCAACGGCATTTTGATCCAGCTGCCGCTGCCGGGCATTCCCGACGCGCGCCGGCTGATCCAGCGCATCGACCCGCGCAAGGACGTGGACGGCTTCCATCCGGAAAACGTCGGCCACCTGGCCCTGCGTGAGTTCGGCCTGCGCCCGTGCACCCCGCGTGGCATCACCACGCTGCTGGGACACACCGACCAGCCGGTGCGCGGCCGCAACGCCACCATCGTCGGCGTCAGCAACCACGTCGGCCGGCCGATGGGTCTGGAGCTGCTGATTGCCGGCTGCACCGTGACCAGCTGCCACAAGTTCACCCCCAAGGACGTGCTGGAACAGGCCGTGCGCAACGCCGACATCCTGGTGGTGGCGGTGGGCCGACCGGACATCGTGCCGGGCGAGTGGGTGAAGCCGGGCGCGGTGGTGATCGACGTGGGCATCAACCGCTTGGATGACGGCCGGTTGGTGGGCGATGTCGGGTTTGAAGCCGCAGCGCAGCGGGCGAGCTGGATCACCCCGGTGCCGGGTGCCCGGTATGCCATCCGAAGGTTCATGAGGTTGCCGGCCAGCGGCCGGCACTACCCGCTTCGGTAGGTGCCCTGAACAGATCCCCGCCCGCGCGACACTGTGTCGCAGGATTACCTATTTCCGGTTACCAAAATTACTGTTCTTGGTCGCCAAAACAGGGTAAAATGTCGCGCTTCCCCACATCTCGGGTATGCCGATGCTGCGCATCCAGGCTGAAGCACTCACTTACGACGACGTCTCGCTCGTCCCCGCTCATTCGACCATCCTGCCCAAGGACGTCAACCTCGAAACGCGGTTGACGCGCGACCTGAAGCTCAAGCTTCCGATCCTGTCCGCCGCCATGGATACCGTCACCGAAGCACGCTTGGCCATCGCCATGGCACAGCTGGGTGGCATGGGCATCATCCACAAGAACCTGAGCGTGGAGCAGCAGGCCGCGGAAGTGGCCAAGGTCAAGAAGTTCGAGGCCGGTGTCATCCGCGACCCGATCACCGTCGGCCCGGAAACCACCATCCGCGACGTGCTGGCCCTGACCCAGGCGCACAACATCTCCGGCGTGCCGGTGGTGGGCAGCGACGGCCTGCTGGCCGGCATCGTGACCCATCGCGACATGCGCTTCGAGACCGAGCTGGACGATCCGGTCCGCCACATCATGACCAAGAAGGATCGCCTGATCACGGTCAAGGAAGGCGCCGCGTCTGATGAAGTGCTGCAGCTGCTGCACCGCAACCGCATCGAAAAGGTGCTGGTGGTCAACGATGATTTCGCCCTGCGTGGCCTGATCACCGTCAAGGACATCCAGAAGAACACCGACTTCCCGAACGCTGCCAAGGACATCGCCACCCGCCTGCTGGTCGGCGCGGCCGTCGGCGTCGGCGGCGATACTGATCGCCGCGTGGAAGCGCTGGTGGCTGCCGGCGTGGACGTGATCGTGGTCGATACCGCGCACGGCCATTCGCAGGGCGTGCTGGACCGCGTCAGCTGGGTCAAGAAGAACTTCCCGAACGTGCAGGTCATCGGCGGCAACATCTGCACCGGTGAAGCCGCGCTGGCGCTGCTGGACAGCGGCGCGGACGCAGTGAAGGTCGGCATCGGCCCGGGCTCGATCTGCACCACCCGCGTGGTGGCAGGCGTGGGCGTGCCGCAGATCACCGCGATCGACCTGGTGGCCGAAGCGCTGCAGGACCGCATCCCGCTGATCGCCGACGGTGGCATCCGCTACTCCGGCGACATCGGCAAGGCACTGGCCGCCGGTGCCTCCACCATCATGATTGGTGGCCTGCTGGCCGGTACCGAGGAATCGCCGGGCGAAACCGAGCTGTTCCAGGGCCGTTCGTACAAGAGCTACCGCGGCATGGGCTCGCTGGCTGCGATGGAGAAGGGGTCCAAGGACCGCTACTTCCAGGACGCCGCCACCGCCGACAAGCTGGTGCCCGAAGGCATTGAAGGCCGCGTGCCTTACCGCGGCCCGGTGGGCGGCATCATCCACCAGCTGATGGGCGGCCTGCGCGCCACCATGGGCTACGTGGGTTGCGCCACCGTCGAGGACATGCGCAGCAAGCCCAAGTTCGTGAAGATCAGCGGCGCCGGCCAGCGTGAGAGCCACGTCCACGACGTGACGATCACCAAAGAGCCGCCGAACTACCGCTCCTGATGCGATTCCGCACCGTCCTTGCGGTCACGAGCAGCCTGCTGATGGCAGGCTGCTCGTTGTCCGAACCGCCGCCGCGCTCCGGGTCTCCGGGCGCGGCGGTTTCGCAATTGCGGGACGTGCAGGCGTGTTCAACGGCATTTTCGCTACCCACCGGATGGCGCGTGCAGCCGCTGGGCGAGGAGCGTTGGATGCTGCACGGCACCGGCGCGCGCCCGCTGCAGGTAACACTGCAGTGCCGGACGCTTTCGCTCGATGGGCCTGCCGACCCGGTGCTGGAGCCCGTGCTGGGCCCGCTGGATACGGCGGCCATGAATGCCAAGCGCATCTACTGGGGCACGCCCACCGAGCCGCGCCATCAGGCAGTGGCAATCGAACGGCGCTGGATGGAAGGCTCGGAAGTGCAGGAAGCGGTCGAGCTGCCACGCATGGTCGAAGATCCGGCCGGTGCGCCGCACGCGCTGCTGATGCTGCGCTGGGACGAGGCAGATGCCTCACATATTCAACAACGCGAGGCACTTATCGCCTCGTTGACGCAGAGCCTTGAAGCTTCAGGCGCAGCGAAGAACACCACTGGAACGGCACCATGACCAACATCCATAACGACAAGATCCTCATCCTCGATTTCGGCGCGCAGTACACGCAGCTGATTGCCCGCCGCATCCGCGAGCTGGGCGTCTACTGCGAAATCTGGGCGTGGGACCACAACCCGGCGGAGATTGCCGGCTTTGGCGCCAAGGGCATCATCCTGTCCGGTGGCCCGGAATCGACCACGCTGCCGGGCGCCCCCGCCGCGCCGCAGGAAGTGTTCGACAGCGGCCTGCCGATCTTCGGCATCTGCTACGGCATGCAGACCCTGGCCGCGCAGCTGGGCGGTGCCACGGAAGCCGCTGACCAGCGCGAGTTCGGCCACGCCGAAGTAAACGTGATCAACCCGGATGCACTGTTCAAGGGCCTGAGCGACCACGGCGGCGAGCCGAAGCTGAATGTCTGGATGAGCCACGGCGACCACGTCTCCGTTGCACCGCCGGGCTTCACCATCACCGCCACCACCGACCGCATTCCGGTGGCCGCCATGGCCAACGAAGAAAAGCGTTGGTACGGCGTGCAGTTCCATCCGGAAGTGACCCACACCCTGCAGGGCCAGGCGCTGCTGCGCCGCTTCGTGGTGGACGTGTGCGGCTGCCAGACCCTGTGGACCGCCGCCAACATCATCGACGACCAGATCGCCCGCGTGCGCGAACAGGTGGGCGATGACGAAGTGATCCTGGGCCTGTCCGGCGGCGTCGATTCGTCCGTGGTGGCCGCGCTGCTGCACAAGGCCATCGGCGAGAAGCTGACCTGCGTGTTCGTGGATACCGGCCTGCTGCGCTGGCAGGAAGGCGACCAGGTGATGGCGATGTTCGCCGAGCACATGGGCGTGAAGGTGGTGCGCGTGAATGCCGCCGACCGCTACTTCAGCGCGCTGGAAGGCGTGAGCGACCCGGAAGCCAAGCGCAAGATCATCGGCAACCTGTTCGTTGAGATCTTCGACGAAGAGTCGAACAAGCTGAAGAACGCCAAGTGGCTGGCGCAGGGCACCATCTACCCGGACGTGATCGAGTCGGCCGGCAGCAAGACCGGCAAGGCGCATGTGATCAAGAGCCACCACAACGTGGGCGGCCTGCCGGAGCACATGAAGCTGGGCCTGGTGGAGCCGCTGCGCGAGCTGTTCAAGGACGAAGTGCGCCGCCTGGGCGTTGAGCTGGGCCTGCCGCGCACCATGGTCTACCGCCATCCGTTCCCGGGCCCGGGCCTGGGCGTGCGTATCCTGGGCGAAGTGAAGCGTGAGTACGCTGAGCTGCTGGCCAAGGCCGATGCGATCTTCATCGACGAGCTGCGCAAGGCCGACCTGTACGACAAGACCAGCCAGGCGTTTGCCGTGTTCCTGCCGGTGAAGTCGGTGGGCGTGGTGGGTGATGCGCGGGCTTATGAGTGGGTGATTGCGCTGCGCGCCGTGGAGACGATCGACTTCATGACCGCGCATTGGGCGCATCTGCCGTATGAGTTCCTGGGTACGGTTAGCAACCGGATCATCAATGAGTTGCGGGGGGTGTCGAGGGTTGTTTATGACATCTCGGGGAAGCCGCCGGCGACCATTGAGTGGGAATGAGTTGAAAGAACGAGGGCGCCGAGAGGCGCCCTTTTTTTTGGGTTCTTCTCCCGTCCGATAGGAGAAGAACCTTTCTTCTCGGGTTGTTTCATCTATAGACCTTTTTGGCGTCGGTCCTAGTCGACGCCACGCCCCGTCGTGGAGGGTGGCGAAACTCAACGATTGAGAAGTGCCGCTAGTTCATGGAGATATTTCGCCAAATAGGCCGGCGTGCCGAAGCATGATGGTTGCAGTGTTGATCTAGGTGAGCAAAAGCTCCTAGGATGAGCCCAGTAAAGAAGTTCAGCTCTACGCAAGCGATTAGTTCTGTTTAAGGGGAGGGGTATGGAACAAAGTGATGAAGGCAGGACAATCGACCTGCTTGCATTCCCGATAGACGTCGATAGCGTTCTGCAGCATCTACATAGGGACATGAGAGATGATTGGTTCGAAGACGCGCTCCAGCACCGAGATCTGTTCTCAAATAAATCTTCTCTGAGGGAAGTTCTTTCCGAGGTTCTGCTGGGCGGCAATGGACGCTACGTTCCATCGCAAAGCAATGTCTGCGACATCCCAAAGAAAGGCTTGGGTGTTAGATATGCCTTGGAGACGGATTTCTATGATCGATTTATATATCAGGCGATTTGCTCCTTCCTAATTCCATACTATGACCCGCTGCTTTCGCACCGTGTTCTTGGTCACAGGTATGACAGAAGGAGGCGCACGGATAAAGATCTGTTCAAAGGCAGGATTGAACTCTGGAAGACGTTTGAAGGGGTAACAAAAACCGCGCTAGGGAATGGCCAGGCGCTCTTTTCAACTGATCTAATTAATTACTTTGAAAACATATCGATAGATAGTATTCGTTCGGCTTTTGAGCGATTGCTACCTAGTGTAAAGGCTAGTGGTCCCGAAAAAGTACTTATTCGGAACGCAATCAACACCCTCTGCGAGCTGATGGTTCG
Organism: Stenotrophomonas sp. 10L48; assembly: GCF_056395105.1. Lineage (NCBI taxonomy): Bacteria > Pseudomonadati > Pseudomonadota > Gammaproteobacteria > Lysobacterales > Lysobacteraceae > Stenotrophomonas > Stenotrophomonas sp. 10L48. Next base: position 246,870 of record NZ_JBFTIX010000006.1, on the reverse strand, counting down.
CTGGTGCTTCAATGAGCGGCACGGATTGCCGCAGAATAGGGACGCGTCGTCCTTCATTGCAAATGTTGTTCTCGACTCTGTCGATCAAAGTATGGTGAGGCGAGGATTCGACTACTACAGGTACGTTGATGATATTAGAATAATATGTAATACCACGCGGGGTGCCAGGCGGGCCGCGGCTATTCTCATTGGTGAGCTTAGATCTGTCGGGATGAATATAAACTCGTCGAAAACAAAGATCCTTACGTCAGAAAGCTCGCAGGCTGATATAGATGAATTCTTCCCTAATGGTGACGACAGAAGTGTCGCCATTGACAACATGTGGCGCTCAAAAAGTCGTCGCTTAATCATTCGATCAGTTAAGTATGTATTTCAGATGCTTTCCGATTGCATTGAATCGAAGCAGACCCAGTCCAGACAGTTTAGATTTGCCGTCAATAGGTTGATTCGCCTGGTTGAGGCGGGGATCTTCGACGTGCAGGGTGACATGTCATCCCAGCTTAAGTCCTTGCTAATTGATTCATTGGAGGAGCATGCCGCGTCTACAGATCAATACTGTAGATTGCTTATCTCTTTAGGGCTGAATGACGAAGAGTTGAATAGGGTTGAACAATATCTTTGTGACAATGAGCTTGCGATTCACTCTTGGCAGAACTTCCACCTGTGGATGGTGTTTGCTCGGGTCGGGCGCAATTCTCCTGTGCTAGTGAAGTTGGCGGAGGAGAGAGTTAAGGAGGATATACTTAGGTCTGAAGTTCCCGCGATATTTATATATCTTAGATGTATGGGGGAGGTTGGGTTACTTCAGGGGTGTATTGATAAATTTAAGGCCACTTGGCCCTACTACCATCAGAGGAACTATCTCCTCTCCATTAGTGAGTTGGATAGAGAGATAATTAAGCCTTTAGTTCCTGAGCTGGGTCCGAAGCTAAGAGGGACAGTAGGTCGTGCCAGGAATCATTTTATTAATAATGTACCCCTGTTGGAGCGCGAGCGGACTCCGATTCTTCGCTTGTATGAGGAATTAAATCCTTATGATTAACAATAAGGCTGTGTTGCTCTTCATTAACGATTTTTCGGGACGGGGTGGCGAAAAATTTTACCTTTACTTGGATGGTGTTTTAAGTGAGGTTTCCGCAAGGGATGTGGCGGAAGTAAATTTCGAAATAATTTGCCATGACTATTGGCTGCTGGCGCCGGCGATATTTGCAGCGGCGGGTAGGCTTCCCTCGGTAGTGACGGACGTGGATGAGTTGCGGATATCGACATCAGGGATACGTAGCGATAGAGAGGCTCGCGACAGGATCGACGTGTCTACCCAGTTGCTAGAGCTTGGATACGAAGAGGAAGAGGTTCTAGGTCGGTATCGGAATATATCATTCAAGAATTCTGATTTCGATGATGAGATATTCTCGAAAGTTGCCGTTGCGCTGCTTAAGTACTCTGCCCATGTTGAGGCGGAGGCTAAAGAGCATGGGGAGTGGGACAGGTACTGTCAGATTGAACGGCCGGTAATTAACTATCTTATCCGCTCTGCTGCTGACGGAATCTCTCTAAATAAACCTGTTCTTAAAGTGCATAGGCAGGGCATCGATTTCTCTTATTACATGGCGCTCAAGGAGTTTTCTGCCACTTATGATCTACCTCTTGAAGTGCCTACGGACGAGGAGGTTATCGAGTATCTTGAGCCTCAGGGGTACGATTTTTCGGGTGTTGGGCTGGAGTACGTTCTGAATTTCGTTCCTATGGCGAACGGTTTTTCAGAAAAATTGATCGAGTTGCGCAAGATCGCTGCAAGTAGGACGGTTCTGAGCGCAATTTCGCTGAGTCAAGATCGGGTCTATCCGGTTGTTGATGGTTTTGGCTCCATCACATCTAGAATTTATTACAAAGATCCGTCGCTTCAGAATCTCTCAAGGCGATTCCGGGATGTCATCTCTCCTGCAGCGGGAAAGTGCCTATCCTATGTTGATTTTGGCCAGTTTGAGGCCGGAATAATGGCTGCGTTGTCGGGTGACGAGAACATGCTGGCTTTGTACAGGCAGGGGGATGTCTATGAGCTGGTAGCAATTGAGATTTTTGGTGATCCGGCGTTTCGTAAGCAAGGAAAGAGGCTGTTCTTATCCTATGCATATGGAATGAGGAGAAGAAATCTAATAGACGCCGCAGTGGGATATGGTGCCGCCCGAGATAAAGCTAAGGAGTTCTTTAAGAAATTTGTCAGATTCGAACAATGGAAGTCGGAGATCCACACCGAGTTCCACAAATCTGGAAGGGTTGGTACCGCATTTGGGAACTTTCTTCGGCGTTCGTCTACGCTCCCGTTGAGTGAAAAGGAAAAGCGTTCTGCGGTGAGTCAAGTTGTTCAGGGAACCGCATCTCTTATATTTAAGAAGGCGCTTATAAAAATGAGCCTTGATAAAAGGGTTGCTTTGAAGATTCCTATGCATGATGCTGTTTTGTTTGAGCACTCGCCTGAATTCAATCCAAGCGAGATTGTTAATCTATTCTCTGGGGTGATGGCAGAGCATTTCGATGGGGCCATCCAGGGAAAGGCTGAAATCGCCGCTTATGTGCAGAATTGAGTGCTTTCCTCGGATGAGGACAGAGCTCGTCGATGCTCCAAGACGTGTGCAGTAGGGCAATTTCCATGTTAATCATTCGCCCGGCCTAACCTCCCGACAAGCCCACTCAGCCAACCCCCGGCAAGCCAGAAACAGCCCATCAACCACCCCCTCATCCAGATGCCGCTCTGGTTCCGCTGCCACCCGGCAGCGGTCGGCCGAGTGCAGCACCTCAAGCACCGTCAGCAGCCCTACCAACGCGCGCTCGGTTCTTGCCAGGCTCACGCGGCGGCCGGGTGACACATCGTTCTCCGGCCAGGGCAGCCCATCAGCCCCCTCGCATCCGCGCATGCGCTTGAGAATGCCCAAGAAGGTGCTCAGGTCCGGCAGTGGCGTGTCGTCGTTGATGGGCTCAACAGCGGCGTACGAGGAGAAGGTTTCGGATTCGCTCATGGCGTCGGTTTCCTTGGCTGTGCTTAACAGCGCCACCGCGTAGGCGGGGTGGCGGACGATGCGTGGCTGCAAACCGGATGAAGCGACGTCATAAGCCGGTGAGCCCGAGGACTCCCACGCACCGCCCGCCATAAAGGCCGACGGATTGCCCGCCGGCACCGGTTAAGGACGGTGCCGACGGGCAAGCGTAAACAACAGACGTCGCATTCTTCGGGTTTGCAGACCCGGCCACCCGTTGTCGGTGGCGCGCCATGGTGTTTACGCCGTCACTCCGAATGCAAATCAAAATTCGCGAAGAAATCGCGGAATTCGAGAGCGAATATCTATTGTTGCACGCGCCCTTCGTGCAGCACGCGACGCCACAAGACGCATTCGTGCAGATGCTCTACTGATTGCGAATCAAAGTGGCGCAATCGCCCATGCCGCAAGCGAATAGTGCGATGGCCTTCTTTGCAACAGTTCTTAGTCCGCATCGGGTGGCCACGCCGCCTGATTTGCCGCGTGGTCCGAAAATCGGTTCAAACCCGACATCGCAAGTAGGCATCGCATCCTTAGCCGACGCCGTCCTCAGCCACCGCCGCATGCCCCACCAGCAACTCAATCATCGCTCGTGCCGCCGCCGACTGGCGCCGATGCGGTGCATAGATCACCGAGAACGGTCGCGATCTCCCCCGCAGCTGCGGCAGCACCTCCACCAGCTGCCCACGCTGCAATCGCTCGCGCACGATGAACTCATAGCTCTGGCAGATGCCGATGCCCTGTTCGGCCAACGACACCACGCCCAGCACATCGTCGGATGTCTCGATGGACGAACGCGGCAGCCAGTCCACGTCGCGCCCGCCGTCGCGGAAGATCCACGGCGCCAACCGCCCGGTGCGCGGCATCACGAAGGGCAGGCACAGGTGCTGCTGCAGGTCGTCCAGCGTCTGCGGCGTGCTGCGGCGCTGCAGGTAGCCCGGCGCGGCCACCAGCAGCAGCGGCGCGTCTTCCAGCTTGCGCGCCACCAGCCCGCTGTCCGGCAGCTGGCCCAGGCGGACGGCCAGGTCGAAGCCTTCGGCCACCAGGTCCACGTTGCGGTTGGTGATGTTCAGTTCCACCTGCACCTGCGGGTACTGCTGCGCAAAGCGCGCCAGCACGGCCGGCAGCCGGTAGTGGCCATAGGTGGTGGGCACGCTCAGGCGCACGCGGCCGGCCAGCGCACCGTCCTGGGCCAATACGTCGCGCTCGGCGTCGTCCAGCAGGCCGAAGGCGGTACGCACCTGTTCCCGGTAGAGCCGCCCGGCGTCGGTCAGGCCCACGCGGCGGGTGGTCCGCTGCAGCAGCTGCCGGCCCAGCCGCGCTTCCAGGCGGGTGACCGCGCGGCTCAGCACCGAGGGCGTGGTGGACAGCGCGACCGCGCCAGCCGTGAACGAGCCGTGCTCGACCACCGCCAGGAACACCTCCACATCGCCCAGGTAGTCGAACTTGCGGCTCATTTTGCTCTCCGGGGAACAGATGTTTTGCGATGGGGCCAATTTATCGCCGCTGGGGCGATGAATAAAGTGGCCGCCATTCCCCAATAGGAGCTCCCCATGAACCTGATGACCCGGCTGGCCGCAGCGCTGGCCCTGACCCTGGCCGCCAGCGGCGCGCATGCTGCCAACGTGCTGGTGGTGCTGTCCGACGAAAACCACCTGGACCTGAAGGATGGCAAGGTGCTGTCCACCGGCTTCTATCTCAACGAGCTGATGCAGCCGGTCAAGCTGCTGCTGGACGCGGGCCACGAGGTGACCTTCGCCACGCCGCAGGGGCGGGCACCGACGGTGGATGCGTCCTCGGTGACGCCGGCGTACTTCGGCAACGACGCCGCGCAGCTGACGCTGCACAAGGACCTGCTGGAGAAGCTGGCGCTGACCTCGCCGACGGCTTCGCCGGTGGTCAGCCTGGCGCGCATCGAGCAGCAGGGTTACGCGCGTTTCGATGCGGTCTACATTCCCGGTGGCCACGCGCCGATGCAGGACCTGCTGAAGAGCCCGGCACTGGGCCGGCTGCTGGTCGACTTCCACCAGCGCAACAAGACCACCGCGCTGGTCTGCCACGGGCCGATCGCGCTGCTGTCCACGCTGCCGGATGCTGAGGGCTTCGTGGCGAAGCTGGAAGCGGGTGCGATGCCGGCCACGCCGAAGTGGATCTACAGCGGCTACCAGATGACGGTGATCAGCAACCAGGAAGAAGAGCAGGCCAAGCCGCTGCTGGGCGGCGGCGAGATGAAGTTCTACCCGCAGACCGCGTTGCAGCGGGCGGGTGCGAAATTCAGCAGCAATGCCACGCCGTGGACGGGGCATGTGGTGGTGGATCGTGAGCTGATTACCGGGCAGAACCCGGCTTCGGCGTTGGAGGTGGGGCAGCGGTTGGTTGAGCGGTTGAAGTAAGGCTGCCGGCTCAGCGCGCTTTTCGTTATGAAGGATCACGCGCGCATTGCGCGGGACATGCCCCGAATGACCTGTGAGCTGGAGGCGCTCAGGCCTCCATCTCCGCAGCCTGTTCAACTGCTGCGGCATGCTGGAGTCGGGCCCTGAAGTAGGCGGCAACCTGCGGATCGGTCGCGTAGACGTAGCACCCCTTCATTCCGCGGGTCATCAAGGTACGGTAAGTGTTCTTGATGATGGTATCGGCCAGTTCGGCAGCGTGGGAGGGATGGGACTGGGATAGCTTCACGTAACCCTTCATCGTCTTGTCGTGCCTATCGCGCGCTCGAGGTACGGTCATGAGGGCGCCGTCCTCCATGACGAGGTCCGGCCCGATGATCACGCCGATGTAGTCGACCTCCAACCCTTGGCAAGTATGGATGCAGCCCACTTGGTCAATTGATTCTGGAGAGATGATCCAGAGACTTCCGTCCTCGTTGAGGTTCCATTGCCGTCGGTAGTTGCCGATGACAATGTCCATCTCCTTGCTGTTCTTCTTACTGTTCCAAGGCCAGCAGTACCCGGCCACCACGCGCGCGCGGTTGCCGGCATTCTTGGCTTCGATGGCAGCATGCAGAGCAGACGGGTCATCGAACACCTGGAAGTCGTAGCTGATCTGGTCCAGTGTAGGGTTCGCCGTTGGGCGGATCTGCAGCACGTCATCCAACCATGCCAGGTATCCATCGGAGCCTGCACAGCGGAACTGCGAGGAGAGGGCATACTCCTCCACCGTCGCGCCGCGGGCGATTGCGAAATCCCGAATGGCCTCCTTGGTGCCGATATCCTTCAACGTGACACGTTGGTCTTCATCAATGAAGAACACGCTGCACAGGGCAGCGTTGATCAGTTCCATGATCTGGTTTTTGCCCTCGTTTCCGTAGAACCCGCCCTGCTCGGTGAGCCGGTGCGCCTCGTCGACGATCAGCAGGTCAAATTCGTTCTCGGGGGTGTTGACGTACGCTCCGGACCCACCGAAGAAGTGGTGGAGGCGATCGTTAACCTTCGACTTGCTGAGGGCGCTTTTGTAGACCTCACGTGGCGCGGCATTCTTCGAGACGTACTTGACGTTCAAGCCCTCGCGCACTGCGGCCAGAAGATTGACCGCAACCACGGACTTGCCCGTACCCGGGCCGCCCTCAACGATGACGACACGGGGTTTCCGGTCTGCGTGTGCCTGGGCACAGGCCGCCTTGGCGGCTTCGAACACGTGCTTCTGTTCGTCAAGCAAGGTGAACGCACTGTTCCCCGAGAGCAATCCATACAACTCGTCTGCGAGCGTCTTGGACGGGCGGATAGGGGCGCTGTCCAGCTTGGCCAGCACCGGGATGCCATTGCCCTTGCTTGTGTACTGACTGATGAAAGCGCGCAGCCCTTCAAGGTCGCCCGCTCCCTTCAGGAAGAGTGGTGCACGTTGGATGTAGGGCTTGTAATGCGGTGAGTCGATCACGCCGTCCGACACATAGTTGTGCAGATAGGCGCAGGGGTGAAGCTGGAGCGTTCCTTTATGGACCGCTTCGTTGAAGCCTTCAAGGAACGCCGAATAGGACCAGGCCTGATAGCTGGGATGGACCCGCAAGTCTCCGGGGCGCAGCTCGATCATGGCGTCTCGATTGGATTGCTTGATGGACGACCATTGTTTGAGCTCGATGATGATGACGTGGGGCGAGCCGTCCTCGGCGTGGCCCGACAGGACAACGTCAATGCGCTTCCGTGACTGAGGCAGGATGAATTCAACTGCCACGCCGATGTCCCCGGGAATGGAGGGGTGGTTCAGCGCACGAGCGACGTATCTCAGTGATTCGCGCCAGGAGCGGATTTCGGATTCGCCGACATGGCCCTTGGTCGCCGCCATATAGCTGGCGAGGATGATCTCTTCGATTTCCTCATCGTTGCAGTGACGAAGGAAGGCGTCCTTGTCTGCCTGGTAGACGATCATGGCTGCGACAGCTTGTTGTACTTGGTGCTGACGCCCCGTGAGAGATCGACCGGGTACTTGGCAGCATTCGTGGCCAGCTTGTTGCTGACAGCGGCATTCAGATCGATTCCGAGCACGTCCGACAGCCGGATGAGGTAGAGCGCCACATCGGCGATTTCATCGCGTACGGCGTTGGCGGTGGCTTCCGAGGATGCCGCCTTGAACGAATCGGCCTCTGTCATCCACTGGAAAATCTCGTTCAGCTCTCCAACTTCACCGGAGAGGGCCATGACAAGGTTCTTCGGGGAATGGAACTGCGCCCAGTCACGGGCTTCGGCGAACTCCCTTAGCGCTTGGGCAGCGCCGTTGACCTCGACGAGAGATGTTTCCATGGCAGGGCCTAATACGACAGAGGATGGCCAATTCTACCCTTGCGTTTGGGCCGTATGCGACGGCAGCGAAGCGAGGGGCCGGCTTTCAAGTCCGTGGGAGTGGGAGCGCGCTCCGGTTACTCCGCGTTCGTTGTCCCGCCGGACTGGCGAGATGCCACGTTCTTTACCCGTTTTCGCAAGCAAGCCTCCCTCCAGGGCCTACGTGGCGCCGCTACACTTCCAACTGGCGAAGCAGCGTCTCCAGATTCCTCTCGCCGTCCTTGGTTTGCGCGCCCGCCTTGAGCCCGCCCCGAATGAGATTTTCGGCCGCAGGGCGCGCGAACAGTCCTGCCCATGCGTCATGCTCGCGACGAAAGCCCTCACGCAGGTCTGCCATCGGCACTGCCTTCTTGGCCGCGACGATGACGCCCTCAGGTAACGCAGCGATGTTGCGCGCCAGTCGATCGACGAAATCGTCGAGCTCCGCCGCAGGCAACGCCCGGTTGATCCACCCATAACGCTCCGCGGTTGTCGCACTGATGACATCGGCGCCCAGGATCACTTCAAGTGTGCGACCGCGCGTCATCCGGGTAGATAGATACTGAGTGGCGCCGCCCCCGGGCGTAATGCCCATCAACGCCTCGCACTGGGCAAGTCCCGCTTGGCCTTCTGCGGCAAATGCCATGTCGGCCGCTGAAATGAATTCGGCGCCTCCGCCGCGCGCCAATCCGGCCAGCTTGACGATCGTGACCTGCGGCTGCTCTCGCAGCAGCTCGCCGAACGCCTGGAACGGGTTGAGGCCTTCTGGAGCTTCGCGGGCAACATCGTCGAACGCGTGCGGCTCGTCGATCAATGTCATGTCGACATGGGCAATGAAGAACTCTGGGTCTGCACTCTGGAAAACCAGCACGCGCGTGTTTTGATCATCGCGAACGGAGAGTAGAAAGCGGCGTATCTCGCTCATCAGCGGAACGTCGAGAACGTTTACCGGCGGGTTGTCGATCGTGATCGTGGCGACGCCGTTCGCGCTGGAGATGTGAAGCTTGCTGAATTCCGTTGCTGTCATCTGGATTTTCCTGGGGCGGGTATGTTGTTGGCCTGATGGTATTCTTTGGATACCTAGCGTCAATTACGCACCTGAAGCATCCCAGGGATGCCGGAGGATACCGATGGATGAGACTGACCCGATCTACCGCGCCGATTGTCCGAGTCGCGTGATCCTCGACCAGATCGCCGACAAATGGTCGATGATGGTGCTGGCGGTGTTGCACGAGCCGCGTCGCTTCAATGCGATCAAACGCCGCCTTGATGGCGTCACCCAGCGCGTGCTGACGCAGACGCTGCGAAAACTGGAGCGCAACGGCATGGTGACGCGCAGGGTTCTGGAGGGCAGGGTGCTCGGCGTGGAGTATGCGTTGACGCCGCTTGGTCGATCATTGCAGGAGCCGTTCTCGATCCTGTTCGACTGGACCGTCAAGAACATGGAACGAATTCAGGACTATCAGCGCAGCTATGACGCGCGTGTGGATCCCGCCATTTCCTGAATGATGGCGGCGTGGGAACGTACGGCGGGCCGCCGGCACCCGTTCGTACCGCATGATGCAGGCGCGGGTTTTCGCGCTGGGGCTGACATGACCTCCATGCGTGGCGTGGAAGCTACACTGGCTGTCTACGCCCGATGGAAGCTCGCCCATGTTCAATGGAAAAGTTGCGGTGGTTACCGGCTCTACCAGCGGTATCGGTCTTGGCATTGCCACGGCGCTGGCGCGGCAAGGCGCCGACATCGTGTTGAATGGCTTTGGCGATGCGGCGGAGATCGAGAGAATCCGCTCCAGCCTGGAATCCGAGTTCGGTGTGCGGGTGGCGCACGACGGCGCCGACCTGTCTCGCGGCGACGCAGTTCGGGACATGATCGACCACGCCGTGGCGAAGATGGGGCGCATCGACATTCTGGTGAACAACGCGGGCATCCAGCACACCGCGTCGATCGAGGAGTTTCCCGTCGAGAAGTGGGATGCGATCCTGGCGCTGAATCTCTCGGCGGTGTTCCATGCAACGGCGGCGGCCTTGCCTTACATGAAGCAGCAGGGATCCGGTCGCATCATCAACATCGCGTCGGTGCATGGGCTGGTCGGATCAGTGAACAAGTCTGCCTATGTGGCAGCGAAGCACGGCGTGGTGGGGTTCACCAAGGTAACGGCATTGGAGAACGCGGGTACCGGCATCACCGCCAATGCCATCTGCCCGGGGTGGGTGCGAACGGCGCTGGTCGAGCAGCAGATCACCGCATTGGCGGAGCGCGAGGGAACGGACCAGGAGTCCGCCGCTCGCGCGCTGCTGGCCGAGAAACAGCCCTCGTTGCAGTTCGTGACACCCGAGCAGCTAGGGGAAATGGTGGTCTTCCTGGCCTCGGACGCCGCGGCTCAGATCACGGGCACGGCGCTGCCGGTGGATGGCGGCTGGACGGCGCGGTAGCTGGCCGGCTGCCCGCCGGGCATGGCCCGGCGCTACCGGGAGATCGGTGTGGGGTCCGGTGTTATCGGGAGGTTGGCGCGCTGGTTCGGCGTTATCGAAGCCGGCTGGGATCGATCAGGGGAATCTCGCCCAGCGCATCCAGCATGACGTGATGGCCGCAGAACCCGAACGGGGTGTCCGCGGCGGGCCGCACGTTGTGGCGTGGCACGCTTTCGATGTCCCGCACCTCGTCTACGGCCAAGGCAAAGGTCTCCGTGCCGTTCTGCATCAGCAGCATGGCCGGGCAGCCATGGGCAAACCCGCTCAAGCCGCTGGCCTGGCGCAGGTCGACCACCGGCAGTGCGTGGCCGCGCACGGTGAGGTGCGGGCGCGCGCCACTGCCGTGGCGATCAAAGGTTTCCGGGCCGCGGATTTCAATCGCGGCTTCGACATCGATGGCAAACAGGTGGGTACCGGCCCGCACAACAACAACTTCAATGAAGGCCGGCGACGACGGGGCCGGTTCACCGGCCGAAGGGGAAGAGGGCTGCAAGAGGAACCTGTGGAAGGGTATTGAAACTGCAACGCAATGATGCCGTGTTGACGTGACGTAACGCGTACTTTGCGGATGAGCGGCCAGCACGCGTTGCATGCGTCGTTCAGCGGGATCAAGGCGCCTTCACGGGTTGGCTTGGGCCGTGGGCGGATTGCCAGCCATGGGCTGGCACTACTGTGGCTTGGCGAATACGTCCAGGCCTTTGCCGGTTTCCAGAAGCGATTTCAGGCTCGACAGCACGATCGGCCAGCCCTGGCGGATGCCGGTATCCATGCCGCTGCCCGGTTCCAGCTCGTCATGGGTCACCGTCAGCTTGACCATGTCCTCATACGGCACGATCTCGAACGTCACCCGGCTGTAGGCCTTCGGGTTGTCCGCCTGCGAGGCGGCGGCCCAGGTGATCACCAGTCGCGAGGGTGGGGTGTTTTCCACCACTTCGCCCACCAGTTCGACCTTGCGCTCGTCGTTGGCGCGCACGTGCTGCCAGCGCGAGCCGGGTTTCCAGTCCGATACGTTTTCGTGCCCCCAGTAGGTGCGGGCAATCTCCGGCCGGGTGATGGCTTCGAACACCTTCTGCGGCGTGGAGGCGATATAGATCACGTGGATGAAACGGGTGGATTCAGCGCTCATCGTCATTGTCCTTCCAGTTCCTGTTTGAGGTCATGCAGCAGGCTCAGGCGCTGCTGCTCGAACTTGCTTACCCAGCGCGTATAGACGTCGTGCAGTGGCACCGGGTTGATGAAGTGCAGCTTCTCGCGGCCACGCCTGACGGTGCTGATCAGGTTGGCGTCTTCCAGCAGGCCCAGGTGCTGGGTAACCGATTGCCGGGCCATCTGCAGGTGCTCGCAGAGCTGTCCCAGCGTCTGCCCGTTGCGCTCGCAGAGCAGGTCCAACAACGTGCGGCGCGTGGGGTCGGCCAGTGCCTTGAACACCTTGTCTGCATCCATGGGGGCTTTCAGTTCCAGTTGTCGATCTTGACGTCGTGTGGGCTGGGCTGACCGCGCCCGGTTTCCAGCAGGGATTTCAGGCTCATCAGGAAGATGGCCCACTTGGTGCTGCAGTGGTGCATGAACTCCACGCGCTCCTTCCAGCCTTCATGGCTGAACAGCACGATGCAGTAGTCGCCGTCCTGGTGCAGGGCGAAGCGCGCGGTGGTGCCGATCCATTCCGGTGGGCCGTCGATGAATTCCCACAGCACCCGCTCGTTCGGCTGCAGCTGCAGCAGCTTCATCTGCATGGCGCCGATTTCCTGGCCGTTGGCGGTGAAGCGGGCGGTGACGGTGCCGCCGGGGTGGCGGTCGCCGGTGGTGTCCTCGGCCCACCAGGCGGCGATGCCTTCGGGGGTGGCCAGGGCCTGGTAGACCTGGGCCGATGGGGCTTTGATGCCGACTCTGTGTGCGATATCCACCATGACTGCGGCTCCACGGTGGGCGGCGGGGTGCCGTCCGTGGGGTCACAATAGGCAGGTAAATGCCTGCATGTCAACTCCGCCGCCGTGAACGCACGGTCGTGGTAGTGCCGGCCGCTGGCCGGCAACCTGGTCGAGTTGGGGTGCCGGCCGCTGGCCGGCAGCCTGGGTGAGTTGGGTGATTGCAGYTGCCGGCCAGCGGCCGGCACTACCGGTCRATGMMGCGGCGTGGATTGTCGGTYKGGGTAGTGCCGGYCGYTGGCCGGCAGCCTGGGAGTGTGGGGTGATTGCRGYTGCCGGCCAGCGGCCGGCACTACCAGGTCGCCGCGGGCGATTGACGGCGTCTCAGTTCTCTGCGTCCTGCAGTGCTGCATGCATTTTGTCGGTGATCTGCTGCAGCGCGGCCAGGTCATCGGCTGAGAGGTGGTCGAGGAAATTCCGGCGCACGCTGGCGACGTGCACCGGCCGCGCTGCGCTCAGCTGGGTGCGGCCTTCTGCGGTCATGCGGATCACCACCACGTTGTCACTGTCGGTGTCGCGCTCGATCAGGCCACGGCCGGCCATGCGGGTGAGCTGGTGCGAGAGCCGGGTCTTGTCCCATTCCAGGTAGTCCTGCAGGTCGCGCTGGCGGCGGCAGCGGTCCTTGGCCTTGCTCAGTTCCATCAGCACGACAAAGTCGGCACTGGAAAGCCCGGTGCTGCGGGTGATGTCGTGGACGATGCGGCCGGAGGTGATCTCGGCCATGCGCCGGAAGCCGCGCCAAGCGGCCCACTCGTCAGGGGTGATGGTGGGTGAGGTCATGCGCTCACGTTGCCCGTGGTTGGTTGACGTGTCAACTCGAACGTTCTACGGTTGATATATCAACCGACCAGCAGGCCGCCTCATGCCGCACCCTCCACGTATTGCCATCATCGGTGGAGGCCCCGCCGGCCTGACCGCTGCGCTCATCCTGCATCGCGGTGGCCACCGCGTGAGCGTGTACGAGGGCGAGTCGTCCGGGCAGCAGCGCACCCAGGGCGGCACGCTGGACCTGCATGAGGATTCCGGCCAGGTGGCGCTGCAGCGCGCTGGTCTGCTGGAGGCGTTCCGGGCGGTGGCGCGCCATGAGGGCCAGGAGGCGCGGATGGGGGATCCGTGGTCCGGGGCGATTACCGCGGGTGGGTTCGGGCCGGAGGGAAGCATGGACAAGCCGGAGATCGACCGTGGCGACCTGCGCCAGCTGCTGCTGGATGCGCTGCCGGCCGACGCGGTGCAGTGGGGCCATTGCCTGAGCGAGATGGAACCTGCAGATGCCGGCCGCCACAGCCTGCGCTTCGCCAATGGTGTGCAGGCCGAGGTGGACATCGTGATTGGTGCCGATGGTGCGTGGTCGAAAGTCCGCGCTGCGTTGAGTGCGTGCCAGCCGCTGCCGACCGGCATTACTTTCTTTGAAGGATGGATCGCGCAGCCTGCGGCGGATATCGCGGGCATGGTGGGGCAGGGCAGCCTGTTCTGCTTTGGCGGTGAGGAGGCGCTGTTCGTGCAGCGCAACAGCGGCGATCGATTCTGCGTGTACGCGGCGCTGAAGCGGCCTTCTGATTGGCTTGATGCGCAGATCGCGCAACAAGGCATGCGCGCGCTGGTGACAGGCAGCTACACCGGCTGGGCACCGAACCTGCGGCGGCTGCTGGAGGCGTGCACCGACTTCGTGCGGCGGCCGATCTACAGCCTGCCGGCGGATTTCCGTTGGACACCGCGCAACGGCGTGACGCTGATCGGCGATGCTGCCCATCTGATGCCGCCGGTGGGCGTGGGCGTGAACCTGGCGATGCTGGACGCGTCGGATGTGGCGATGGCGTTGTGCGCGCAGCCGGATGCAGTGAGTGCCATTCGCCACGCCGAGTCTATTGTGCGTGAGCGCGCCAGCGCGCTGATGCCGGACGCCATTGACGGGTTCCAGCGCTGGTTCACTACCGAGGCGACTGCTGACCGCGGATGAGGCCGCTTGCAACGCTGGGACGGGAAGCACCTGCGTCACTGCGTCGCAGTCTCTCTGCAGGATGCGGTACATCGGTTCGGCGCTAGAGTGGGGGCTACCCCATCCAGGAAGGAGACACGCATGTACTACAGCAGTGGCAACTACGAGGCCTTCGCGCGCCCGCGCAAGCCAGCGGGCGTGGACAACAAGACGGCCTGGTTCGTGGGTTCGGGCCTCGCTTCGCTGGCCGGTGCGGCGTTCCTGGTGCGCGATGGGCGCATGCCCGGCGAGCGCATCACCATCCTGGAACAGCAGCAGATTGCCGGTGGCGCGCTGGATGGCCTGAAGGTGCCGGAGAAGGGTTTCGTGATCCGCGGCGGCCGCGAGATGGAAGACCACTTCGAGTGCCTGTGGGATCTGTTCCGCTCGATTCCGTCGTTGGAAATCGACGATGCCAGTGTGCTGGACGAGTTCTACTGGTTGAACAAGGACGACCCTAACTATTCGCTGCAGCGTGCCACGATCAATCGCGGCGAAGATGCGCATACCGATGGCTTGTTTACCCTGAGCGAGCAGGCGCAGAAGGACGTGATCGCGCTGTTTCTGGCCACCCGGCAGGAGATGGAGAACAAGCGCATCAACGAAGTGCTTGGCCGCGATTTCCTCGACAGCAATTTCTGGCTGTACTGGCGCACGATGTTCGCGTTCGAGGAGTGGCATTCGGCGCTGGAGATGAAGCTGTACCTGCACCGTTTCATCCACCATATCGGCGGGCTGCCGGATTTTTCGGCGCTGAAGTTCACCAAGTACAACCAGTACGAATCGCTGGTGCTGCCGCTGGTGAAGTGGCTGCAGGAGCGCGGCGTGCGGTTCCAGTACGGCACTGAAGTGACCGATGTTGACTTCGACCTGCAGGAGGGCCGCAAGCAGGCCACGCGCATCCACTGGACACGGGACGGCCAGGCCGGTGGCGTGGACCTGGGCGCGGACGATCTGGTGTTCATGACGATCGGCTCGCTGACCGAGAATTCCGACAACGGCGACCACCGCACCGCTGCACGCTTGAATGAAGGCCCGGCACCGGCGTGGGACCTGTGGCGGCGGATCGCGGCCAAGGATGCGGCGTTCGGACGCCCGGATGTATTCGGTGCGCATATACCGGAAACCAAGTGGGAATCGGCGACGGTAACCACGTTGGACGCGCGCATTCCGGCGTACATCGAGAAGATTGCCAAGCGCGATCCGTTCAGCGGCAAGGTGGTGACCGGCGGCATCGTGAGCGTGCGCGACTCGCGCTGGCTGATGAGCTGGACGGTGAACCGCCAGCCGCACTTCAAGAACCAGCCGAAGGACCAGATCGTGGTGTGGGTGTATTCGCTGTTCGTGGATACGCCGGGCGATTACGTGAACAAGCCGATGCAGGACTGCACCGGCGAGGAGATCACCCGCGAATGGCTGTACCACCTGGGTGTGCCGGTGGAGGAGATCGACGAGCTGGCGGCGACCGGGGCGAAGACAGTGCCGGTGATGATGCCGTACATCACCGCGTTCTTCATGCCGCGCCAGGCCGGTGATCGCCCGGACGTGGTGCCGGAGGGCGCGGTGAACTTCGCCTTCATCGGCCAGTTCGCCGAATCGAAGCAGCGCGACTGCATCTTCACCACCGAGTATTCGGTGCGCACGCCGATGGAAGCGGTGTACACGCTGCTGGGCATCGAGCGCGGCGTGCCGGAGGTGTTCAATTCCACCTACGACGTGCGCACGCTGCTGGCAGCGACCGGGCGTCTTCGCGATGGCAAGGAACTGGACATTCCGGGGCCGGCGTTCCTGCGCAACCTGCTGATGAACAAGCTGGACAAGACCCAGATTGGTGGGCTGCTACGCGAGTTCAAGCTGGTGCAGGACGATTGAGGCAGCGGGGCGTAGGTAGCGCCGGGCCATGCCCGGCGTCTCGCGCTGCAGTGGCCGCTTCGCTCGCCGGGCATGGCCCGGCGCTACCGCAACGCCGCGTTGTCGGTGGAGCGGCTGAGGCGCTCCCAGGCATCGATGCGTTCTGTCATGGCAGCCAGCTTGCCGCGTACCAAGTGCAGGGCGTCGCTGCCCAACAGCAGATGCGTGGGTGGGTTGGGGGTGTCGATCACCTGCAGCATGGCTTGCGCGGCCTTGATCGGGTCGCCCAGCTGATGGCCGCTCTTTTCCTCGCGTGCGCTGCGGATCGGGTCGAACAGCGCGTCGTAGTCGCCGATGCTGCGCGAGGCCCGCACCATCGAACGGCCAGCCCAATCGGTGCGGAACGAGCCCGGCGCGATCGCGGTCACATGGATGCCGAACGGCGCCACTTCCTTGCCCAGCACCTCGCTGATGCCTTCCAGCGCAAACTTGCTGCCGCAGTACCAGGCGATGCCCGGTAAGGTGATGAAGCCGCCCATGGAGGTGATGTTGAGGATGTGACCGCGGCGGCGCGCGCGCATGTGCGGCAGCACGGCTTTGATCAGCGCGGCGGGACCGAACACGTTCACTTCGAACTGATGGCGCAGTTCGTCCAGCGTCGATTCTTCGAGGATGCCTTCGTGGCCGTAGCCGGCGTTGTTGACCAGCACGTCGATGGCGCCGATGTCGGCTTCGACGGTGGCCACCAGTGCATCGATGGCTGCGGCGTCGGTGACGTCCAGCAGGCGGCCGAAGGCGCGACCGGGTGCGAGGGCTGCAAATTGCTGGCGGGCCGATTCGCTGCGCACGGTGCCGACCACGCGATGGCCGGCCAGCAGGGCCTGCTGGGCCAGGGCCCGGCCGAAGCCGCTGCTGACGCCGGTGATGAGGAGGAGGCGGGATTCGGTCATGGCTGAGGGCTCGTGGCTGGGGAGTTGCACGTTAGTGATTGAGTGCGCGGCCGCCCAGGCCTAAGCTTCGGGCTTTCTTGCCTATTCCTCTGGGGCGCCCGATGCGGTCGGCCGATGATCCGCTGCAACATCCCGCACAGGCGCGCATGGTCGGCCTGCTGCAGGCGCTGGCCGTGGACGAGGGCTACACGCTGACGGCGGTGCCTGGGGTGCGGCTGCTGCGCTCCAACCGTCCCTTGGCGCGCACGCCGGTGCTGTACGACCCCGGCATCGTGATCGTCTGCCAGGGCGTGAAGCGTGGCTATCTGGGCGGGCAGGTCTACCAGTACGACGCGCAGCACTACCTGGCGGTGTCGGTGCCGGTGCCCTTCACCATGGAAACCGAGGCCACGGCCGAGGCGCCGCTGCTGGCGATCTACCTGCATCTTGATCTGCAGCTGGCCGCAGATCTGCTGATGGAACTGGGCGAGCGCACCGCCAGCACCGAAGCGCCGGCAAGAAGCATGATGTCCAGCCCGATGCAGCCTGCGATGCAGGCCACGGTGCTGCGATTGCTGGAAGCGCTGGCCGATCCATTGGAGGCCGACGTGCTGGGGCCCTCGCTGGTGCGCGAGCTGTATTTCCGGGTGCTGACCGGCGCACAGGGTGGGGCGCTGCGCGAGGCGCTGGCGATGCGCGGGCGCTTCGGCCGCATCGGCAAGGTGCTGCGGCATATCCACGCGGCCTATTCGACGGCGCTGGATGTGGATGCGCTGGCAGCGCAGGCGGAGATGAGCGTGGCCACGTTCCATGATCACTTCCGCAGCATTACCGGTACCTCGCCGATGCAGTACGTGAAGTCCACGCGGCTGCACCAGGCGCGGCTGCTGATGCTGCGGCAGGGCATGACGGCTGAAGCGGCATCGTCGGYGGTGGGGTACGCCAGCCCGTCGCAGTTCAATCGGGAGTTCAAGCGCTTGTTCGGGTTGCCGCCGGCGGCCGAGGTGGCGCGCATGCGGCGAAGTTTTGCGTTGCCGCCGGCGCCGGCCGATGCGCTGTATGTGTCTTCGCACTGACCGCTGCGCTCGCCGGGCATGGCCCGGCGCTACCAGGGAAGCCCGTGTCAGGCGCCGGGCCATGCCCGGCGAACGAGTCGGTTGACAGGGTGTCTACCTACTAGTAGGTTTGCACCCATGAAAGAGTCACTGTCCCCCAAGGCCCACGAGATCCTGGCCCACGCCCGTTCGCTGCTGGAAGCTGGTGGCTACAACGGTTTCAGCTATGCCGACGTGTCCGCGCGGGTGAACATCAGCAAGGCCAGCATCCACCACCATTTCCCCAGCAAGGCGGATCTGGTGCGGACGGTGGTGGAGCTGTACCGGGCAGAGGCACGGGAAGGCCTGGCGCTGCTGGACCGGCAGCTGGGCGATCCTTTGTTGGCGCTCAACGCCTACGTGGATTACTGGTCCAGCTGCATTGCCGGTGGCACCTCGTCGTTCTGCATCTGCGCGATGCTGGCGGCCGAAGCGCCGATGATCCCCGACGAGATTGCCGATGAAGTGCGCGGGCATTTCGAGGATCTGAGCGGCTGGCTGACGATCACGCTGGAAAAGGGTGCGGCGCAGGGGCAGCTGAGGCTGCAGGGCACGCCTGCCGATGAGGCCAAGGCGTTCATGGCCTCGGTGCACGGCGCGATGCTGGCCGCGCGTGGGTTTGGTGATGCGGCGACGTTCGCGGCGCTCGCACGGTTGTCGATTGCCCGGCTGGTGCCGGCGGTCTGAATGTTTCGACGAAGGCCTGCGTGGAGCGGGCCTTCTTTTTGCCCATGAAGCCTACCTACTAGTAGGTTCAAAACTCCAGCAGAGGTCGCCATGAGTCATCCGCTTTCTTCCTTGGGCATCGTGCACACCGCGATCAGCCTGGTTCTCATCGCTGCCGGCCTGTTCGGTTTCATCCGGTATCGGGCCATTGATCCGGCTACACGCGCCGGCAAGCTCTATCTGCTGGGGTTGGTGCTGTCGGTGGTGACCTCGTTCACCGTCTCCAGCACCGGGGGCCTCAATCCTGGCCACGCGTTTGGTGTGGTGATTCTGCTGATTGCGTTCGGTGGGGTGTTGGCGGCTCGGTTGCGGTTCCTTGGGCGATTGGCACCCTATCTGTCCACGTTCGCGCTGTCTTTCAGCTTCCTGCTGTCGCTGGTGCCAGGCGTGAATGAAACGCTGACACGCTTGCCGGTGGCGCACCCGATTGCGCCTGCACCGTTGGCGCCGGTGATCCTGCAGACGTTGCTGGGGTGCGCGGTGGTGTTTGCGGTTGGATTCGTGGCGCAGTGCTGGCGGATACATGCGGGCAACGCACGCGCACGCGTCTGACGCTGCAAGGGACAGTCCGGATGATCAGTCCGCCAGCGGCGCTGGTGCGTCTTCGCCGTAAGTGGCGTAGGCGCTGCCACACGTCGCGTGTGCCGCCGCATTGGCAGGCAGGCCGGTGGCCTTGATGCCACGCCGGGAATTGCCCGCGAGCACTTCCACGTAACGCTCTGCTGCCATCGTGCCGTCGGGCAGAACATAGAGCAGCACGCGCTGCAGGGTGGATTGGCCATCCAGTGGCTGTGGCTGGCGGAATGCAGGAACCTGCACGCGTGCGCGATGCCATACCTGCGGTGCGGCGGCAGTCTGCCAGCGAGCCTGCAACGGCTGGTCGAAATTCAACAGCGCGACGCCGGTGGTGTGGTTGGACGCCGTGCACGCGGCGGGGGGCGCAGGAATGGGCGCGATGGCGTCGTCGCCGATGTCCAGCGTCGCGCCATTGATTTCCAGGCGCACGATCGGCGCGGCGCCGTAGTTGTGCGTCTTGAACTGCACCAGCCCTTCCACGCGGCTGCGCTCGAGCTCGTATTCGGTAGCGCCGGCCAGACGCGCCAGCGCGGGGGCAACCTCGACGTGGTCTGCATAGTGGTAGTAGAGGTGCACGATGCCTGGCCCGCCCGATGTGCCCCACACGCGGGTGAGCGCTGTGGTATCCGGATAGGACTGGCGACGCAGGGGCAGGGTGCTTGCAGTGCCTTCGGAAGGCGCGCCATAGCGGTAGCGCTCGATCCCGGGCTTCAGCCGAGCGTTGTCGTAGGGGAAGGCGCTGTCTGCATCGGATTGCGCGTTCGGATAGCGGTGGAAGGCAACGAAGTGCTCGGGGGTGTCGCCTTGCATGGGCTGGTCCGGTCCCGCGCCGGAGTAGGTGGCGGCATAGGGTGAGGTGTCCAGCCACAGTGCATGGCCACTGAGGTTGATGTGCGCTTCTGCGATGGCCGCACGCGAGCCACCGGTGGCGGTATCCAAGCGCCCGCGCAGTGAATCACCCAGCGGATAGATGAGCAGGGTGAGGACAGTGGGCACGAACATCAGGGCATGCACCCGGCCCGGCACGTGCCCGCGCTCGCGCACCATGTAGCGGCCCCAGGCCAGCAGGAGCAGCACCAGCAGCGGCACCCCGATCCACAGCGCAAGGGTGATCAACGCCACCACGCCCCAGCCGAGATTCGGGGTGCAGACCGCGATCAGGCCAAGCGCGGCGAGCAGGCTGGCCAGGACCAGCGAGACGCCGATACCGAAGCGGTAGTTCCTGTACGGGGTAGCAGTCATTACCGTTCCATCGGCAGGCCAGGGCGTGCCTGCATCTTGCCGGTTGGGTGGCTGCGTGGAAAGACGGAGGTGCTGTCAGCAACCCACCAGCCGGTCGGCGCTGAGGCCACTGCGGTGCTGGTTGCGGTATTCGATAGGGCTGGCGTCGACCATGCCGCGGAAGTGCCGGCGGAACGATTCCTGCGATCCGAACCCCGCCTGTTCGGCCACCCATTGCAGCGGACGGTCGGTGGTTTCCAGCAGTTCGCGTGCGTAGGCCACGCGTTCGCGGATGAGCCAATCGATGGGCGACAGGCCGGTGGCTTCGAGGAACTGCCGCTGCAGGGTGCGCTGGCTGAGTGCGGCCTGTTCGGCCAGGCTGCCCAACGAATGCGGCTCGCGCAGGTTGCGGCGCATCCATTCCATCAGTTTCGCCAGCCGCGTGGGCTCGCCCAGCGGGATCGCGCGGCTGACCCGCTGGCTGCGTTCGGCATCGCGCCAGGGTGCCAGCACCAGCCGTTCGGCCACCAGATTGGCCACGCGCGCGCCGTAATCCTTGCGCACCATGTGCAGCATCATGTCCATGCCGGTAGCCGAGCCGGCCGAGGTGATGATGCTGCCGGCGTCCACGTACAGCACATCGTCGCGCACGTGGATGCGCGGAAATTCGCGCGCCAGCGTTTCGGTGAGGCGCCAGTGGGTGGTGGCTTGGCGGCCATCGAGCAAACCGGCCCAGGCGAGCACGAATGCACCGGAGCAGATGGACGTGATGCGTGCGCCGCGCGCGTGGGCGCGGGTGAGGGCATCAAGCAACGCCTGCGGCGGGCGCTCGCTGGGTTCGCGCCAACCGGGAATGACGATGATGTCGGCGTCGTCGACAGCGCTCAGATCGTAGGGCAGTTGCACCTGCGCGCTGCCGAGCATGCGCAGTGCACCGGGCTCGCCAGCGCAGAGCTGGGTGCGGTACCAGGCCACGCCCAGTTCAGGGCGGATGGGTGCGAACAGGCCGACCGCGCAGCCGAATTCGAACAGGCCCTGGCCGTGGCAGGCCACGATGGCGACGGTGGGCGCGGTCGGATCGGCAGACAGGGTGGGCATGGCTTGATGCTACCGACGCAGGCACGTGCCGCTGAGTGGCGCGCGGGCATGAGGTGATGCCCGCAGGGTATATGGAGACCGGGGTCAGATCCTTTCCGCAGGAAGGGCTCTGACCCTGCGGATTCGCGTGTATGGGGTCAGAGCCCTTTCCTTTGGAAAGGGATCCGACCCGGTGTGTGCAGGCTGCGTAAGGTCATTACCAGCGGTCATGTGGCTGGCGCGATGTGACGGTCACATGACGCGATATCCGCTGTTACGTGTTGGGCGTGGGCTCTTGAATGGAGGCGTGTCTCCGGCCCACCCCCACGAGCCCCCATGCCTGCTGCCCACATTCCTGCGCTGTCCACGCTCTCCCTGCTGATTGCCGCCACTCTTGCCGCTGCCCCGGCGTATGCGGCTGAGGCCGATGCACCGTCGGCGGCCACTGCTACTTCTGCCAACCTTGCTGCGTCCACGCTGGATGCGGTGGTGGTGACCGGTTCACGCACCAGCACGCGCACGGTGAAGAACAGCTCGACACCGATCGACGTGATTTCCGCCGAGGACCTGGCCGCTACCGGCCAGGCCAACCTGCTGGAAGCGCTGCAGCGCAGCCTGCCATCGCTCAGCCAGATCGGCGGTTACCAGAGCGACCAGGAAAGCCTGATCCGCGGTTACCAGCTGCGCAACCTGTCGCCGGGTTACACGCTGGTGCTGGTGAACGGCAAGCGCCGCAACGCCAGCGCGTATGTCAGTGGCGCCAACGGTGGCGGCTATCCCGGCCACGCCTGGGCCGATCTGGCGCTGATTCCGGTGTCGGCCATCGACCATGTGGAGGTGCTGCGCGACGGTGCTTCGGCCATCTATGGTTCGGACGCGATCACCGGAGTGATCAACGTGATCCTGAAATCGCAGGCGCACGGTGGCGATGTGTCGGTGGAGAGCGGGCAGAGCACCGATGGCGACGGCAGCCGCACCAGCGTGCGCTCCAACATCGGCCTGCCGTGGGGTGAGGATGGCTTCATCAACCTGTCCGGCGAGAGCACGCGCCAGCACCATGCGATCCGTACGCGGCGCTACATCGACGGCTACCTGAGTTATCCCGCCGTGGATGGCAACGGCAACCTGGTGGCGCTGCGTCCAAACAACCGCTTGCCGGCTGGAGCGACGCCGAACCCGGCCGAGGCCGGGCGCGATGCCGAGGCCAACATCATCCTCAGCTCGCCGTCGTATGCGCTCAAGGCCTTCGCGGTGAACGTGGGCCATGGCCTGGGCGAGAACGCCCAGTTCTACGCCAATGCGACCGCCAGCGACCGCACCGCGCAGGCGATCCAGAACTTCCGCCTGCCGGCAACGATCTTCACCACCTACAAGGCGCCGGGCGTGCTGAGCGTGTTTCCCGATGGCTTCCTGCCGGTGCTGGAAACCAAGGAGAAGCAGTACACCGGCACGGCTGGGGTGAAGGGCCAGGTTGCGGGGTGGGACTACGACTTCAGCCTGACCGGCAACCGCAACACGGTGCGCACCTACACCCGCAATTCGGTGAACTACTCGCTGCCGTACCCGGGCTCGCCGACCGACTTCTATGACGGCAAGCTGGATTACCAGCAGGGCATCGCCAACCTTGATCTGCGTCGCGGCTTCGAGGTGGCGGCCTTCGCATCGCCACTGGAAGTGAGCGCCGGTGCCGAGTACCAGCACGAACAGTACGAACGCGGGGCAGGGCAGTGGGAGTCGTACACTGGCTTTGGTGCGGCTGCCTTTGTTGGCTACTCCACTGCCGATGCGGTGAAGGCCACCCGCAACAGCAAGGCGGTGTACGCCGGTGCAGCGACCAACATCACGTCGCGCTGGTACCTGGACGCCGCCGCGCGCTGGGAAGACCACTCGGACTTCGGCACGGTGTCGACCGGTCGGTTGACCACGCGCTTCGACGTCACCGATGCGCTGGGCGTACGTGCCACGGTCAGCAATGGCTTCCACGCGCCGAGCCTGGGCGCGCAGTTCTACCAGGCCACCGGCAGCTGCCCGTGCGGTACCACGCTGGTGGCGCAGGTCGCTTCGCCGGCAGCAGTGGCGCTGGGCGCTACGCCACTGAAGCCGGAGAAGGCCACCAACTACAGCCTCGGCGTGACCTGGGACCCGAGTCCGGCCTTCCATCTGGCGGTGGATGCGTACCAGATCGACATCCGTGGCCAGCTGGGCCAGTCCAGCCAGATCGGCTACAACGCGCAGGACCCGGCGCGGGTGACCGACAACAGTGGCACCGTGCTGACCGCCGCGCAGAAGAACACCATCGATGCGCTGCTGGGCACGGCCGGCATCAGCATCCTGCCCGGTGATGCGTTCTATGCCAGCTACTTCACCAACGTGGGCGACACCCGCACGCGCGGCGTGGAGCTGACCCTGGAGGCGAACCAGGAAACGCAGTGGGGCAAGCTGCGCTGGAGCTACGCGGCCAACGTGGGCCGCACCACCATCCAGAAAGTGAGTGCGATTCCGCAGGCGTTGCAGGGGCTGCCGAACATCAACCTGCTGACCAAGTCGAGCGAGTACGCGCTGCGCTTCCGCACGCCGTCGTACACGCAGGTGGCGGGGCTGGGTTGGCAGAACGGGCGCTGGCGTTCGAACGTGGACTTCACTTACTACGGCCCGATCAAGCGCCTGAACAACGGCGTGGAGTACAAGCAGCCGCCGGTGCTGGTGACCAACCTGTCCGGTGGCGTCGAGCTGGGCGCGGGCTGGAGCGCGGCGCTGGGCATCAACAATCTGTTCGACAAGCGCACCCGCAAAGTGCCCGCGTACGCACGCAGCGCCACCGATGTGGCCAGCATCGAGACCACCTGGGACAGCGGTGATGTGCTGAGCAACGTCGGGACGTTCTGGTACGGGCGCGTCAATTACCGGTTCTGAGGTTCATGTGAAACGTCGCCGGGCATGGCCCGGCGCTACCGAGGAGGGGTCATGTCTTCTGCATTGAAGGTGGTTGCATTGGTGGGGTCGCCGACCAGTTCGGCGACGTCGCGCACGTTGCTGCTGGTGCGGCATCTGCTGGAAGAACTGCGCGAGCGGGTCAACATCAGCGTGGAGCTGGTCGAGCTGGCGCCGATCGCGCGCTCGCTGGGGCAGGCGCTGCAGCGTAGTGAAGTGGAGCCGCAGGTGGAACGCGCGCTGGCCACGATTGAGTCGGCGCAGCTGCTGGTGGCGGCCACGCCGGTGTATCGCGGGTCCTATCCGGGCCTGTTCAAGCACCTGATCGACTTCATCGGGCTGGACGCGCTGGTGGATACGCCAGTGCTGCTGGCGGCTACCGGTGGAAGTGAGCGCCACGCGCTGGTGATCGACCATCAGCTGCGTCCACTCTTCAGCTTCCTGCAGGCGCATACGCTGCCGATCGGGGTTTATGCCACGCCGGCCGACTTCGACGGCGACCGGATCAACAGCGCTGCACTGCAGGCGCGCATCCAACTGGCGGCCGAGCGTGCTGCTGGACATGTAGCACCCTTGGCGGCGGTGCTGCCTGCGCCGCTGCGCAGGATCGCCTAGGACGTGGCGGTGCAGCTGCGGCACCTGGCGTTCCTCACGCCGGGAAGCTATCTGCCGGAACAACCACGCGCAGGCCTGGACGCGACGTTGGCGCTGATCGCGTTTGCCGAACAGCTGGGCTATGACGGCGCGTGGGTGCGCCATCGGCACCTGGAGCCAGGCATCAGCTCGGCAGCGGTGTTCCTGGCGGCGGCCAGCCAGCACACCACGCGCATCGAACTGGGCAGTGCGGTCATCCAGCTGGGCTACGAAACACCGTTCCGCCTGGCTGAGGACCTGTCATTGCTGGATGCGCTGGCAGGTGGCCGGCTGCAGGTAGGCGTCAGTACTGGCGCGCCGCCGCACGGGGAGCTGGTAGGGCCTTTGCTGTACGACAGCGACCCTGCGCGCATCGACTTTTCCCATGGCCGGGTGGCGCGGTTGCTGGAAGCGCTGCGTGGTGAACCGTTGGGCGCCGCCGATGCCGAAGTCGGCAACGCCGCCACGCGCTATCGCCCGCGTCTGCAGCCACATGCGCCGGGGTTGGTGGACCGGGTCTGGTATGGCGCTGGCTCCCTGCAGTCGGCGCGTTCTGCGGGTGAGCAGGGGCTGCATCTGCTGTTGGGCAACGTCAACCGTGCCGAGCTGAGTGATGACTTCTTTGGCGCCCAGCTGCAGCACCTGCAGGCCTATCGTGCGGCATTGCCAGTGGGCAGTCTGCGCCGGGTGGCGGTGGGGCGGGTGCTGGTGCCCACCGAGGGTGTGGATGCGGCCACGCGGCAGCGGATCGAGGCCTTCAATGCGCAGCGGCATGCGCGTACGTTGGCGCCGCAGGGACCGCGACGCACGATGTTCGCACCCGACGTGGTCGGCAGCACGGCGCAGATCATCGCGCGGTTGCAGGCCGATCCGCTACTGCAGCAGGTGGACGAGCTGCGGGTGGAACTGCCCTATGAGCTGCCCGAGCAGGACTACCGGCGCATCCTCAGCACGGTGATCGAGGACATCGCGCCGGCGCTGGGCTGGCGCGCACCTGCGCAAGCGGCGTGATGCCGCCCGTGCCCATAACGGCCGGCAGTCTGCTTATTGCCAACCTGCATCTGCATGGCCGGATCCGACCGTGGATTGTCGAGTTCCGGCGCTGGCATCGGGCCGTCCTTCTCTAGCATCGATATCGAAGCGGCAGTGTATTGCCGGCCCCTACGAGGACGATCCCGTGGCTGTAGACGCAACCCACAAACCCATCCTGTTCCTGCTGGACCGCGAGTTCGAGGACGGCCAGCTGCCCGGCCAACGCTTCTTCTGCCGGCACAGCCTGCTGCTGGAAGGTGCGCTGTCGAGCATCGAGGGCCTGGACGCACAGCTGGATGTGCGCCGCATCGGCTTCAGCCGGCCGCGCCGCGAGGTGATCGCCGAGATCGGTGAGCAGGACCAGTCGCTGCCGAAGCTGGTGCTGCCGCAGGGGGTGGTCAACGAGCACGCCAGTGGTGAGTACCAGCAGCGCCAGTACATCTCCGGTGCCGAGCCGATCCTGGCGGCACTGAATGGCCTGCTCGGCATTCCCGTGGCCCATCCCTGAGCGAGGACGTGACGATGAGCTACCTCACCAGCGTGTTGGACAAGAGCCCGGTGGCCGACGGCAGCACGCCCGAACAGGCGCTGCGCAACAGCCTGCAACTGGCGCAGCGCGCCGAGCAACTGGGTTACCACCGCTACTGGTTTGCCGAACACCATGCCGCGCCGACGCTGGCCAGCCCGGCACCGGAAGTGCTGGCGGCGTGGGTGCTGGCGCAGACCCGGCGCATCCGCATCGGCAGTGGCGGGGTGATGCTGCGCCACTACGCCCCCTACAAGGTGGCCGAGAATTTCAATCTGCTGGCCGCCCTTGCGCCCGGACGCGTGGATCTTGGCGTGGGCAAGGCGCYGGGTGGTCTGCCGGCATCGACTGCCGCACTGGCCGCCGGTCGCCCGGCATTCGCCGATTTCGACCAGCAGCTGCGCGACCTGGAAGGATATCTGTCTGATACGCAGGCTGATGCGCAGGCGCGGCCGATTCCGCAGACGGCGCCGGAGCGCTTCCTGCTGGGTGCAAGCCCGCAGAGCGCGCGGCAGGCTGCGGAACTTGGCTGGCGCTTCGTGTATGCCGCGCACTTCGATGGCGACCCGAAGCACATCGAGGCCGCCTTCGAGGCTTATCGCGCGGTGTCCGCGCATGCACCGCTGCTGGCGACTGTGGCCTTCGCCGCGCCCACCAGCGAGGCCGCCGCCCGCCACATTGGCGCGTTGCGTGTCTACAAGCTGCACCTGGCCCCAGGGCAGACGGTGAACCTGCCCAGTCCCGAGGCCGCTGCCGAATACGCGCGGCAGGTGGGGGTTGCTGATTTCCGCATCGAAGAGACACGCCCCAGCGTGCTCTCTGGCGATGGGCAGCATGTACGCAGCGAGCTGGATGCGCTGCACCGCCGCTTCGGCGTCGGTGAATTCATCCTCGACGCGCCGGTGGCCGACCTCGACGCACGCCTGACGTCCCTTGAACTGCTGTCGCCCGCGCCCCGCGCGGCGGTGGCCTGACTGCTGGAGCCACTCCATGAGCACGACCCCGCGTCCCATCCCCTTCGGCATCATGCTGCAGGGCCCCGGCAGCCACATGCATGCGTGGAAGCACCCGTCCAACGTGCCCGATGCCAGCGTCAACCTGGGCTACTACATCGACATCGCGCGTACCGCCGAGGACAACGGCATTGCCTTCGGCTTCGTTGCCGACGGGCTGTACATCAACGAGAAGTCGATCCCGCATTTCCTCAACCGCTTCGAGCCGATCTCGCTGCTGTCGGCGCTGGCGACGGCGACGAAGAAGATCGGCTTGGCCGGCACGCTCTCCACCTCGTACAGCGATCCGTTCACCGTGGCGCGCCAGTTCGCCTCGCTGGATCTGCTCAGCGGTGGCCGTGCAGGGTGGAACGTGGTGACCTCGCCGCTGGAAGGCTCGGGACGAAACTACGGGCGTCCGCATCCGGAACACGCGCTGCGTTACCAGATTGCCGATGAGTACCTGGAGGTGGTGCAGGGCCTGTGGGATTCGTGGGATGACGATGCGTTCGTGCGTGACCGCGACAGCGGCACGTTCTTCGCGCCGGAGAAGTTCCGCCGCCTCGACCACAAGGGCCGCTTCTTCCAGGTGGAAGGCCCGCTCAACATCCAGCGCTCGCCGCAGGGGCAGCCGGTGATCTTCCAGGCCGGATCGTCGGACGATGGCATTGCGCTGGCCGGCAAGTACGCCGATGCAGTATTCACCCACGCGCCGTCGCTGGAGGAGACCCGCGCGTTTACCCAAAAGGTGAAGAACTCGGCGATCGCCCATGGCCGCAGCGCCGGTGACGTCAAGATCTTCCCGGGCATCGGCCCGATCGTTGGCCGTACGGCGGAAGACGCCGAGGCCAAGTACCAGGCGATTGCCGCGCTGGCCGGGCTGGACGATGCCCTGGCGTATCTCGGCCGCTTCTTCGACCACCATGATTTCAGCCAGTACGACCCGGATGCACCGTTCCCGGAGCTGGGTGACATCGGCGCCAATTCCTTCCGCTCCACCACCGACCGCATCAAGCAGGACGCGCGCGAGCAGGGCCTGAGCCTGCGCCAGGTGGCACTGCAGGCGGTGAGCCCGCGGCCGAACTTCATCGGCACGCCGGAACATGTGGCCGACGAACTGATCCGCTGGTTCGACGCCGGCGCCAGCGATGGCTTCATCCTCGGCTTCGCCGCGCAGCGCGAAGGCCTGGATGATTTCGTAACGCTGGTGCTGCCCCTGCTGGAAGCACGCGGTTACCACCGCAGTGCGCTGGAAGGACAGACCCTGCGCGACCACCTGGGCCTGCCACGCAAGGCAAGCCGTTACAGCACCGACGCCGAGCCGGCGCGGAAGGTGGGATAAGGCGATGAATGTCCTGCATCGGCCGTTGTTGGATGGGACCCCCGCCGGGCATGGCCCGGCGCTACTGGTCCCGGAAGCCCGGCGCGAGCCTGTGGCGGGTGTGTTGCCCGAGATCGCGGCACGTGCCGAACAGGCCATCGCGATCCGCCACGACCTGCACCAGCACCCGGAACTGGCCTTCGAAGAGCACCGCACCAGCGCCCGCGTGGCCGAGCTGCTGCAGCAATGGGGCTACGCGGTCAGCACCGGCATCGGTGGCACCGGCGTGGTCGGTACGCTGCAGCGCGGGCAGGGCCGTCGCCGGTTGGGTCTGCGCGCCGACATCGATGCGCTGCCGATCCATGAAGAATCCGGGCTGGCCTATGCCAGCCAGCGCGAAGGCCTGATGCACGCCTGCGGCCACGATGGACACACCGCCATCCTGCTCTCGGCTGCCCACTACCTTGCGCACCACGGGCGTTTCGATGGCACCTTGCAGCTGGTGTTCCAGCCGGCCGAGGAAACCGGCTCGGGTGCTTCGAAGATGATCGCCGATGGCCTGTTCGAACGCTTCCCGGTCGATGCCATCTATGGCCTGCACAACTGGCCGGGCGTGCCGGTGGGGCACTTCGGCTTCGTCGACGGACCGGCGATGGCCTCGGTGGACTGGGCGCGTCTGCGGGTGATCGGCAAGGGCGGCCACGGCGCCGAGCCGCAGGGCAGCGTCGATCCGATCCTGGCTGCCGCGCACATCATTACCGCGCTGCAGAGCGTGGTGTCGCGCAACGTCGATCCGCGGCAGATGGGCGTGGTCACCGTCGGTTCGATCCATGGTGGGAAGGCGGCCAATGTCATCCCCGATGTGGTGGAGCTGAAGCTGACCGTGCGCGCCTACCTGCCGGAGGTGCGCGATACGCTGCGCCGGCGGGTCACCGACATTGCCGAGCAGACCGCCGCTGCCTTCGGTGCGCGTGCCGAGATCGAATTCCCGCGTGGCTTCCCCAGCGTGATCAACCACCCCGAGCAGACAGCCTACATCCGCGAGGTGGCGATACAGGGGTTCGGTGCAGGGCAGGTGGTGGAGGCCTTCGCGCCGCGTACCGCCAGCGAGGACTTCGCCTTCCTGCTGCAGGCGCGGCCGGGCAGTTTCGTGTTCGTCGGCAACGGCGACAGCGCACCGCTGCACAGCCCGCGCTATGTGTTCAACGACGCGGCCATCGCCCCGGCGGCCAGCCTGTGGGCGCGTCTGGCCGAGCACTATCTGGTGGAGGACGTGGCATGAGCGTGCGGTACGACAACGATCGGTTCCTGTACACCTCGGTGGACGACCCGCTGGCGCGCCCGTTGTTCGATGGCCTGGAGCAGGAGTACGACCACCGCTATGCGGACGTGCGCCGGCGTATCGGTGGCAGTGCGCGCGAGGAACTGCAGCGCTATCCGGCCGAAGCCTTCGCTGCCCCGGTCGGTGCATTCGTGCTGCTGCTGCGCGACGGCGTGGCGATTTCCGGCGGCGCGTTCATGCCGCATCGCGATGAGGACACCGCCGAGTTCAAACGCATCTGGACGCTGCCTGGCCTGCGTCGGCAGGGCATCGCCCGGCGCGTGCTGCAGGAACTGGAAGACCAGGCTGCACGGCAGGGCTATCGGCGCGTGTTCCTGACCACCGGCTTCCGCCAGCCCGAGGCGGTCGGCCTGTACCTCAGCCACGGCTACACCGCGTTGTTCGATCTGCATGCGGACCCGGAAACCATCGCGCATCTGCCGTTCGAAAAACACCTGGTGCCACAGCCACAGGCGGGCGACGCAGCCGCCCTCGCACTGCATGGAGCGGCGGCATGAGTACGCCTTCCACTGCCATCGAGGGCATTGTCCGCCAGCCGGCCACGGCGCTGAAGATCGTGCCGGCGCGGCATCCGTTGCAGGTGATCGGCACGGTGTTGGCACTCGCGCTGATCCTGATCGGCCTGCAGTCGGTGCTGGGCAATCCGCGCTGGGGCTGGGGCACGTTCGCCGAGTGGTTCTTTGCCCGGCCGGTACTGGAAGGGTTGGGGCGAACGCTGCTGCTGACCGCACTCGGTACCGGCCTCGGCTTCGCGCTGGGCACCTTGCTGGCCTTGGCCCGGGTCTCCGGTTCACCGCTGTTGTCGGCAGTGTCGTGGGGCTACGTGTGGCTGTTTCGTTCGATTCCGCTGCTGGTGCTGTTGCTGCTGCTGAACAACCTGGGCTACCTGTACAGCACCATCGAACTGGGCGTTCCCTTCACCGGCATCAGCCTGTTCTCGTACCCGACCACGCAGCTGATCGGCGTGTTCACTGCCGCCGTGCTCGGCCTCACCTTGAACCAGGCGGCGTTCTCGGCCGAGGTGATCCGTGGTGGCATCCTGTCGGTCGACCACGGCCAGTACGAGGCGGCCGCAGCGTTGGGCCTGCCGCGTGGGCGCCAGGTGCGCCGCATCATCCTGCCGCAGGCGATGCGTTCGATCCTGCCTGCAGCGTTCAATGATGTGATCGGCCTGGCCAAGAGCACCTCGGTGGTCTACGTGCTGGCGTTGCCGGAGCTGTTCTACACCGTGCAAGTGATCTACCGGCGCAACCTGGAGGTGGTGCCGCTGCTGATGGTGGCCACGGTCTGGTACCTGGTGATCCTGACGGTGCTGTCGCTGCTGCAACGGCGGGTGGAGCAGCGCTTTGCCCGCGGCCAGCTGCAGCATGAGCGCAACGTGTCGCGGGTATCGTCTGCAGCTCCGCGGGCGGCGGCGACCGCTGCACGCGTGCCCAGCCGCGCGGCATTTGCCGTGCCGATCGAGGCCGGAACGGGCGCGGCTGTGTCCCTGCAGGGAGTGGGCAAGGCCTTCGGCGAGCAGACGGTGCTTGATGACGTGCATCTGGAACTGAGGGCCGGCAGCGTGACCGTACTGATTGGTCCGTCCGGTGCGGGCAAGTCCACGCTGCTGCGGCTGATCAATCACCTGGAGCGTGCTGACAGCGGCTTCGTCACCGTGGGCGGCCAGCTGATCGGTTACCGCCGCGACGGCGACACCCTGTACGAGCTGCCGGAAGGTGAGATCCGCCGTCGCCGCGCGGAAGTCGGCATGGTGTTCCAGGGCTTCAACCTGTTCCCGCACATGACCGCACTGGAGAACATCATCGAAGCGCCCATCGCGGTGCGCGGCATTTCGCGCGCCCAGGCCGAGCAGCAGGCACGCACCCTGCTGGAGCGGGTGGGGCTGGCCGACAAGGCCGATGCCTTCCCGCGCCAGCTGTCTGGCGGCCAGCAGCAGCGTGTGGCCATCGCCCGCGCGCTGGCCCTGCAGCCGAAGGTACTGCTGTTCGACGAGCCGACCTCGGCGCTGGACCCGGAGCTGGTGTCGGAGGTGCTGAGCGTGATCGAGGAACTGGCCAGTTCCGGCACCACGCTGGTGATCGTCACCCACGAACTGGGCTTCGCCCGCCGCGTGGCCGACCACGTGGTGATGATGGACCAGGGCCGGGTGATCGAGCAGGGCACGCCGGACGCGCTGTTTGAACACCCGCGCCAGCAACGCACCGCCGATTTCCTGGCCAAGACCCTGTAACCCCATTTCGAGAACCGCCATGAGCCCAGCATCGCAGCGACGCCCCGCCCGCAGCACCCTGTTGATCGTCGGTGTACTGGTCATCGGCATTGCCGGCATCGTCTATTCGCGCGTGCGCCAGGGCCCCGACGGCGTGCCCGTTGCGGCGACCTCGCTGGCGGCCAGCAACGCGCAGATACTGAAGGGCACGCCCGATCCGAAGGCGCAGGCGCTGATTCCGGCCGGCTATCGCTTCGTCACCCCGGGCGCATTCACCATCGCCACCCATCCCGGCCAGTTGCCGTTGGCCGACTACGGTGCCGACAGCAAGGAAGTGGTGGGCGTGGAGCCGGACATCGCGCGGTTGATCGCCGATGGCCTGGGCCTGAAGCTGGTGGTGGTGCCGGTGGCCTGGGCCGACTGGCCACTGGGGCTGGAATCGGGCAAGTACGATGCGGTGCTGTCGAACGTGACGGTCACTGAAGAACGCAAGAAGAAGTTCGATTTCTCCAGCTATCGTTTCGACCTGCTGGGCATCTACACCCGCACCGATGGCCCGATCCAGAAGATCGCCGCACCGGCCGACATTGCGGGGCTGAAAGTGGTGGTGGGGGCCAGCACCAACCAGGACCAGATCCTGCGCCAATGGGACAAGCAGAACATCGCCGCAGGCCTGAAACCGGTGGAGTACCAGTACTTCGATGATGCGGTGATCGGGCGGTTGGCAGTGATCACCGGCCGCGCCGACGTGTCGTTCGAGCCGAATGCCACCGGCGCCTATTCGGCGCGCGATGGCAAGGTGCGCCGGGTCGGCCTGTTCCCGGGTGGCTGGCCGGACGCAGCGGCGATTTCGGTGACCACCCGCAAGGGCAGTGGCCTGGCCGATGCGGTGACCCAGGCATTGAACACCCAGATCAGCAGCGGTACCTACGCGAAGGTGCTGGCACGCTGGAATGTGGCCGAAGAAGCGGTGCCGCAGTCGCAGACCAATCCGCCGGGGTTGCCAGGGTTCTAGCGATGCCGCTTGGTAGGCGTCGAGCTTGCTCGACGGAAGGCGTGCCGACCAAGGTCGGCATCTACCAGAGGGCGTGCCAACCAACGGTTGGCACCCACCGGAATGCGAGGCGGGGCATGCCGACCAAGGTCGGCCTCTACCGGGGTCAGGGCTGCCAATCGATGTGTTCCAGGCGGGCGCCTCCATTGCCGTGAAAGAAACTGATCGCGGCGAAGCACGCCTCGATGCCGATGCACCACGCCAGGGGATAGCCATCCACCTGGCCATTGTCGAGCCGGAAATAAGCGTTGCCGGCGCGGTGTTCCTTTCCGCAGGAGTGGAAGCCGCCGTCGCCGGGCTCGCGCAGGTACATCAGCCATGCATGCTCGGCATTGCGCAGCATGCACAGCGATGGACCGTCGGGCACCGATGCCCATAGTTCGAACTGGGGCATGGATGCGGCCAGCGCCAGTGCGCTGGCCAGCTGATCGTCGGTAGCGGCGGCGACAGGGCTGCCATCGAGTAGAAGTTCGATCACTTCGGTTCCTGCATCGGCATTACTGCCAACGTGCCTCCAGGATGCGGAACGGGCCATCGAGCAGCACGCCATCCTTGTCGAAGTTCCGTACCGATCGCCCATCCACGCGCACGTCCTTGGGCAGGGTACGGCTGGGCCACCATACGCGCACCGGCGTGCCCTTGCGCAGCCCCTTGCCGAGCGACACGGTCAGGTTGCCGTTGCGCTGCCGCGCCTGCATCTGCAGGGTTCCATAGGCAGTGGGCAGGTGGTCCACGGCCAGGCCCTCGCCAGCGACCCAGGAAGGGGGCGTGCCCGGCAGCAGCGACAACGCGTCGTCATCCTCGCGCATCAGCATCCCGAACAGGGTGCGGCCGTATTCGGCGCCGATCCAGGTGTGCGGCATGTCGCCCAGATAGCGCGGGAAGCGCAACCGCGAGTGCACGAC
Source organism: Stenotrophomonas sp. 10L48 (assembly GCF_056395105.1). NCBI lineage: Bacteria > Pseudomonadati > Pseudomonadota > Gammaproteobacteria > Lysobacterales > Lysobacteraceae > Stenotrophomonas > Stenotrophomonas sp. 10L48. The sequence goes on along the minus strand of NZ_JBFTIX010000006.1, from coordinate 212,284 downwards.
CTCGGCCAGCACCTGCCATTCCAGCGGCCTGCGATCGTGCAGCAGGCCCTGCAGCAGCTCGTCGGCCGCTTCGGGCTGGCCCAGGTGCACGTAGCTCAGCACGTTGCGGATTTCATACGGCGTGTAGGCATACAGCGCACCAGGCTGGTTGCGCTTGCGCACATCGTCCAGGTAGCGGGAGAAGGTGGTGCGCAGGGCCTCGGCCGGCAGCACGCTCTGCGCACCGGTGGGATCCAGCGCGATCGATACACCGGTCGGGTCGCCATCGCCGAGGTCGGCCGATGACGGAATGAAGTCGATGCCCTTCCACGCCATCGTCGCGCGGATCGAGGCGTGCAGTGCGTCATACAGCGCCTTGTACTGTTCGCGCGCCCACGTGGCGGTTTCGTGGTCGCCCAGCGATTCAGCCAACCACGCGCCGTCATGCCAGCCCTTCAGGCCCCAGTAGTCGTCCCAGTAGCTGTGGGTGGGTGAGGGGTAGCCTTCGTGGCTGATCGACGGCGCAAGGATGCCGGCGAAGCGCTCCGGCGATGGCTGGTCGGCCATGTAGCCCGGCACCAGCGTGCGTTCGCGCAGTTCCTGCAGGAAGCGCAGCGCGGCCTTCACCTTGGGCAGGTAGGCACGTACGCTTTCCGGCCCGCCATCGAGCCGGGCGACGTCGGCAACGAGGGTGATGTACTGGCCCTGGCTGTCGTACTCGATGTCCGAGCCGAAGCCGGTATTGACGCTGCCATCGTCGTTGAGGATGGGCGACACCAGGCCATTGCCGTGCACGCCGTGTTCGCTGTACCAGGCCAGGTAGTCGCGTGCCACCTTGGCTTCGCCCATGCGCAGCAGCACGGCCGAGGTGGCCATGCCATCGCGGATGAAGGAGCGGTTGTAGTTGCGCGGACCGGGCTGCATGGCCGGGCCGGTCTGGTTGATCAGCATGTAGGCGGCCTGCGCGCGCAGCATGTCCACCAGCGAAGGGTCGGGCAGGCGCAGGCCGACCTGGCCCAGCCGCGCCTGCCAATCAGCGGAGGCGCGGCTGGCCAGCGTGTCGAACGCCTTGTCGCCGTCGCGCGGCAGCGAGGCGAGGTTGAGGGCCGGTGCTTCCGGCAGCACGCCATTGGCATCGGCGGTGGCGGTACCGAGCGGGAAGGCCACCACCACCGCGTCGCTGGCACCGGGGGCCAGGGTGACGCGGTAGCTCAACGCCGCCGCTGCCAGGCCTGCGGCATCGCTGGACTGCTGTGCGGCAGGCAGTTTTCCGCTGGCGATGGCCGTGGTGATCTCGGTGTCACCTTCGTTGCCGAAGGGGGCGGTGCCAGCGGCATCCACTGCGCTGAGTGACTGCAGCAGCGTGCGGCCATTGACGCGCACGCTGTTGCCTTCGACGGCCACCTGGCGGATCGGCGACAGGCCGCCGTTCTGCCACGGCGGATTCATCTGCATCGGTCGCACTGCGAGGGTCAGCGTGCCTTCGATGGCCGCACTGCCGGTGTTGCGCAGGCGATGGCGCACGAAGGTGACCGGTTGCCCGTCGCGCTCGATGGCAAAGGCTTCGCTGCGCAGTTCCAGCCCGGGCTGCGGTGACCACGTGGCAGACGGCATCGGCTTCCAGCCATCGCGCAGTGCGTGCTGCACCGGTTGTTCGGCGGCACCGGTCGCGCGGCCATCGGCACTGCGCCAGATCGGCTGCACCAGCGGTGCGCCCTTGTAGGCTTCGATGTTGCCGTATTCGTCGAAGATCGATTTCTGCCGGCCCGCATGCACGCCGACTGCGGTCCAGTAGGTCTGCTGCATGTGCAGCGAGGCAGGGAACAACGCGCGCTGCGCGCCACTGGCGGCGATCTGGTACCGCTTCATCGGCGTCATCACCGCCTTCGGGCCGAGCAGGCGGATGCGTTTGACCTGGGGTGCATCGCCTTCCACGGTCAGCCGCAGTGCCTGGATGTCCAGTGGCGCGTCGGCCGCCAGCCAGCTCTGCTGCCGGGTCGCCGCCTGCGCGTCGCGCGCCAGTTCGTGCCAGCGGCCCTGTGTGTCCTGCGCCTGCAGGCGTGCAGCGCCGTGCACGTTGGCCCAGTCCACCGCCAGCCCGGTGCTGGGCTGCGCACGGGGCAGGGTGATGTCGAGCGTGTGGATGCCGCCTTTGCCTGCGGGGATGGCAACCGTGCCGCCGCCCTGCCACAGCGCAGCAGACTGGGTGGCGTCCAGCCCGGTCACCCGTGCGCTGAGCGTGGTGTCGAGCGGTTCCATTTCGAAGATGGATACGCCCCAGTCGGAAGTGCGCTGCGGGCTGGCCAGGCGCAGGTAGCGGGCCTGTCGCGGCGCGAAGTACAGGGTCTCGATGCCACCCAGCGAATCGCCCATGACGTAGGCGCTCTGCCACTGCTTGCCGTCGAGCGAGGTCTGCAGCGAATAGCCCTCGGGGTTGGAGACATCCCAGGTGAGGCGTGCACCGGCCAGCATCGCAGGCTTGCCGAGATCGACCTGGAACCAGTGGCCGGGGCTGAACGCACCGCCGGTCACCGTCTTCGGATCGTTGTCGATCAGGTGGCTGATCGCCATCGCCGGAACCTGCTGCGACGACGCGCTGGCCTGCCATTGCGCGCGCGGTGGCAGGTTCTGTGCGGTGGCGGTGGCGGCCAGTGACAGGCCGAGCAGCAGGGCCGCGGCAAGGCGCCGGTTCGGCAGGCGGGGAGCGGTCCAGCGGTCAGCGCACAACGTCATTGCGAAGGCCTCACATCGGCAGGGCCCGGGAACGGGCGGGCCTACGCTAGCAAGGGATGTAACCGGTTACATGACGCGTCGCAATATTTCCCGGGCGGGTCCTGGCACGAGGTTTCATGAATGCGCGCAGATACGCTCGCGCAGCCAGCGATGTGCCGGATCGCGATGCACGCGTTCGTGCCAGAGCATCACCATCTCGAACCCAGGCACATCAATGGGCGCGGCAACCGCCTTCAAGGCCGGGTCCTGCGCGACCAGGCGCGAGGGCATCATCGCCACCAGGTCCGTGCGCAGCAGCACGCTGCGCAGGAACAGGAAGTGCGGCACCGACAGCACCACGTTGCGACGCGCGCCTACATGCGCCAACGCACTGTCGGTGCCGCCATGGAAACCGCCGCCATCCGGTGACACGATCACGTGGTCCAGCGCGCAGAACTGCTTGAGCGTCGGCCGCCGCTTCAGTCTTGGATGGTCGCGACGCCCGGCCAGTACGTAGCGTTCCTGGAACAGCGGACGATGGTGCAGGGAGGCAGGCGCGTCGGAGGTGATGTGGAGGGCGAGATCGATCTCGCCGCGTTCGCTCTGCGCCACCATCTGCGCCGGCGCCAGGCTGACCACGGCCAGGCGCGTGCCGGGTGCGCGCACGCGCAGGTCGGCCAATGCCGGCAGGACGATCGTGGTTTCGCCGAAGTCCGACGCCATGATCCGCCAGGTCTGCGTGGCCTGGGCCGGATCGAACGCCTGCACCGGTGCGACTGCACGCTGCAGTGCAGCCAGTGCGTCGGCCAATGGTTCGCGCAGCGCATCGGCACGTGCGGTGGCACGCATGCCGCGTGGCCCCGGCAGCAGCAGCGGATCATCGAACAGGTGGCGCAGGCGCGCCAGCTGCACGCTGACCGTGGGCTGGGCCAGATGCAGGCGTTCGGCCGCGCGGGTGACGTTCTGCTCTTCCAGCAAGGCCTGCAGGGTTACCAGCAGGTTGAGGTCGATGCGACGCAGGGTATTGTCCATGGCAATGCCGGGGATTGTAGGAATTCATTTCAACTATAGCGTGGCGGCGCCCAACATGGCCGGCATTCCCTCCCTGGTACCACCATGAACGTTCTGCTTGTCTACGCCCACCCCGAACCCACCTCGCTCAATGGCACCCTGAAGGCCTTCACCGTCGAGCACCTGCAACGCGGCGGCCACACCGTGCAGGTGTCCGACCTGCATGCCATGCAATGGAAGGCGCAGATCGATGCCGACGATCATCCCGGGCGGGATCCTTCGGTGCCGTTCCACGCGTCACTGGATTCGCGCGACGCCTTCAGGACGGGCCGGCAGAGCGCCGACATCGCCGCCGAGCAGGAAAAACTGCGCTGGGCCGACGCGGTGATCCTGCAGTTCCCGCTGTGGTGGTTCTCGATGCCGGCCATCCTGAAGGGTTGGGTGGATCGCGTGTATGCCTATGGTTTTGCCTATGGCGTGGGCGAACATTCCGACCGGCATTGGGGCGACCGCTATGGCGAGGGCGCGATGTCCGGCAAGCGCGCGATGCTGGTGGTCACCACCGGTGGTTGGGAGTCGCATTACGGTCCGCGCGGCATCAATGGGCCGATCGACGATGTGCTGTTCCCGATCCAGCACGGCATCCTGTTCTATCCCGGCTTTGACGTGCTGCCCGCGCATGTGATCTACCGCAGCAGCCGTATCGATGAGGCGTCCTTGCCTGGCGTGCTGGAGGGGCTGGGCGCGCGGCTGGATGGGTTGGCAGGCGATCCGGTGATTGCCTACCGGCGGCAGAACGGTGGTGATTATCTGATCCCTGCACTGAGCCTGCGGCCTGAGTTGGCCGAGGGTGAGGCAGGGTTGGGAGTTCACCTGCAGGAACAGGTGCAGCCGGATCACTGACGCGGATGGCTCTGGACCCATGGCGGAGAGGCTGTAGGGTCGAAGCGACTGATCGCACCACCAAGGGTTGTCACTTGACAACCCTTGCGATCGCATCCAGACTCCGAGGGAAAGGAATGCCCCGTTCGCGCCATCCGGACAAAGACATTGAAGCTGCCCTCCGTTTCGCCGAGTCGCGTGGATGGTGGCTGCGGATCGGCGGCAGTCATGCCTGGGGACGAATGTACTGTCCCTACAACGACAAGGACTGCCGATGCGGGGAATTCTGCGTGGTGAGCGTATGGAGCACGCCCCGGAATGCCTTGAACCATGCGCGGGCCTTGTGTCGCGTTGTCGAGAACTGCAGCCGTGAGCGATGACGCAGTCGCCATCCTCCCAAGGACACATCGATGATGGAATTCACCTTCATTCTCAAATACCGTCTGCCGGATACAGGTACCGATGCTGGCTCGCTTGAGCAACGCCTTGCCGATGCCGGCTGTGATGATGCGCTGCTGGGCATTGGCAGGCCGGGCAGGTTGGCGCTTGAATTCTGCCGTCAGGCGGCCAGCGCCCGGGAGGCCGTACTTTCCGCGCTTGCAGATGTACGACAAGCCGTACCCGATGCAGAGCTGATCGAAGTCAGTCCCGATCTGGTTGGGCTGACGGATGTCGCTGATCTGCTGGGCATGTCACGACAGAACATGCGCAAGTTGCTGCTCGCGCACCCGCAGACGTTTCCGGCACCGGTGCACGAAGGCAGCGCGTCGATCTGGCATCTGGCCGATATTCTTTCGTGGATGCAGGCGCGCGGCAGCCAGAAGGTCAGCAGCGAGCTGGCGGAGCTCGCTGCTGCGGCGCTGCAGATCAATGTGGCGAAGGAACAGGAACGGCTGGTTCAGCATCCCGGCTGAGGGTCGCTGCGCGACAGGCCGTTACAGTTGCACACGCTCCCACCAGCGCGTACCAGCGGTCGGTGATTGCATGTCCAGTGCCTCGCCCATCATCGGCGTGGCCACCGGCACGTTCTTTGCGGCAGCCAATGCGCAGATGCGTTCGAACGGTTGCTGCCACTCGTGCAGGGCCAGGTCGAAGGTGCCGTTGTGGATCGGCAGCAGCCACTTGCCACGCAGGTCCAGGTGCGCCTGCAGGGTCTGTTCGGGCTGCATGTGCACGAATGCCCACCGTTGATCGTAGGCACCGGTTTCGATCATCGTCAGGTCGAACGGACCGTACTTCTCGCCGATGGCCTTGAAGCCGTCGAAGTAGCCGGTGTCGCCGCTGAAGAAGATACGGAAGTTGCCGTCCTGGATCACCCACGACGCCCACAGGCTGCGATCGCTGTCACCCAGGCCGCGGCCGGAGAAATGCTGGCCGGGGGTTGCGGTCAGGCGCAGGCCAGAGGCTTCGGTGGACTGCCACCAGTCCAGTTGCTCGACCTTGGCTGCATCCACGCCCCAGGCAATCAGCTGGTCGCCCACACCCAGCGGTGCGATGAAGCGCGCGGTCTTGCCGGCCAGCTTCATTACTGCCGCGTAGTCGAGGTGGTCGTAGTGGTTGTGCGAGAGGATGACACCGGCGATCGGCGGCAGTTCGTCGATGCTGATCGGCGGCGCATGGAAGCGCGCCGGGCCCATCCATTGCACCGGTGAGGCGCGTTCGGAGAACACCGGATCGGTCAGCCAGTACTGGCCGCGCAGCTTCAGCAGGATCGTCGAATGCCCCAGCCGGAACAGGCTGCGGTCGGGCGCCGCGTCCAGGGTGCCGCGGTCCAGCGCCTGCACCGGGATGGGGTGGTCGGGCACGGTGCCCTTGGGCTTGTTGAACAGGAAGGTCCACCAGATCTCCAGGCCATCACGCAGGCCCATTGCCGGTTTCGGCAGGGCATTGCGGAACTTGCCTTCGCGGTACTGCGGCGATTCGGGGAAGTCGGGGAGGGACCAGGATTTGCAGAAGGTATAAGCGGTCACGGCGAGGATTCCGAGCAGGAGGACAAGGAGCAGGCGCTTCATGGGTGACGTCCGCAGGGTACACTGCACAGTGTAGTTTCCGGATTTCAGAAAGTACACTGCTGGGTGTAAAATGGTGGCATCCGTTCAGCTGTCTGGTTCCGCCATGCCCCGTACCCCGCAACGCCTTACCGACCGCAAGCGCGAGGCCATCGTCCGCGCGGCGGTGGAAGAGTTCCGTTCGGCCGGCTACGAGGCGACCAGCATGGACCGCATCGCGGCGGTGGCTGGTGTCTCCAAGCGCACCGTCTACAACCACTTCCCGAGCAAGGAAGAACTGTTCGCGCTGATCCTGGAAGAGCTGTGGCAGAGCAGCGTGGCCAGCGTCGAGCTGCCGTACCGCGCCGACCAGCCGCTGGATGTGCAACTGCTGCAGCTGCTGCGGCAGAAGCTGGACCTGCTGGGTGATGCCAACTTCATCGACCTGGCACGGGTGGCCATGGCCGAGATCATCCATTCGCCCGAGCGTGCGCAGGCGATCGTCTGCCGCATGGGCGAGAAGGAGAGCGGCGTCAGCGCGTGGATCCGTGCGGCGATTGCCGATGGGCGGCTGCGCCAGGTCGATCCGGAATTCGCCGGCCATCAGCTGCAGGGCCTGGTGAAGAGCTTCGCGTTCTGGCCGCAGGTGACGATGGGCCAGGCGCCGCTGGGACAGGCCGAACGCACGCGCGTGGCCGAGTCGGCGGTGGCGATGTTCCTGGGCTTCTACGCGGTGTAAGCCGGCGGCTGCACGTCAGTGCGCGCCCAGCTGCCTGAGATAGGCGCAGAACATATCCGCGACCGCATCGGCATAGACGCGCATCTCGGCGGCAGTGCGCGGTTCACTGGAAAATTCGCGACCGGTGGCACCCAGCGTGGTATCGATCAGATCCACCGCCAGCTGGCGCGTGCCCGCCGAGGCCTGCGGCAGCAGCTCGGCCATGAACACGAGCATCGCTTCGTCGGTCTCGCTGCGTGCTTCCTGCGCTTCCGGCGCATCGCGGTACAGCGGCGCGGCATCGTTCAACGCGCCACGGGTCTGCGCTTCTTCGCATTCCGACACGATGAAGGCATGCACCAACGTGCGCAGGCGCTGCAGGTGCGGTTGTCGTGTGTCCTGCAGGATGTCGCGCAGCATCGCGCCGGTCTGCTGCCACTCGTCGCGCTGCAGGCGGAACAGGATCGCCGCCTTGTTGGGAAAGTACTGGTACAGCGAGCCGACGCTGACGCCAGCGCGTTCGGCCACCCGCGCGGTGGTGAACCGGGGGGCGCCTTCGTGCTTCAGAACCTGAGCAGCGGCTTCGAGAATGGCCGCGACCAGGTCGTTCGATCGTGACTGGCGAGGCTGTTTTCTCGAGGAAATCTGCGGCGGACGACGTTCGGACATGAGGCTTTTCCAATGCGAATAGGCGGAACCGGGGATCGTCCGTATTCTTGATTGCGACGAATCATTCGCATTCTAACGCCGTCATCGAAAGGAACACCCGCCATGTCCACCCTGATCTCAACCCCGGTCGCGCCCCTGCTGGCACGCCTGTTTACCGAAGCCGACAGCGCGCTCAGCCCGGCCTTGACCTCCGTCTCCCCCGAAGAACGGCAGCGCCTGCTGGGCAGCCGCACCGAATACCGGCGCCTGTATGGCGAGCTGCTGAAGGACCTGTGGCTGCCGGTGTCGCCGGAAACCGGCCGCCTGCTGTACCTGCTGGCGCGCAGCAGTGGCGCGCGCAGCATCGTTGAGTTCGGTACGTCGTTCGGCATCTCCAGCATCCATCTGGCTGCGGCGTTGCGTGACAACGGCGGCGGCCGCCTGATCACCACCGAGTTCGAACCGGAGAAGGCGCGCCGTGCCGCCGGCCACCTGCGTGAAGCAGGCCTGGACGATCTGGTCGAGATCCGCGTGGGCGACGCACTGGAGACCCTGGCGGTGGACCTGCCCGATACGATCGATCTGGTGCTGCTCGATGGTGCCAAGGTGCTGTACGACGATGTGCTGGAGCTGCTGCACGAGCGGCTGCGCCCGGGCGCAGTGGTGATCGCCGACAACGCCGACGACAGCCCGCGCTACCAGCAGCGCATGCGCTCGGGCAATGCAGGCTATCTGTCCGTGCCCTTCGCCGACGATGTGGAGCTGTCGATGCGGCTGGCCTGAAGGCCGCTCAGGCCAGCTGCCGGAACTGCTCCGGTGGCAGGGCCCGTGCATACAGATAGCCCTGGCCCACATCCACCCCCAGCGCACGCAGCAGCTGCTCCTGCGCCGGGGTCTCGGTGCCTTCGGCAACGACGATGGCACCGCAGCGGTGGGCTACTTCCACGATGAAGCGGACGATGGACTGCGACTTGGCATCGGAGAGCGTGGCGATCAATGCCCGCTCGATCTTGACCTCGGCCACCGACAGCTGCGACAGCAGGATCAGGGTCGAATAGCCGGCGCCGAAGTCGTCCAGTGACAGGCTCATGCCAGCGGCCAGCAGAACGACGACGTTGGCATCGACGACGTCGCGCTCGACGATTTCGGTCCATTCGACGATCTCCAGCCGCAGCATCGCGCCGGGTATGCGCTGCTGCTCCAGCAAGGTGCACAGGCGTGCGCCGAAACCGGGTTGGCGCAGCGATTCGGCGGACACGTTCACTGCGATCGTCAGCGTATGCCCATCATCCCTGCAGTGGCCAAGGAAGGCGGTGGCTGCCTGCAGCGTGGCCCATTCCAGTTCGGCCAGGCGTCCGCGACGGCGCAGCAGCGAAACCACCCGCATCGGTGCAATCAGGTGGCCATCGCCATCGCGCATCCGCAGCAGCGCCTCGGCGCCGACCAGGTGGCGGTCCTGCAGGCGGAACTTGGGCTGGTAGTACAGTGGTGCATCGGCGTGCTGCAGCCAGTGGTCCAGCGCGGTCTCGATCAGGGCATCCACTTCGCTGTCGCGCTGGATCGGATCATCGAAGAACACCACACCGGACTCGATCGCGTTCAAGGCCAGGGTGACCGCGCGGAACGGGATGGAGCTGTCGTCCTGCGTGGGCTGCTGCAGCTCGACCACCGCGCAGCGGAACACCGGGCGGAAGCCCGGCCAGTCATCGCCGATCACCGTGGACAGGCGGTCGGCCAACGCAGGCAGTTCGGTATCCGCGCGGAGATCGGCAAGGCTAGCATCCAGCAGCAGGATCGCCAGCGCGCTGTCACCGAACTGATAGATCTCCATCGCATCGGTCGGTCGCGCATGCAGCAGGGTGCGGCGCACGGCCTCGGCGTTGTGCGGGTTCCACAGGCCACTGTCATTGAGCGGGCCATAGCGCAGCAGCAGGTCCTGCAGGTTGCCCATCTCGGTCACGATCAGGCACGCGTTGCCGCGGTCGTCGCTGCTGCGCCAATGACGCTGCAGACGCTCGTCGAGGGCGCGCAGGTTGGGCAGGCCGCTCACCGGGTCGATGCGCATCCACGCATGTTCGCGTTGGCGCTGGGCATCGATCTGCGCATCGTTGTAGACCAGCGCGAATACGGCCACCAGCACCAGCAGTGACACCGGCAGGGCCAGCACGCGCTGGGTGGCCAGTTCCAGCAGGGGCAGCTGCGCGCTGCCGATGATCGCCACGCCCAACACCAGCCCGATCAAGGTCACTGCGATGCGCACCGCCCAGGCCTGCAGGATCAACCGCAGCGAGAAGTGGGTGAGCATGCGCGGGTATATCCGCCCGCGCAGCCAGATGCCTGCCAGCACCTGCAGCGCCGCTTCCAGGCTGGCGGGCAGGAAATACTGCGTGCCGGAGAACTGGTAGCGCGCCAGCAGGCTGGCCAGCAGGCAGGTCACGCCGCCGCGCCAGCCGCCCAGCAGACCGCTGATCAGCAGGATGTCGATGCCGAGGTTGAGTTTGACCACGCCCTGCGCGTAGCCGGCCACGAACCATGAATTGAACAGGTAGATCAGGCCGAGGATCGCGCCGATGTAGACGCGGCGTCCTTCCATGGCATGGCCGCCGCGGCGGGTGGCGATCAGGAACACGCCGATCATGCCGATCACCGCAGTGGCCTGCAGCAGGTACAGCGGCAGGCTGGGCAGGGCGCTGTCCAGAACCCGGGTCGAGAGCCTCGATAGCGCATCGATAGCCATAGCCGGTCCTGTGTGCGGCCAACTGCCAGTAGACGCAGAGTAAACCACGGCCGCGTGTACGGCCAAACCGGGGCTGCCAGTGTGTGCTGAGCGCTGGTCTAGTAACGCGGATCGGCGATCGCGGGCAGCACCAGCTCGCGCACGAAGCTGGACGGTGACAGCTGCAGCAGGGCGCGCACCATCGACACCACGTCGTGCACCGGCACGTACTCGCCATTGCCGCGTGCGGCCGCCTGCTGCAGCGGCACCGACAGTGCATCTTCGGTATTGAGGTAGCCCAGCTGCAGCGTCGTCACGGCCAGCCGCTGCTGGCGGAAGCCTTCGCGCAGGGCATCGGCAATGCCGTTGAGCGCGAACTTGGACGCGCCGAAGGCCACCTCGGGGCGGCCACTGCGTGGCAGTGCCGAGGTCGAGCCGGTCAACACAAGTTGCGGGCGGCGCCCGCCGAGCACGCGCGGCAGCAGCTGCTTGAGCAGCAGCAGGGTGGCGGTGATGTTGACGTCCACCAGCTGCGCCAGCGCGCTGTCACTTTCGTTGAGGAAATCGTAGTCGTCACTGAATGCGGTCTCCTCCCAGATGCCAAGGTTATGGATGAGCACATCGAGATCCGGCGGCGCCTGCGCCGCGATGCTGGCGGCGGCCCGTGCTGGCTGGCTCAGGTCTGCTTCTATCCAGTGCAGGTCGACGCCCTCGCTGCAGTCCAGCTGCGTGGGGCGTGTGCGCGATACGCCGATGACGGTATCGCCGGGCCGGCAGAGGCCTTCCACGAAGGCGCGGCCAAGACCTTTGCTGGCGCCGATGACCATGAGTTTCATGCAGTGTCCTTTGCTGTCAGGTGTCCGCTTCGGTGAGAATCCAGGCTGTGACCGGGGCCGGAGCGGTGGGGATGGAAGCAGGATCGAGCGATGGCGATGTAATGCCCTTGCCGTCGCAATGGCGCAGCGTGCTGCGCGATGCAGATATCGAGATGCAGGGCATCGGCGTGTCGCGCGCCGATGTGGCGCGGGTGCGACGTCAAGGGTTGCCGGATGCGTTCCTGAAATCGGAAGTGATCGATGCCTTCAGCGAACTGGAGGGCGAAATCCTGCGTCTGCGTTGGCTGCGGGCACAGGGACAGCCTGTGCCTACGGTGTTGGACACAGCGGAGGAGGGCGGCCGGCGTTGGCTGCTGATGAGCGCGTTGCCCGGCCATGACCTGGCATCGTCGCCGACGCTGGCGCCCGCCCAGGTGGTCGTGCTGCTGGCTGACGCGCTGCGCGCCCTGCATGCGCTGCCGGTTGCCGGTTGTCCGTTCGATCATCGTCTTGCATCGCGCCTGCCGGAGGTCGCTGCGCGCGTTGCCGCAGGGTTGATCGATGCGGATGATTTCGACGATGAGCGCCTGGGCCAGAGCGCCGAGCAGGTGCATGCCGAGCTGATCGCAACGTGTCCGGCGGATGAGGATCTGGTGGTAGCGCACGGCGATGCATGCCTGCCGAATCTGATGGCGGTCGACGGCCGCTTCAGCGGTTTCATCGATTGCGGCCGGCTGGGTGTGGCTGATCGTTGCCAGGACCTGGCGTTGGCCGCACGCAGCCTGGTCCACAACTATGACGACACCCGCTGGGTTGCGCCCTTGCTGGCCCGCTATGGCATCGGTGCCGATGAACGCCGACTCGCGTTCTACCGCCTGCTGGACGAGTTCTTCTAGGTGCATGCAGGGTCCGCAGTTGCAGCAGGGCGGGGCAGGATCGGTCCTCAACAGCGGTTGAGGTCAAGCGCGACGGCCTGAATGGTGACTGGCCGACGGCTTGGATTCGGCTTTCAAATGGACGAACGTTCGTTCATTGTTTGCCGCATGAACCGCACCGACCGCAATGAGCAACGCGCTTCGCAGATCCTGCAGGCGGCCCTGCAGTGCTTTCTGTCCAAGGGCTTCCACCAGACCAGCATGCGCGACATCGCTCAGGCGGCCGGGGTGAGCCTGGGCAATCTCTACAACCACTTTCCCGGCAAGGAGGCGCTGATCCTGGCGACGGCCGAGGCCGAACAGGACGAACTGCAGCCGTTGCTGCAGCGGTTGGCGGGATGCAATGGCGAACGTGCGCAGGTGCAGGGGTTCCTGCGGGACTTCCACACCCTGTGCCGGCAGCCGGAATGGGCGCTGTTGAGCGTGGAAGTGCTGGCCGAGAGCGCGCGCAATCCGGCGGTGGCGGCGGCATTCGCTGGCAACCGCGCGCAGTTGCAGCGCGGTCTTGCCGAGGCTTTGCAGGAGGTCGCACGTCGTGAGCGCCGCCGGCCCGTGCTGGCGCCCGCGCTGCAGGCGCAGGTGCTGCTGGATGCGATCGAGAGCGCTGCGCTGCGGCAGGGATTGGGTGAGGCGAGCGATGCCGATATCGACGTGCTTGATCCCGCTCTGCTGGCAGCACTGCTCGGGGCGCGTGCGTGAGCACTGACGATCGGCGGCTGCATGGGCTGGACCTGGCGCGCTACCTCGCTCTGGCCGGCATGGTGCTGGTCAACTTCCGCCTGGCGATGGCCGTCGAGACCGACGGCGGCGGCTGGCTTGCTGGATTCTTCCACCTGCTGGAAGGCAAGGCTTCGGCGACCTTCGTGACGCTGGCCGGGGTGGGCCTGATGCTGGCCACGCAGCGACTGGCGTGGTGGCAGGCAAGCGTGCAGACCTGGCGGCGGGCCGTGTTCCTGGCCGTGCTCGGCCTGCTCAACCTGACCGTGTTTCCTGCCGATATCCTGCATTACTACGCGGTGTACTTCGCGCTGGCGGTGCTGTGGCTGCGCGCGTCGCCCCGTGTTCTGCTGGGCAGCATGGTGGCTCTGGCGATGGTCGCGTTCTGGGCCCTGCTGCGCTGGGACTACAGCCAGGGCTGGAACTGGCAGACGCTGGCTTACGAGGGGCTGTGGCAAGGGCCGGGTGCGATGCGCAACCTGCTGTTCAATGGCTTCCATCCGGTGTTGCCGTGGCTGTGCTTTTTCCTGCTGGGCATACTGCTGGCGCGGCTGCCGCTGTCGCAACCCCGGGTGCAGCGTGCCTTGCTGCTGCTTGGCCTGCTGCTGATGGGGGCCGGCCAGGTGTTGCAGCAGTGGGGCCACGGCACGCCGTGGCAGGTGTGGCTGGCGACGCAGCCGATGCCGCCCGGTCCGGCCTATCTGCTGACCGGCGCAGGCGCGGCGTGTGCACTGATCGCGGCATGCCTGTGGCTGGTGCGGCTGCATCCTGGCGATTGGCTGGAACCGTTCACTGCGGCCGGACGGATGACGCTGAGCCTGTACGTGGCGCACATCCTGATCGGCATGGGTGTGCTGGAATCGCTTGGACTGCTTGATGGCAGTGCCAGCCTGTCGTGGGTGCTGATGGCCGCGTTGTTGTTCGTGATGCTGGCGACCGCGGCGGCCTGGTTGTGGTCGTGGCAGTTCGCGCGCGGTCCGTTGGAAGCGGTCATGCGACGCATCGCCGGCTAGTTCTTTTGTCGCAGGAGAGCGATGTTGTGACCAGTTTGCCTGTGCGGATGCAAGGCCATCTGCGATAGTAGGTGTCGTCACCAAAGCACGCCTGCATCCATGTCATTCGCTTCGGCGCAGCAGATCGTTGAAGTCCTGCAGCAGTCCTACGACATCAACGCGACGGCGGTGGTGCCGCGTCCGGTGGGCGCCGACGCCAATGCGTGCGTGTTCCGCATCGATGCCCGCCACGACCATTGGTGGTTGAAGTGCCGCAACTTCCAGGTGGCACCCGCGGTGTGGGACAGCCTGCATTGGCTGCGTGGCACCTTGGGCATCGAAGAGATTGTTGCGCCGTGGCCGGCATTGACCGGTGGCGCATCGGTGCAGCGCTGGGGCCTGCAGTTCACGCTGTTCCCCTACATCGAAGGGCAGTCGGGCTTCGAGGCACCGCTGAGCCGTGCGCAATGGCGCCAGCTGGGCGAAGTGCTGCGTCGCCTGCATGAGGCCGAGATTCCGCCAGCGTTGCGCCAGGCCCTGCCGACGTTGCGGCTTGAAACCGCAGCGGTCGACACGGTGGGGACATGGTTGCGCGATCCCTCGACGCTGGCGCAGGCGCAGGATCGATCCGGCAGTGCGTTCCTGGCGCTGTGGCAGCAGCAGCGGCCGCGCATCGCCGAACTTCACCAGCGTGCCGAAGCGCTGCATCGCCAATTGCAGGGTGAGGCACCGGCGCTGCGCCTGTGCCACACCGACCTGCACGCGGGCAACCTGCTGATGGGGCAGGATGATGTACTGCACCTGATTGACTGGGACGGACTGGCACTGGCCCCGCGCGAGCGCGACCTGATGTTTGTCGGCGCCGCAGTGGGTGGTCGCTGGGGGCGCGAGCATCCACTCGGCTTCGCCGAAGGCTATGGCAGCGACCTGGGCGATCCGCGCTGGATTGCGTGGTATCGGCACTGGCGCATCCTGCAGGATCTGATCGAATTCGAGCAGATGCTGCTGGGCCCCGGCGCGGCGCAGCGCTCGTTGCAGCAGCACCGGCAAGCGCTGCATTACCTGGGCGAGCAGTTCGCGCCGGGCAATGTGTTCGATGCGGCCGAGCGCGCGTACCAGGTGCTGTAGGGGGTCCGGCCGGGCTGCGCCCGGCACCCGCGGTAGTGCCGGCCGCTGGCCGGCAACCTCAACAGCAACAGCCGAAGCAACAGCAACAGCCGGCTCTGCACTATCTGTGGGTTTGGCGGGGCGGTGTCGGATTGCGGGGACGCCGTAAACCCATCCATGGGGGCTTGGCCGCGGCATCCATGCCGCGGACACCCCGCAATCCGACACCGCCCCGCCTTCGACAATTCCCCGCTGCTGTTGGTGGGTGTCGACCTTGGTCGACGCGTAGATCCACGCCATGCGTGGATGCTCTTCGATCATTTGATCAATTGTCGAAATATTCGATTTCGATGGAGATTCATCCACGCATGGCGTGGATCTACGACAGATCGCGGAAAACTGTCGAAGGCGGGGTGGGTCCGGTTGCGGGGGCGTGAGCGCCATGGATGGCGCGACCGAGCCTCCATGGACGGATTTACGGCGTCCCCCGCAACCGGACCCACCCCGCCATCCCACGGAATGCCCGCTGTTGCTGTTGCTGTTGCTGTTGAGGTTGCCGGCCAGCGGCCGGCACTACCGCGGGTGCCGGGCGCAGCCCGGCCGGAACCCTTACTCTGCCGGCTTGGCCGCTGCGCTCGCGGCGACGCTCGCTGCACGCCGTGAAAGCACTGCTTCGCGATGGGCGATGTAGGCGTTGGCGGCGAGGATGATGCCCGCGCCGATGATGGTCCAGCGATCCACCGTCTCTGCGAACAACAGCCAGCCACACAAGGTCACCAGCGGCAGTTGCAGGAAGCTGATCGGGGTCAGCGCGGAGACTTCGCCCAGGCGCAGTGCGCGTGTCCACAGCAACTGGCCGATGGTGCCCAGCACGCCGGTGGCCAGCAACCAGACCCAGGCGATGCCGGTGGGCCACACCCATACGAACAAGGCCGGTATCAGCGACAGCGGTACCCAGAACACGTAGGTGTAGAGCACCACGGTGTCGGCGCTGTCGATACGGGTGAGCTGCTTGATCTGGATCGCCACCAGCGAGCTGAGCACGGCGGCGGCCACGGCGATCAGGCTGCCGGACGTGAAGCCGGCCGTGCCCGGCCGCACGATCACCAGCACGCCGATGAAGCCGACCACCACCGCTGCCCAGCGCCGTACGCGTACCGTTTCGCCCAGCCACAGCACCGCCGCGATGGTGACGAACAACGGGGTGGAGTAGGACAGCGAAACGGCCTGTGCCAGGGGCAGGTGGCCCAACGCCCAGAACGCGCACAGCATCGAGCCCAGGCCGATCGCGCTGCGCAGGAAATAGCGCGGCAGCTGCTGGGTCTTCAACGGGGCATGGCCTGGGCGCAGCAGCATCGGCAGCAGGGCGAGCAGGCCGAAGGCATTGCGGAAGAACGCCACTTCCTGGGTCGGCACGTAGCGGGTGGCGTAGCGGATCGCCACCGCCATCAGTCCAAACGCCATGGTGCTGCCGAGCATCAGCAGCGCCGCCCGCAATGGGGTGGCGCTGGCGGGTAGGGCGGGTGTGCTCACCACTGTGCGCCGAGCAGGCGGGGCTCCGGTTCGATCGGCACGCCGAACTTCTCCAGTACCGAGGCGGAGATCCGCCGTGCCAGCGCCAGCAGTTCAGTGCCGGTGGCGTTGCCGTGGTTGACCAGCACCAGCGCGTGGCTGGGCGCAACGCCGGCATCACCTTCGCGGAAGCCCTTCCAGCCACAGGATTCGATCATCCAGGCCGCCGAGACCTTGCGGCGGTCATCACGGTCCGCCGGGAACACCGGCAGCTCGGGGAAGTGCTGCAGCAGCACCTCCACCTGTTCCAGCGGCAGCACCGGGTTCTTGAAGAAGCTGCCTGCGTTGCCCAGTACGTCGGGGTCGGGCAGCTTGCGGCGACGGATCGCGATCACCGCATTGGCCACGTCCACCGCGCTCGGCAGTTCCACGCCCTGCGCCTGCAGTTCTTCGCGGATGCCGGCGTAGCCCATGCGCAGGTCGTGCAGCAGCGGCAGTTTCAGTTCAATGGCGGTGATCAGGTAGCGGTCCGGCTGCTGCTTGAACACGCTGTCGCGGTAGGCGAAGCCACACTGTTCGTTGTCCAGCCGTACCCAGGTTTTTTCCTGGCAGTCCCAGGCCTCTACGGTCTGGATGAACTCGCCGACCTGCGCGCCATAGGCGCCGATGTTCTGGATCGGCGATGCGCCGGCGGTGCCGGGAATCAGGGCCAGGTTTTCCAGGCCGGACAGGCCTTCCTGCAGCGACCACATCACCAGCCCGTGCCAGGACACGCCGGCTCCAGCGCGGATCACGGCGTGGTCAGCACGGTGTTCGAGGAAGCTGATTTCGCGGTTGCCGAACACCAGCACGGTGCCGGGCAGGTCCTCTGCGATCAGCACATTGCTGCCGCTGCCGAGCACCAGCAGCGGGCCATTGGCCACTTCCGGCAACGCCAGAACCTCCGGCAGCAGCGCGGCGTCGTGCAGTTCTAGCAACTGCGCTGCGCTGGCCTGCACGTGGAACGTGTTCAGGGCCTGCAGTGGCGCGTTGTGGGTGAGGGTCCAGCGCAGCGGTGCTGCAGCGTTGTTGGTGTCGTCCATGGGCGTGCTCACAGGGGTGCCACCGCGCCGCGGCTGGGCGCCTCGCGTCGGCGACGGATCGCCTCCACGCAGTCGGCGACCAATGCCGGGCCCTTGAAGATCAGGCCGCTGTAGCACTGCACCAGCGCCGCACCGGCGGCCATCTTGGCCACGGCGTCGGCACCGGACAGGATGCCGCCGACACCGACCAGCGGCACTGATTCGGGCAGGCGTGCACGCAGGCGGCGCAGTACCAGGGTGGACTGTTCCAGCACCGGTGCGCCGGACAGCCCGCCGGCTTCATTGGCCAGCGGATCGCCGGCAACCCGGCTGTGGTCGATGGTGGTGTTGGTGGCGATCACGCCGTCCACCTGCAGTTCGCCAAGTACGCGCGCGGCCGCGTCGATGTCGCGCTCGCTGAGGTCCGGGGCCACCTTCACCAGCATTGGCACGCGTCGGCCATGCTGCGCGGCCAGCGATTCCTGGCGCTCACGCAGCTGGCTGACCAGCTGCCGCAGCGCGGTCTCTTCCTGCAGCTCGCGCAGGCCGGCCGTGTTGGGCGAGGAAATGTTGACGGTGATGTAGTCGGCCAGCGGGTACACCTTGTCCATGCAGGCGATGTAGTCATCGGCCGCCTGTTCGTTGGGGGTGTCCTTGTTCTTGCCGATGTTGATGCCGAGCAGGCCGCGCCGGTTGCGCGCGCGTTCGACGTTGCGCACCAGCGCATCCACGCCGGCGTTGTTGAAGCCCATGCGGTTGATGATCGCGTTGTGCGCCGGCAGCCGGAACAGGCGTGGCTTGGGGTTGCCGGCCTGCGGTCGCGGCGTGATCGTGCCGATCTCCACGAAGCCGAAGCCCAGCGCGAACAGTGCATCGATGTGCTCGCCATTCTTGTCCAGGCCGGCAGCAAGGCCGACCGGATTGGGGAACGTCAGCCCGAACACCGTGCTGGGCATCGGCGCGATGCGTGCGGCCACCAGCGGCGTGGTGCCGGTGCGATAGGCCAGGTCCAGAGCGGACAGGCCGAGACCGTGGGCGCGTTCGGCGTCGAGCGAGAACAGGAAGGGGCGGGCAAGCGAATACATGCGTTGGTTTCAGTCCAGCGTGCCGAGGAAGGCTCGGGTTCGATATTCAAAAGCGACCTGGCCGTCGACCGCGTGGGCGGCGAACAGGTCCTGCAGCGCAGCCAGCATCGGCGCGTGGCGCGGATGGCCGGGCTGCGGCGCGTAGGAAGAAGACAGCAGGCGCCCGCGCAGGGCGTCCAGGTCCAGGTGCTGCACGTTCGGCAGCTGCACCATGCCGCGCAGGCCGGAGCCGAACCAGGCCTGCATGGTGGCATCGTCCTGGTAGCGTTCGGCCACGGCGGTGTAGTCGGTGCCGTAGTCCAGCAGCAGTTGTTCGTAGCCGACCAGGAACGGGCTGGCATCGAGCAGGCGCGAATTCCAGTAGATCAGCGCCAGGCCGCCCGGGCGCAGGATGCGCTGCCACTCGGCGCGCACGGCCACGGTGTCGAACCAGTGGAAGGCCTGCGCGGCGCCGACCAGATCAACGCTGGCATCGGCCAGCCCGGTGGCCTCGGCGCGGCCATCGACGGCGGAGAACTGCGGATACTGCGGCGCCAGCCAGTGCTCGGCGGCGGCGCGCATCGCCGCGTTGGGTTCGACGGCGACCAGTGGATGGCCGGCGGCCAGGAACTGCCGGCTGGAGATGCCGGTGCCGGCGCCGATGTCAGCGACACGCGCGCTGGTTGCCACGGCCATGGGGCCATGCAGCCAGTCCATCAGGGCAGGCGGATAGTCCGGGCGGTAGCGGACATAGTCCGCGACGCGGCTGCTGAAGCGTTCAGTGCTGTCGGCGGAGGTCATCGTGCTTTCACCAGCGCAGTCCAGGTTTGGCGTCGGCGCCGGCGGCCACCATCGCGAAGATCAGGATGGCCACCAGGCCCACCGCAGCGAGGATGTTGAGCCAACCCATGATCAACCCGGCCAGGGCCATGCCATCGCCGTCCTGTTCGCCGGCGCGGCGGCGGATCTCGGCGCGGGCCAGGTGCCCGGTGATGATGGCAACAAGGGCAGCGACACCCGGCAGCACGGTCCAACTGCAGATGCCCGCGATCAGGCTGACCACGGCCAGGGCGTTGCTCTGTCGGGGTGGCACGCTCATCGAGTCCTCCGTGGCAGTGCCGACATGATAGTGCGTCTGCCCCGGCAATCCCATGGTCCGGCCAATGCAAGGCTGCCAGGCAAGGTTGGCAACCATCGGAGCCGAGCGCGGGGTGGCTTTGGCAGGCGCCGACCTTGGTCGACGAATGCGGCGCCAACCAAGGTTGGTAGCTACCGAGGGATCGGCTAGCCCATCAGCACCTGGCCGCCATCGACATTGAGCACGTGGCCGGTGATCCAGCGCGCCAGCGGCGAGCACAGGAACAGCGCGGCATCGGCGATCTCGCGCGGCTGCCCGAAGCGGCCGAACGGAATCTTCGCCAGGGTGCCGTGGTACAGGGCGGGATCTTCGACACGACGTCGATCCCAGAGGCCATCGGCAAATTCGATCGAGCCCGGTGCGATGGCGTTGACCCGGATCCGGTCCGGCGCCAGCGCCAGGGCCTGCGACGTCGTGTAGTGCGACAGCGCGGCCTTGGCCGCCGCATACGGTGCGCCGCCGGGACGCGGTTGCTGCGCGGCGATCGAGGACAGGTTGAGGATGCAGGCGTCGGACGAGGCGCGCAGCCACGGCAGCGCAAGGCGCGAGGCGCGGACCGCCGCCATCAGATCGATCTGCAGGCTGGCGGCCCAGCCGTCTTCGTCATCGGCCATGCCGTAGCCGGTGGCGTTGTTGACCAGCACATCGATGCCGCCGAGCGCGTCGGCAGCGGCCTGCAGCCAGGCGCCGATGCGGCCGAGGTCGCCCAGATCGGTGGCGAAGGTGTGCAGCTGCGTGCTCTGGGCCTGCGCATCGGCCTGCAGGGCGTCAAGTCCGGCCTGGCCGCGGGCGCAGGCCGAGACCTGCGCACCGGCGCGGGCGAAGGCCAGCGCCAGTTCGCGGCCGATGCCCTTGCTGCCACCGGCGATCAGCACCCGGCGGCCGGTGAAATCGATCACCGGCCGGCCGTCGCGCGGGGAGGCGCTCTCCGCCATCACAGGTCGAACTTGATGCCCTGGGCCAGCGGCAGCGAATCCGAATAGTTGATGGTGTTGGTCTGGCGGCGCATGTAGACCTTCCATGCATCCGAACCGGACTCGCGACCACCGCCGGTGTCCTTCTCGCCACCGAAGGCGCCACCGATTTCCGCGCCCGAGGTGCCGATGTTGACGTTGGCGATGCCGCAGTCCGAACCGGCCGCCGACAGGAAGCGCTCGGCGGTCTTCAGGTTGGTGGTGAAGATCGACGAGGACAGGCCCTGCGGCACGCCGTTCTGCATGTCGATGGCTTCGTCCAGCGTGCTGTACTTCATCACGTACAGGATCGGCGCGAAGGTCTCGTGCTGCACCACTTCATCGCTGTTCTTCAGGCCGGTGACGATGGCCGGCAGCACGAAGTTGCCTGCGCGGTCGATGCGCGTGCCGCCGGTTTCGATGGTGCCGCCGCTGGCCTTGGCCTTTTCGATGGACGCCAGGAACTGCTGCACGGCGCCGTCGCTGTTGAGCGGGCCCATCAGGTTGGCCGGGTCGGTCGGATCGCCGATCTTGCCTTCCACCTGCTTGTACGCCTTGACCAGCGTGGCCAGCACGTCGTCATGGATGGATTCGTGCACGATCAGGCGGCGGGTGGTGGTGCAGCGCTGGCCGGCGGTGCCGACCGCACCGAACACGATGCCGGGAATCGCCAGCTTCAGGTCGGCGGTTTCGTCGAGGATGATCGCGTTGTTGCCGCCCAGTTCCAGCAGGCAGCGGCCAAGGCGGTGGGCGACCTTCTCGGCGACCGTGCGGCCGACCTGGGTCGAGCCGGTGAAGCTGATCAGCGGCACGCGCTTGTCGGCCACCATCTTTTCCGACAGCGCGGTGCCGGCGTCGTTGATCAGGAAGAACAGGTCCGGGAAACCGGCATCGCGCAGCGCTTCATTGCAGATGCGCATCGAGGCGATGGCGGTCAGCGGCGTCTTGTTGGACGGCTTCCACAGGCAGATGTCGCCGCAGATCGTGGCCAGGAACGAGTTCCATGCCCACACCGCCACCGGGAAATTGAACGCGCTGATGATGCCGACCAGGCCGAGCGGCTGGTACTGCTCGTACATGCGGTGGCCGGGGCGTTCGGAATGCATGGTGTAGCCGTACAGCATGCGGCTCTGGCCCACGGCGAAGTCGGCGATGTCGATCATCTCCTGCACTTCACCGTCGCCTTCAGGCTTGCTCTTGCCCATTTCCAGCGCGACCAGCGAACCCAGCGCATCCTTGTGCTTGCGCAGCGCTTCGCCGCACAGGCGCACTGCTTCACCGCGACGCGGGGCCGGCGTGGTGCGCCAGACCTTGAAGGCTTCCTGGGCGCGCGCGATGACGGTTTCGTACTCGGCTTCGGTGGTGGCGCGGACCTGCGCGATCGGCTCGCCCGTGGTCGGATTGATCGGGGTGATCAGTTCACCGCCGGTAGCGCTCGACCACTCCCCGTTGCCCAGGTAGGTGCCAGCGTTGATCGCGTCCAGACCAAGGGACTTGAGCAGCTCGGAAGACATGCAGACTCCTGTGTTTCGTTACGTTGTGTTTGGTGCCGTCGCGGGCAGGTGGGGGCGCGACGAACTGAGCCGCCGATGGTAGCAGAGCGCCCGGACTGGCCATGGTGCGCCGCGCCAGTGGCAATGGTGTGGCAGATGAAAGCTTGGAGGGCAGGGCGGCTTGCCTGTAAACTTGGCGGCTGCATGGCCCCGTAGCTCAGCTGGATAGAGCGTCCCCCTCCTAAGGGGAAGGTCGCCCGTTCGAATCGGGCCGGGGTCACCATAATCAATGACTTAGGTCAGCACAGTGGCGTGCAATTCCCACTGTTTCCCGCATATCCACAGGATTTGGTCCCAGTGGTCCCAGCGGTCCCGCTCAGTACCTGAGCTTCGCCACAGCGCCATCGTCGCCTTCAGGCGTCAGATGGGCGTAGAACTTCTCGGTCGTGGCGTAATCGGCGTGGCCCGCCAAGATCTGCACCCTTCGCAACGGCACCCCAGCGATGACCATATGGGCGCAGAAGGTGTGCCGTAGCCGGTGCAGGCTGCCGCCGATTCCCGCACGCTTGGCATCCGAGGCGAACCAGTCGGATACCGTGTCCTTGTGCACGGCGACCAGCGGATCGGGTAGGTGGCGCAGCGCCCAGCGCGCATACCGGTTCAGCGGCACCTCGCGCCACTTGCCCGACTTGGTGCGTCCCTCGCCATCTTCGTCTGGATCGCTCTCGACCCTGAGCTTCCGCCCGGTCACTGAATCCTTGCCCAGCCCAACCAGCTCGCCACGGCGCAGCCCCGTGTGGGCCATGAACAGCCACAGGGGCGCCCGGCTTGGGTTTGCTCGGTAGAGCTTGCGCATCGCCCCCCGGTCGTAGAACCGCACGGCGACGCTACGGACGCCGCGCGGTGCCTGGGTTTCCTCCAGCGGGTTGAAATCCAGTTCCTTCCACTTCACGCCACGACGAAATGCCGCCTGCAGCCTGCGCACTTCCTTGCCTACGGTCTCCGGGGCCACCTTATCTTTGGTCAGGCGGTCCGTCTTGTAGGACTCCATTTCCATCGGCCGCAGGGTATCGATGGGGCGATGGCCGAACCGGGCAATGAACAACCGAACCTCGCTCTTGGCCTTGCCGTGCGTGGTCGGGTGCTCGGCCTTGTACCAATCCAGGTACGCCTCCAGGAAGTCCCTGACAGTGGGTAGCCGGGGAAGGATACGCACGCCATGGGTCAGTTCCGCTTCTTTCGCTGCTCGTACGCCCTCAGCTTCGCGTGGGCCGACGCGACCAATGGCGACACGGCTTCGCTTGCCGCCTTCCCGCCAGTTGAGGTACGCGGCGCCGTCCCGCCAGAAGATTGTGACCTTGACCATTGTCTGGAGCCGTAGATTGCAGAGTAGAGGGCAGCTTTCTCGTAGAGCTTTCTGCCCATGAAATTTCGGGGTTCGATGCCGTAGTCGGCGATGTTCGAATCGAACTGGCTTCGGGACACCCCGCAGTAGTGCGCGGCCTCGTCCACGGTCAGCCAGTCCTTTCCGACGATGTCCAGCTTTTCAGCAGCTCCCATCGGGTCCTCCTTCAGTTCGCGGCCAGCGCAGCGCGCAGCTGCTCGTCTGGATCCGGATAGCAGTCCATGTAGGCGCCGATCACTTCGGCCGCGACTTGCGGGACGATGGCGTTGCCGTAGGCGCGCAGGCGTCCCACGCGGCCGGGAACCCCATGAGCCAGCAGACGAATGCTGGGTTCAAACCGCCGGGCTTTCCCGTCGTGTCCGATGATCCATCCGGCTTGATCCCAAGCGCCAGGGCTACCGACTGATTCAGCGGCACTCCAGTGTCGTGTGGGCGCGGAGGAAGGATCCCGCGGTTCGCATCCGTTGCCGTTGCTGTCGGCCACATTACCGCCGCTGCACTCACCGCGGCCAGGTCCGGTCCATGGCTTCTCGCCGCTTCCCTGATCGCACCCTCCGTCGACCGAACGCCCTTGTCCGCCAGCGATGCAGTCGGCGTGGGCCAGAGCGCGTGCATCAGCGCGATCATCATTGGAAGCGTCTTTCCCTTCGGATTTGCCGCCCACTTTGCATGGAACTCGGGTGTCGCCGATTCGCTGCGCCAGTCCCTGGCCGCCGGCGTGGGCCACAAACCAGAGGCGGTCCCGTCGGTGGGGCGCGTCGACGGCACAAGCCGGGACAACCACCGCCCTGCAGGCGTAGTCGATTCCTTCCAGGTCAGCAGACACTCCGTCGAGCCAGTTCTTGCCAACCGCCGCCGCAACCTGCTCTCCCATGACGACAGCGGGCCGTCGGGCACGGATGAGGCGAAGGAAGTGGGGCCACAGGTGCCGATCGTCATCCTGGGCTTTTCCCTTACCCGCGACAGAGAACGGCTGGCACGGGGCGCTGCCGGTCCACAGCTCGCGGTCGTCGGGCCACCCAGCAAGTCGAGCTGCAAGGGACCAACCGGCGATGCCGGCGAAGAAGTGGCACTGCCGGTATCCGGCGAGGTCTGAGGGTTGAACATCGGTGATGCTCCTGGTGTCGACATGGCCTGGCGGGATCAGCCCGGCATCGATGAGGTTGCGGATCCACTGCGCGGCGTAGGGATCCCATTCGCTGTAGTAGTTCATCGGGCGCCCCCGGTGGCGTGTGCCATCACCCGCTGCGCCTCGGCCATGTCGCCGCGCGCCAGCGCCTGCAGGGCCAGCCCACGGGCCTCCCATGTGCGCACGGTTGCCGGCCGAGCCTCAGACAGATCCACCCCGGACATGCTGGCCAGCTGCCGCCCGATCTCGCGGTGGTCGGTAGGTTCAGCCATGAGCGCACCTCCGCCAGCACCAGCGCAGCCCTGCGCGCGCGGTGCGGTATGCGCGGCTGATCGCCCACAGGGTGGCCAGTCCTGCCAGGAACCCGGCCATGGCGAACACGTGGACCATTGCAGCGGTGAGCAGCTGGTCAGCCATCACCGATCTCCCGAACGTTGTGCACTGACTTCCCGGCCGGCGCTGTCCAGTGCCTCACGGATCACGCGGAGGCCATCCGTCATTTCGCCGCTCCAGTAGCTTCCCGTGCTGGCCTTGTCCGCCAGCGACTGCGCCTGAGCGGCGATCAGACGCAGCTGGGTTTCGAGCTGGCGGCTCATTTGCCCACCGCCTGGCTGTCTGCCTGGTCCTGGTAGAACTCATGGGCGCGATCCAGCTCGGTGCGGATGTAGTCCTGCCACCAGCCAACATCGCCGCCGCCGCCGTCACCCAGCAGCCCGGCGTCGTAGCGATCCAGCTGCAGACCAAGGTCCACGGCCTGCGCGAACGGGGCGGCGTAGAGCGGAATCGGAGGTTCGTCGTCATCGCAGTACGCGGCGGCTTCCGCGAACGTCGGATACAGCATCGGTTCGTCGTGGTGCGTCATCCATGCCACCGGCTCCCCCACCGGCTGGCGGGCGGCGAGGGCGGCTTGCAGTGCCTGGCGCGCATCCTTCTGGCATGCTTCGCGGTACGCTTTACGGCTTTCGTGCTCGTACCCGTGATGCATAACCTTGCACGCGGCATCGACCATAGCGTCAGTAACCAGCTCACCCTCAGGCTGGGCGCAGCCGCCGTAGATTCGAACCGGCTGGCGGGCGGCGAGTGCTGCGGCAAGATCATCTGCTACGTCCATGTCGCTTTGGGACCAGCCATGATCCATAGTGAAGTTGCCGAGCGATTCGTGGACTCGATCCAGCAGGCTACGGCTGACCTTGATTTCGTCCCCCTGACCACCCGGGGCGGGCTGGGCGGAGAGGGATTTCCCGTCTCGCAGCCCCAGCTCGTAGGCGTCAGTGAAGTACTTGGGCTGGGCGGAAAGTGCGGCTTGCCATGCCAGCCACGCGTCGTGGGTAGCCTCTTCGACGTAGCGAAGGCCGGTCCACTCCATTTCGTAGTTGTTTCCTTCGGCCCACGCCTCAAACCGCGCACGCTCCGAGGAGGGCAACTGCACGCATCCGCCGTGCTTCACGGTTGCCAGGGTCTTGTCGTTGCTCATGCTGATTCTCCTTTGACGCGGGCGAGGCCAACGCGCAGGCTTGCAAGATCGGAATTGAAGACAGATGAGGTGACGCGCGCCTGTTCAATCGCTTTGCGCTCCAGTCGGTCCGCAGCCTCGATAAGCTTGGCGACTGCGGCGATGGCAGCTTCGATTCGGTCCCAGCGCTCGCAGTCAATTTCGTCGCCGTCTGGACGGCACGGACCAATCCATGAAAGCTGGCTACGAAGCACCGCCAGCACATCAACAGCCAGGGTGGCGGGGGTCTTGTCGGTGGTCATGGCTTCTTGCTCCGATGAATGGCGTTGATGACAGAGCGCCTTGCGATTCGAGCGGCTTTGGCATCGCTGATTCGCTCTTCGCCAAAGTGGAGGCAATAAGCGCGTGCGCCTTCTATGGTCGCTGCCTGATAGCCGTCCTCGCCGTTGACCACGATCCGCACTGCCATGCCCAACTCCAGCAGCTCGTACCGACCGGACTTGCTTGGCAGGTCGCCATCCCAGAGAGGTCCGTTCTCCACAAGGGCGATGAGAGTGTCCAGTGCACCGCCCGAAAGGGACTTGTCGGTGGTCATGCGCGTGCTCCCTGCTTCGTGCGGCTGCGGTGGCCACCCTCGACCACCTCGCGGCGGGTGGTGGTGGATCGGTCGATGGGGCTGTTGCCTAGCTTCTGGACCTTGCCGCCGGAGCGCAGGAACTGCGCCACGTCGTCGGCGATCTCCTGCCGCTGGCGGTTCTTCTCGGCCTGCGTGGCCAGGTCGAAGGTCGGCCGTACGTGGATGCTGGTCATGCGCTCTGCTCCAGTTCGGCCAGAAGCGCGTCGGCAATCTGGATGCAGTAGCGTGCGTCGTGCTCAGGCATGAAGTGAGTTGCATGGGCCTTGTTTGCCAAGAACCGCTGCATAGCCATTGCCGCGATCAGTTCGCGCTTGGTCAGGCCAGTGACCTGCCCCTGTTGGACCAGAATCGATGAGTAATGCTGGGGGCAGCCATGCTCATTGAGCATCGGGGCTGTAGGCATATCTCCGTTCTTCATCGTTGCGTCTCCTGATGCGCCAGAAGCGGCCAACGAGTGCGGCGCTGCCAGCTGTGGGTGAGGTGGTTCAGTTCGACCTGCAGCGGATCGGCGCGCAGGGGTTTCAGCGGATCGCGCAGGCGGCGGTCGGTGTTCCGGCACGGCGCGCAGTCGGCCGTGGCCTTGCCGTTCACCAGCGGGAAGAACCGCAGCGGCAGCCGGGCGGCGCATTTCGTGCAGGTCTTCATGGCCGGCCAACCTTCATCAGACTTGCCCACGTGAGCGGGTGGGCCCGGCGCTTGATCCGCTCGTAGGCGGCGTCGTTGGAGATGCCCAGGATCTCCGCCACCTGCGCGGTGGTGTAGCGCTTGCCCTCGATCACGTGTGCGTACAACTGGGCGCGCGCGAGGCCGGCACGGCGCAGGCATTTGGCGTGGCTGGGGTAGATCGTCACGTCCATTACGCTGCCTCCTGGTGGCGATCACCAGCGCGCAGGGACTGCTCGAACCCGTCGACCATCTGCCGGAACTGATCCAGGTCGGCGCGCATCTTGGCGATGAACGCCTCGTCGCGGTCGAAGCGGCGCCACCACAGCTGGCGGTTCGCCGAGACCAGGGCGGGGCAGTACAGGCCGATGTGCCACCACTCGCGGTCCGTCAGCCACATGCAACCCTGCGCCTGCTCGAACACCTCGCTCGCATCGTCATCGATGTGGAAGGCGCGCAGCTTCTCCGGGTTGATGAAGCACTTGTATTCGCTGCCGCCGGCATCGCCGATGAAACCGTCCGCCGAGCAGCCGTAGTTGCCGCAGTCGCTCAGGACGAACCCGGCGCGCTTCACCAGCAGGCCGGACTGCACCTCATGCTCGGCGCGGGCAAACGGCTCCAGTTCGTGTCCGCGGCGCATGGCGTAGGTCTCGAAACCTTCGTCCAGCGGCTGACCGCTGATGCGCTCGACGGCCAGACGGAAGGCGTAGTTCTTCGACGCTTCGCTGAAATCGCCGATGGGCTCGCCGGCCAGCGCCTTCTCGATCACCGCCGACTTCGGCACGGCCTTGTAGCCGGAGGCCTCAGCAGCCGCCTTGGGCGCCATGCCGGCCAGCACCGAATCCACGTAGGTGCGCTGCTGGTCGGTCAGCTCGCCAACACGCGAGCGCGCGGTGGAGAACATGCTGGCGGTGATGACGCCGGCGCGGGCGTTGTGCCATGCGTCGCTGCCCTGGTCGCAGTGGATCAGCTTCACGGGGCGACCTCCTCAGCCTCGGCGCGCTCCGCCTCAGCCTTCAGCGTCTCGTGGCCCGACTGGCCGATCATCTTGCGCTGCTCGGGGCTCAGCTTGCCCCACGCGTCGGCATAGGCGTCCAGACCGGCCTTCGCAATCTCCTGCAGGCCCGCGTACAGCGCCTGGCGCTCGGGCGTGTCCTCCGGCTCGGCGGGCAGCTGACGGGTGCGGCTGGCCGGCGCGCGCTCGGCGCGTACAACCTCGCCTTCGATGATGCGCTCAGCCTCGTCCTGCTCGTAGATGCCCACGAAGCCAAACGCCAAGCGCGCGCACTGGATCATCGCCTTGTGGCGCAACATGCGGCGCGGATGGGACTGCCACGGGCCAGCGTTGGAGCGGCGGCACTCGGCCATGTACTCGGTCACGCGCACCGGGCGGCTACGGTCCTTGCGGTAGATCGAGCACGTGCAGCTCTGCTCGTCCTGCTCGAAGTCCATGCCGTCGAACTGAGCGTGCGAGTTGATGATGCGCGACCAGCCGTCGACGCCGACCACCGGCACGATGCCGTTGTTCTTGTCCGGGAACGCGTAGATTTCCTTGGTCCACGGGTTCAGTCCGTACTGGTTCGCCACCACCAGCAGGGCCGTCATCTGCGCGTCGGAGACCTGGCCCTTGAAGGCGGTGGCCTTCAGTACGGCGACAAGCTCCTGCGCGTCGGCGGCGCCCATGTTCAGGGACGTGGCGAGGCTCTTGGTTTGCGAGAGAACGAGGTTGCTCATGGCTGCTCTGCTGGTAGGTGGAATAGGTGCCCGGCTCTCGGAGCCGCCGCCGGGCGGGTGCCTGGTGTGGATCAGTCGCGACTTTCGGGACTGATCGTCAGACGCCACTTGATTGCCTCGGGGCTGAATGCGCCTGCTGCCAGGCCCTCCGCGATCTGCTTGATCAGAGGCGAGTTCTTCTTCGTGAGCTGGGCAACCATCTGCTCCTTGAGCGCCGCCTGCAGCGTGCCGATCTGCTCCTCGATAGCTGCGCGCGCGGCTTTGCGGATGGCGTCACCAACGGCCCAGTCAAGCCAGCTCCTATGGGAGTGGTGGCTGTAGCTGCTCGGCTTTCCTTCGCCGTCCACCTGTGTGGAGAGAATCGTGCTGATGGCCTTCTCCAGGACATTCGCACTACCGCCCAACGCCTGCGCAATGGCCGCCGTGATGTTGGCCTGGATGATCGGCTGGATGACGTCCTGTGGAATCTGGAAAGTGGGTGCTGACATGGCAATTCCTTGGTCTCGGGGAAAAATGCCGGCGTCGTGGAATCCGGGCCGGCGCGGGGCCCGTAAGGGCGGGGGAATTCAGGCGGGCCAGACCATCAGCCAGGCGAGGTAGCCCAGCAGGCCGTAGCTGGCGAGGCAGGCGGCGAGGTCGGTGCGGTTGCGGCAGCCGAGGAGGGTCAGGAGGCGCATCACAAGTTCTCCATGCACTCGCCGTTGCACTCGGTGTCGAAGCAACCGGGGCATGGCGGATGGTTGGACGGTTGCGTTCGCTGCTGCGCACCGATTGCGCCCGTGGCCTTGGCGATGGCGGCGCGGGCCTGCTCTTGGGCCAAGCCGCACAGGCGAAGGTTTTCGTAGTACCACTCACGCCAAGCCGCCTCACCTTCCGGCGTATCGCGCTTGCCGCGCCAAGGCGCTTCAAGGTCGCCAACACCTTCCTCGCGACGCAGCCATTCGGCGAACGTCTGGCATGCCTCCAGCAGCTCCGGCGCAGCGGCGATCAGGCGGGCGTTGGCCTCGATTTCGGCGGAAGTGGATTGATTGAGCTGACAGATGAACCGGTTGTTGGGTCCGCGGACGATGTGCGTGTAGGCATCGCTGTCCTCTTGATAGGCCCACGGCCCAGGCGTGTGCTTACTGCTCATCGTTCGATTCCTCAGCAAATAGGCCGTTCACGGCCTCGTGTTGGGCTTCGGCATCGGCCAGCGACACCGGCGGGGTGATGGGCGGCAGCGCGCCAAACTGCGCGGCGAAGGCTGCATCCAGTCGGTCAAACGGGTTCATGCGGACCCTCCGGTTCGCACGCGGCCAGAGCGCGGTCCAGCCGTTCGTCTGCGGCCATCTGGTCGGCCAAGTCGCGCGCAACCAGGGAGGCGTAGGCCGCGGCGCGCAGTTCGTTGAACATGGCGGCCACTTCGTGCCCGGCCGTGATCAAGTCGCGGCGCGGGTCATCTGCTGCCAGATCACGCGCTGCGAACGAGATCAGTGTGTCCAAGACCACCTCGGCATCGGCCCGGCTCACGACAGCACCGCCTGCGCCAGCAAGCAGGCAGTCACGCCGAAGCAAAAAGCGAGCGCATAGGCGACCGTGTGGCGCAGCGCGTAGCGGTGGGCGGCGGTCATGCCGCGTACCTCTTCAGCAGCAGGTCGATCGCGCCGTTCGCGGAAATCGACTCGTCGCCAGCGGTGTCCTCAACCTTCTCGTTGACGATCCGGTCCCGCGTGCTGCGGAACAGTTCGGCCAGCTCGGCATCCTTGTGGCTGTCCAGAAGGCGAGCGGCCTTGGCCCAGAAGGTCGGGCCCTGGTAGCCCAGCACGTCCTCGAGCATGGCCGGCAGAGCGCGGAGCGATTCCAGCGCAGTGCTGTCTACCTCGGTGTCCGCCGGCAGCAGGCCATCAAAGCTCCGCTGGGCGTTCCGGGCGATGTCGGTTGCAGTGTGCAGACCCATCTTCGTCTCCAAGCCGCTCCCGGGAGTGGGTGTGCTGCGGCGTTGGGAGAACGATATGCAAAACGGGATACTTGCGCAATCCCGAACGGGATATTTTTATGCATTAGCCGACGAACGGTAGGTAGAACATCTACCTACTCAACGGCAGGTGGCGTTCCAGAGGGCTTCGTAGATCGTATCTGGTACGACCGTACGATCACCGACCTTGTCCGCAGCCTGCGAAGGAAGCGGCCGGCCAGCACCATCGCGACGTATAACGTCATGGACCGAGTAGGTCATTTGAGAGCAAGAGAATGACACGCGGGCCATGGCTTCAGCTGCCAGTGGAGACCCCAAAACCCGCTCGCCGCCTCCGACGAACTTCACCCACACGGTGGTTCCGTCCTCAGACTTCACAACGGTCGACTTGTCCACATAGACGCTCCCGCCAACGACAGTGGCGCCCACTTCAACCCACCGATCGGAGATTGCTGAGGTGGAAAGTGCGAGTGTTAGAAGTACCGCGATCATAGTCTTTGCTCCCTGACCAGTCCTGCTTCATCGAACCCGATGCCCTCAACGCGGCACTCCCTGGCTCGCTCCATTTTGTCTTTCAAGTCCAGCAGCTCGTCGTCGGTCAAACACTCGATGACCCCGCGGACGTGTGCAGTTTCCTGGCGGATCAACCAAGCCAGCCAGTACATGCGGGCCAAATCCCTAATCCGCGCATAGACGATGTCGCGGGTAGCTCCATCCATGCCCGATCTCTGAAATGGGACGACTTGGCCGCGCCTCACGATGGTTGGGGCAGAAGGCTTACGCGGCTTCATCCCCATGGCCTCAGCCATCTCTCCTGCTAGTTCCTTCAGTCGCTCGTCGCTGATCGCCATGCTGTCCTCACCCTGTTTTACGAAGCTCGGCAGCGAAGCGACGTAGGGCAACGATCACGTTGCTGTCGTCCATGATCCCAGCGGCACCTTCCTCTTGGACCACCTTCATGGCCACGTACAGGCGATCCGCATAGGTCTCCTTGGGGAGCGGCTCAGGCGCCATGGCCTCCATTTCGCTCACCAACTTCACTGCGGCTGCAACTATCTCGCGCTCCGATCCCACGGGCTGAGACGGCGAAGCGTCGGCCGAAGCGGACAGGTCAGTCCACATGACGTCACTTGCTGAGACGTTGAAGAACTTAGCGACTAAGCCAATTTTCTCGGGATTTGCCTTGTCGATCTTGTTGTTCAGGTATCGACTGACCCATGACTGGCCCGCCCCAGACTTGACGCCAACTTCAGTGGCGTTTGCCTGGTGGCGGTCAATCAGGAACTGAATATTGCGGCGGGGCAGGTCGTCGTCATGCATACAGGAATGATCCCGCATACCGTTCGTCGGACAAAATGCATTTGGGGATTCCATGCGTATCCCGAATGGGATATTTTCCTTGGCCATGAACCCCTCACTCGCCATCGAACGTCTCCGCGCCGCTGGGCTGACCGAGCAGAGCATTGGCTCTGCTGTGGGTGCCCGGCAGTCCACCATCAACCGGATTCGCCGCGGCCTGATGCAGCCGACCTATGAGGTTGGCAAGGCACTCGTTGATCTCGCCGTGACCACCGAGCGCAAGGCCGCTCGCCGGCGTCGTCCCTGACATGACCACCTCACCGACCCCGGGCAGGGAAGGGCACCACGGTGCCGCTGCCGGGAGCGGGCGGGGTCTTCCGCTCCACCTGGGTGACTTTCACCCGATCGCCGTAGCGCCTCAGCACGAACAGCCGGCCTGCAACTGGCACCAGCTCCACGACACCGCTCGACCGCTTCACCTCTGAATTCACCACTGGCCGCTCTAGTTTTGGGGAGCGGCCATTTTCAGGACCAGTCAGGGGAACGCAGGGGAACACGTTGACCCCTGCATTCCCACCAACCGGATAAGTGCATGAAAAGTCTGCAAATCACCTTCGAAGACGGCCTGACTCGCAGCAAGACGCTGCGGGAGCATATCGCCTCCCAGGTCTACAGCGGAGCCGGCGTTACCACCATCGCCGGCCGGCTCGATATGGCCCCGTCCAAGCTCAGCGAGAAGCTCGCCGGCTGCGACAGCGGCGGCAAACCGCGCGGCCTGTCGATCGATGACCTGGAGCGCTATATCGCCGAGACGCGCGACGTGTCGCCGGTTCATTACCTGATCGAGCGCTACCTGATCTCCCCCGAGGCAGCCACGGCCGAGGCACTGGCCGAGCTGCAGCAGCAGCTGGCCGGCCTGACCAGCACGCTCAACAAGCTGGGGGTCCGCTGGCCATGAAGCGCCTGCAGCTTTCGCGCGACCTGGTATGCGTTCTCGATGACGTGGACCACGCCAAGCATGGTGGGAAGAAGTGGAGCGCCAGCACGCATCGCGGCCGGCACGTCTACGCGTACCGAACTGAAGCCGGGCGGCGGATCTACCTGCACCGGCTGATCGCTGGAGCGGAGCAGGGCATGTGTGTCGATCACATCGACGGCGACACCCTCAACAACCAGCGCTCCAACCTTCGCTGCGTTACCAGCGCTCAGAACTCCCGCAACCGCCACCAGAGGATGAGAGGTGCCACTGGCGAGCGTTGTGTCCACCTGCATCCACGGGGGTTCGTTGTGCGAATCCCGTGCGCCGATGGCGGGCGCGTCTATGCCGGGGTCTTCCCGACGGTAGGTGCGGCAGTAGAGCGGCGTGACCAGCTCATCCAGCAGGAGGTCTCCATGAATCGTGATGAGTACCTGAAGCGGCTTGAAGAGTGCGTGCTGCTGGCCGAGTCCAGCCCGCCCATGACGCGCGAGCAGATCGTCGCGCACCTGTCCCGATGCGCGGCCGAGCAGGCCAGGGCGGAAGCCCGGCGCACGGCTACGCCGCAGCCTGACCTCTTGGGAGCTGCGTAGTGGCCCGCATCCGAACAATCAAGCCTGAATTCTGGAAGCACGAGGACCTCAGTGCGCTTCCGGAGATCACGCACATGCTCGCGGCGGCGCTGCTCAACCACGCCGATGACGAGGGGTACTTCAACGCCAATCCTGCTTTGGTCAAAGCCGAGTGCTTGCCGCTCCGTGAGTACTCACTGAGCACGCAGGAAATGCTCAATCAGCTCTCAAACGTTGGCTATATCGAGCTTGGCGCGGGTGCTGACGGAAAGCGCTACGGCCGAGTGGTGAAGTTTGACGAGCACCAGCGGGTAAACCGTCCGACAGCCAGCAAAATCAAGGTGATACACATCGTTTGGGGTGATGGTTTGAGCGCTCACGGAACGCTCAGTGAGGACTCATCACCTGAAAGGAAGGGAAAGGAAGGGAAAGGAAGGGAACAGGGAAAGGAATCCACTGGCGTGGATTTGTCGACAGCCGGCGGCGATGCCGCGACTGACGACCACGCCGACAACGATGCCGAAGAAGGGCAGGACCTGCTCGGTAACCGCCCGAAGAAGCCGGCAGTGCCGAACTGCCCGCACATGGAAATCATCGACCTGTACCACGAGGTGCTCCCGGAGCTGGCGCAGGTCCGGGTGTGGGAAGAGGACCGGAAGGAGCTGCTGCGCGCCCGTTGGAAGGGGGCGCCGGAACGGCAGAACCTGGACTGGTGGCGGGAGTTCTTCGCTTCGGTGCGCGAGATGCCGTTCCTGATGGGCGAACGCACTGACCGCGATGGCCGGGCCTTCGCCTGCACGCTGGAGTGGCTGGTCAGGCCAAAGAACTTCGCCAAGGTCATCGAAGGGAACTACCTGGAGCTGCGCCGATGAACGCCGTCATGGATCCCATGGGCGACAGCGCGCCCCACAACCTCGACGCTGAGGCAGCAGTGCTGGCCGGCCTGATGCTGCACAACGCCGAGCTGGCGAACGTGCAGGACTGGCTGAGCGAGCAGGATTTCTACTCCCACCAGCACCAGGCCATCTATGCGGCGATCGTGGCCCTGTGCGGGGCCAACAAGCCCGCCGATGCCGTGACCGTCGGCGAGTGGATCTACGCCAACGTGGAGGCCGGTGCCGACGACTTGGTGACGCTGGCGCTGGAGCTGGCCGGCAGCGCCTACACCTCGGCCAACGTCGTCAGCTACGGCGAGGTGATCGTTGAGCACTCGCACAAGCGGCAGTTCATCGACATCTGCCAGAAGGCGCTGCAGGCGGCCTACAACCGTCGGGGGCATTCGGCCGAGGAACTGGCCGCGCACATGGCTTCTCGCCTCAACAGCATCGCGCCGGTGCGCTCCACGGGACTGCGGCCCTACCGGGAGGTGATGAAGCGGTTCTCCGACGAGCTGCTGGCCCGGCACCGCGACGGCAAGCCCATCGGCATGCCCACGCCGTGGGCCGACGTGAACAAGGCAATCGGCGGTCTGCAGGACGGCCAGGTCATCGTGCTGGCGGCGCGCTCCAACATGGGCAAGTCGCTGCTCGGGTTCCAGCTGGCCAGGTTCACCGGCCTGCGCGGCGATGCGGTGGCGGTGTTCTCCATGGAGATGAACGACACCGACGTGGCCGCCCGCGACGTCGCCGCGCTGGGCGAGATCCCGCTGCAGTGGATCATCGGGCAGGAGGGCTCGGACGGGAACGAGGACGCCGACCTGTACTGGTCCCGCGCCACTGCCGCCATCAGCGACATGATGGGCGCCTCAATTCTGCTGGACGACGACCCGCAGCTGAGCGCACCGCAGATCGTGGCCCGCGCCAAACGCGCGCACGCTCGCAAGCCGCTGCGTTTGGTGGTGCTGGATCACCTGCACGAGATGACGCTACCTGGGAAGCAGGACGAGGCACTGGAGCGTGGGCAGGCACTGCGCGACCTGAAGGGCTTGGCCAAGTTCCTGAAGTGCCCGGTGGTGGTGCTTGCGCAGCTCAACCGCGCCGGCGCCGAGGCAAAGCGCCCCGAGGTGAAGCACATCCGCGGCTCCGGCGGCATCGAGGAAGTGGCGGACGTGATCCTGTTCGTGCACCGCCCCGACGTCTACAACCCGAACGACCGGCCGGGCCTGGTCGAGGTGATCGTTGGCAAGGGCCGAAACATCCAGACCGGCACCGTCGTTGCCCTGCGCAACCAGTACCAGTACCAGCGCGCCGTCGATTGGGACGG
Organism: Stenotrophomonas sp. 10L48; assembly: GCF_056395105.1. NCBI lineage: Bacteria > Pseudomonadati > Pseudomonadota > Gammaproteobacteria > Lysobacterales > Lysobacteraceae > Stenotrophomonas > Stenotrophomonas sp. 10L48. The sequence continues at coordinate 175,819 of NZ_JBFTIX010000006.1, read as the reverse complement.
CCCCGCCTACGAGTTCAACGAAGCCCCGCCCGAACCGAGGAAGCCGACGCGCCAGCTTGCGCCGCGACTCGGTAGCCGCCGTGGGCGCCAAGGAGGTGACGAATGAGCGAGATCGAATTGAAGGCCCGCGAACTGCTGGCCAGCTGCCTCAATGAGTGGGGCCACCATCAGGAGGCCGGTAACGTCCGCGACGGCGAAGACTTGGAGAGCTACGAGTTTGAGCTGCGGGTTATCGGGCAGCTGATTCGCTTCGGGTTCGACACGGGCTATGGCCACGCAACCCGCGCCCCGCAGTGGCAGCCGATTGAGTCGGCGCCGAAGACGACGCGCTCGATCTTGGTGTGGTGCCCGGAACGCCAGAACCAGTACATGGTTTTCTGGGATAGCCGCTACGAGGGCGAGTGGAGAACTGTCGGCGGCGGTACTTCGATTACCGAAGCGCCCACCCACTGGCAGCCGCTGCCCGCTCCGCCGGAGGTGGAGGGATGAAGTGGGGATCGCCTCGGCCTGAGTACAAGCGCCAGTTCCTCTGGTTCCCCCGCTGCGTCGAGGGGACTTGGTACTGGCTGGTGTGGTGCTGGACCGACTTCTGCGGCGACTGCACCGAGTTCCACTTTGAGGAGCCGAAGTGCAGTCACTGCGGTGGCGGCAACGTCTACTGCAACCGCTGCATGCGCTGGAGGAAGAAGGCATGAAGCGCACCTTCCTGATCGACCCGCAGGGGAACCGGAACTGGCCGCAGGTGCTGTCCAACGTCGTGAGCGGCATCAACGACTGGATCAAGGGCGGCCCGGTACAGATCACCCTGGACGAGCCGAAGCGGACGCTCGACCAGAACGCGGCGATGTGGCCGGCGCTGAGCGACATCGCCAAGCAGGTGCCGCTGGTGATCACCCGCCGCGACGGCAGCACCAGGCAGGCCACGCCCTACGACTGGAAGGACGTGCTGACCGCTGCGTTCGAGGAGGAGACCGAATGGGCCCCCGGCCTGCGCGGCGGCGTGGTGATGCTCGGCGCCCAGACCAGCAAGTACAGCCGCCGAAAGATGGGCGACTTCCTGACCTTCATCCACGCCGAGTTCTCGGACCGGGTGCGCTGGTCGGACAGCTCAGTGGAAAAACTGGCGCAGTTCGCGCCGCCAAGCAGGAGGGTTGCGTGATGGGCAGCTCACTGGACTACGTTCTGGCGCAGCTCTGCTTCCTTTGCCGTTCGAAAGACGTTGCCCGGATCAGGTTGGGCGTAATCGTTGCTCTCGACCGATGCGCGGCCACGAAACGGCACGGGGAGCGTCGTCGATGAGGACCAAGAACGCCAAGGCCTTCACCGCGGCCGAGCGCGCGCACCTGGAGGCCGTGAAGCATCTGCCCTGCAGTGTGTGCGATGCGCCGGCACCGTCCGACGCCCACCACATCAACCAGGGCCAGCACTACACCACCGTGGCGCTCTGCAAGGACTGCCACCAGGGCAGCTTCAATGGGATCCACGGGCAGAAACGCATGTGGACCATCATGAAGATGGACGAGCTGGCCGCCCTGAACGTGACTCTGCAGCGGCTGGGTCAGAGGAGTGCGGCATGAGGATCATGGCCATCGATCCCGGCACCGAGGAAAGCGGGTGGTGCCTGCTACAGGGCGGCAGTGTTCTGGAATCTGGTGTGATTCCGAACCATGAGCTGCTGGCCATAGTGRCCGGCTGGAACCGCTACAGCGAGGACCAGCTGGCAATTGAGATGATCGCCAGCTACGGCATGGCCGTAGGCCGGGAGGTATTCGAGACTTGCGTGTGGGTCGGGCGCTTCCAGCAGGTGTGGCGGCACCCGGACGCCGTGAGGCTGGTCTATCGCCGAGACGTCAAGCTGCACTTGTGCGGCAGCACCAAGGCCAAGGACGCCAACATCCGTCAGGCGCTGCTGGACCTGCTTGGCCCGCAAGGAACCAAGAAGGCCCCGGGGGCAACCTATGGCGTCAAGTCGCACGCGTGGGCTGCGCTGGGTGTGGCCGTCACCGTGGCGGGCATAACGCCCGAGTCGAGGAGGGCAGCGTGAGCCCGACCTTCAGCCAGTACACCACGCCGGAGCTGGAGGTGGTTGCACGCCTCGACCACGCTCTGGCCGCCGAGATCTTCAGCCTGCACCGGAAGGGCTACGACATGCGCGAGGTGCTACACGAGGCCCGCGCGTTCAAGACCGAGGCGCAGCTGATGCGCCGCGAGATCAACCGCAGGAAGGCAAGCCAATGAGCCAGGTAACCCAACCCCGCACCGGAGGTCGAAAGATGGCCGCGTCCGTTGATGCTCCGCGCCGCACCGGTACAACTGAGGGTGTTCCGTTCCGGCAGGTCTGGAAGCCACGCGCGGTTTGCGTGGTCGACCCGATCAACCCGGCGAGCGCCCTTGAACTGATCCTTCCACGAATCGCAGAGAACCAACGCGCATGCACGGTAGCCAGCTACCTGCTCATCAACCCGGAGACCTCGCAGGCGTTCGTCTTGCAAGAGGACAAGCCGGTGGCCGTGGAGATGGCCCGCAAGGGCGAGCGCTCTCCGTACTGGCCGTGGTTGGTGGGCATGTACCGGTTCCCGCGCGTGACGGCCGAGGCCGCAGCGAACGTGCTGGAGGACATCTTCGAGCACTTGGGCATCGCCACCGCGCCGGCGCCGAAACGCGCCATGCCTGTGCAGCTGGACCTGTTCGGCCTGCCCGAGCGTGCCGCGTGACCGCTTACATGCGCCCGTCTACCGAGGGAGAAATCGGTAGCCCCAGCTGGCAGGTGGGCAACAGCCAGCACCGAGGGAACGGGTTGCCGCGTTGCGGCGGCGGAGAGGGGCTGCAACCCCGATCCGTGCCACTCATCGCCCGTGGGACCGAGGAGGCCCTGCCGTGACTCTGGACCCGATCACGCAGGGCCTGCAGCACCTGGCCGCCCAGTTCAGCCTGACCCGCCAGGAGTGGCGCGACCACCACCGCGGCGGCGACTCGCTGCTGGACTCGCTGGTGAGCCACGGCTACGCGCAGGAGCAGGGCGAGCGCTTCGGCATCACCCGGCAGGGGCAGGTGCGGTTGCAGGCGGAGGTGGATCGTGGATGACCTGCTCACCAATGCCGAGAAAGAGCGCCTGACCAAGGACGCTGCCGATTGTGTTCGCGCTGGTGGAGATGTGGACGAGGTAATCCGTCGCTGGACTGGTTTCAGCCCTGCACGTGATCGGCAGATCATCGCTGGAGTGCGGTACATCGCCAAGACTGTCGGAGAGCAGATGGAGCGGGAAGCGGCAGAGAAGGCCGCCCGCGACGCATTCCTTGCAGATGACATTGCCGTGGTCGAGGATCTGATCCAGCGCCTGCCCAAGGTGTTGGAGCGGCTGAGGGTCGCAGAGGCTGCCAATGGCGGGTAAGCAGCCCAAGGCCAGCACGGTCAACAGGCCAATGCCGCCAGGGGAGTTGCTGTCGGTGGACTTCGAACACCCGTGGGCGCGGTTCGTCCCGTCCGAGGCGGTATGGGCGTGGGTATGCGAGCAGATCCTGTCCGAGGATGGCGCGCTGACCAACCCGGATCACTACCACCTGCAGGACGCCGACATAGGCGTGCTGTGGGCCGAAACGGCCTTCACCAAGCAGGGCAAGGCGGTCATCGGCCAGGCCGAGCAGGTCATGTTCATGGCCGGAGGCTGGAAGCGTGGCCGGATGGAACGGCAGATGGTCGACTGGTTCGGCCGGGTGCCGTCGTTCGTCATCACCTTGGCGGCCGACTACTGCAGCCAGTGCAGCGACGCCGAGTTCTGCGCCCTGATCGAACACGAGCTGTACCACATCGCCCAGGCCAAGGATTCGTACGGGGCGCCCAAGTTCGGCAAGGACGGCCTGCCAGCGCTGGAGATGCGCGGCCACGACGTTGAGGAGTTCGTGGGCGTCGTCCGTCGGTATGGCCCAAGTGCCCAAGTACAGCAGATGGTGGAAGCCGCCAGCAGCAAGCCCGAAGTGGCCGTTGCGGACGTGGCTCACGCCTGTGGGACGTGCCTCCAGCGCGCCTCCTGATCTGCGACCCCTTATGACAGGTGAGCCGCAATGGCAGCGCTGAGTTCCGACATCAAAGCCTTCATCGTCCAGTCTCTGGCCTGCTTCGACACGCCTTCTCAGGTGGTTGAGGCCGTCAGAACGCAGTTCAACACGGAGATCAGTCGCCAACAGGCCGAGAGCCACGACCCCACGAAGTTCGCCGGGCGCGACCTTGGCGCCAAGTGGGTGACCCTGTTCCACGAGTCCCGGGCCAGGTTCAAGGAGGAGACGGTCAACATTCCTATCGCCAATCGAGCTTTCCGGCTGCGAGCCCTCGATCGCATGGCCACCAAGGCCGAGAGCATGAAGAACATGGCGCTGGCGGCTCAGCTGCTGGAGCAGGCGGCGAAGGAGACCGGCGGGGCATACACGAACCGGCGCGAGATCGAGCACTCAGGCGGCGTGGACCTGCGCAAGGCCACCGAGATGACGGAGGCCGAGCTGCTGGCCATTGCGGCAGGCAAGGGCGCCGCCGGTGGCTGATGGCCGCGCCAAGCTCAGCCCTGCTGCAGCTGCTGCTGAGCTACTGCGCCGCCGCCGCTCCCGCGAATCTCTGAAAGCCTTCGCGCTGTCGATCCCGATCCCTGGCGCCCCGGTGGATGATGACCCCAGCAGCTGGGTGTGCGGCGATGCCGAGCGCCTGCCGCTGGCCCAGCACCACGAGCTGCTGCTGGACAAGGTGGAGGAATGCCTGCGCAAGCCCATGGGGCGGCTGATGGTGTTCATGCCGCCAGGCTCGGCCAAGTCCACCTATGCAGGTGTCGTTGCGCCACCTTGGGCCATGGGCAAGTGGCCGGGCTTCAAGGTGATCAGCACGAGCTACGCGGCCAAGCCGGCCTATCGATCGTCCAAGCGGTGTCGCGCCATTTGTTCCAGTCCCGAGTACGCCTCGATCTGGGAGCGGCCAACCATGCTGCGCGATGGCAGCGCCGCGGTGGACGAGTGGGAGCTGACCAACGACTCGGGGCTGCTGGCCGCCGGCATCCTGGGCGGCGTGACCTCTGCCCGTGCCGATGCCCTCATCATCGATGACCCGGTAGCCGGCCGTGCTGAGGCTGACAGTCCGACGATTCAGGCGAGCACCCGCGCTGCCTACGACGACGACCTGCTGACCCGCTTGAAGCCTGGCGCGTCGATCATTCTCATCCAGACCCGATGGCACCCCGAAGACCTGGCCGGTTCGATCCTGCCTGAGGACTGGGACGGCGAGTCCGGCCCGATCCAGTGCCGCGATGGCCAAGTGTGGGAGGTTCTGTGCATCCCCGCGCAGGCTGACCGCGCCGACGACCCGCTCGGCCGCAAGATCGGCGAGTACCTGTGGCCCGAGTGGTTCTCGCCCGAGCACTGGGCGCAGTACAAGGCCAAGGCCCGCACCTGGGCCAGTCTGTATCAGGGCCGGCCCAAGGCCGAGTCGGGCAACCAGTTCAACCTGAGTGACTTCGATGACCTCTGGTATGACCCGGAGGAGCTGCCGGCGCGGCTGAAGAAGTACGGCGCGAGCGACTTCGCGGTCACAGAGCGGGACCTGGAGAAGAAGTCCGAACCGGACTACACCGAGCATGGTGTGGTGGGGCTGGATGATGGCAGCTCCCGGCCCGACGGCCTGAGCGTGCTGTGGATCGTGGACTGGTGGGCGCAGCAGGTCGAACTGGACAAGAGCGTCGCGGCCCAGCTGTCCTTGATCAGGCAGCACAAGCCGCTGTGGTGGTTCGGCGAGGTCGGTGGCCAGGAAAACGCGGTCAAGCCAGTGCGGCGCCTCCTGCAGAAGGAGGACAGCATGTTCGCCAACTACGAGTACCTGCCGCACATTGGCGACAAGGTGGCCAAGGTCCAGGCGTTCCGGGCGCTGGTGAAGGAGGGCAGGGTGCGCTTCCCGCGTGGCAATCCACTGGTGAAGCGGCTGATAGACCTGCTGGTCAACTTCCCGCGCGCACGGTTCGATGATGGCGTGGACGTGTGCGGCCTGCTGGGCCGTGGTATCGCCGACATGGTGCCAGCGTCCAAACCGGCCGTGGCCAAGCGCAAGCCGCCCAAGCCGTTCACCGATCCCTGGTACGCAGCGAGGGAGCGGGAAGACCGCGGCGACGAGGAAAAGCGGGAACGCTACTACCGTTGATGCCTCTGGCAGACCGGGCACCTTGGGGGCAGTTCGCACACCGGCCCGACCATGGCAGACCAACCCATCGCAGCACTCGAAACCGGGATCGCGGCCGCCGCTGATCCCGATCCGGCGCGCGCCAAGCAGATCAGCCGCATGCAGGCTGACGTAAGGCGCTGGATGGAGCGCTTCGAGCAGGCCCGCGAGTTCGACAAGGACGCCCGGCAGCAGTACGTAAAGGACCGGCGCCAGGCGCGAGGGGATTCCGGGTTCCTGGTCGACGCGAACCTGATCGGTACCTACATCGATATCCAGGAGGCGTTCCTTTACGCCCGCAATCCGGACTTCGACGTGTCGCCCGGCCCGGCGCATCGCATGCCGACGCCCGAGCAGCTGCGGGACATCATCGAGTCCGACGAGCAGGTCATGGCTGGCATCCAGCAGCAGGCCGAGCAGGACGCCATTGAGGTGGGTCGGCAGATCGCCGTGCAGATGACCGCGCAGGGGATCACCCCGGAAGAGGCGTTCCAGCAGGGCCAGCAGGCGCAGGAGAGCTATCTGGCCACCGGTGCGGTGGAGAAGCTGGTCGGCGACGAAGTGCTGAAGCTGCGCAAGCAGTACGCCAAGCGCTCGCGGGAGATGAAGCAGTTCGCCGAGACGCTGGAGGCTGTGGGAACTCAGATGTGGAAGGACGCGCAGCTGAAGCGCCGCGGCCGTCCGTGGGTCCGGTCCTCGCTGACCATCGGCCCGGGCGTGCTGAAGGCGACGTGGCAGGAGCGCACCGAGATCTCGCCCGAGACGCAGACGGCGATCAACGACCTGCAGCAGAACATCGCGCGGGCCAAGGCGCTGCAGCAGGAGCTGGAAGACGGCACAGCCGGCTTCGGCGCCCAGGCATGGGATACGGTCAAGGGCGTATTCGGCAACAACGAGGAGGCCAAGGTCGCCGATCTGGAGCGACAGCTAGCCGCCATCCAGAATGGGGCCGAGCGCGTCGTGGCCCGTGGCTACGCGATCGACAACGTGGCGGGAGAGAACTTCCAGGTGGCGCCGGGCTTCACCATCGCCAATCACGTCGATGCGCCCTGGAACGCCGAGATTTCCTACCCATCCTACGAGGATGCGCTGGCTGAGCACGGCCCGTACCTCGCGCAGTTCGACAAGGACGGCAACGCCGAGAACATCCTGCGCAAGGCAGCCCGCTATGCGCCGCGCAAGCCCTGCATGGGCAAGAACGAGAGCGTGGGCCTCACCGGCGACTCGGCCACGGCTGAGGAGGCCGACGCCTACACCGCCAATGCCGACGGCGGCGCCAACGGGTGCTTTGTGCGCCGCATCGAGATCTGGGATGCGGAGAGCAACACCGTTCTGACCGCGATCACCGGTGTTCCGTTCTGGGTCAAGCCTGCGTTCAACCCGCCGGCCACGACCCGGTTCTACCCGTATTTCGTGATCTGCACGTCGGAGGTGGACGGCCAGCGCCACCCGCAGAGCCTGGTCAGCCGCTCGACCAAGTTGATGGACGAGTACAACCGCATCGGCTCGGCCGAGACGGAGCACCGCCGGCGCATCAAGCCGAAGACAGCGTTCCACGCTGGTGCGATGGATGAGGAGGAGGCCAAGAAGCTGGCGAAGGCCGATACCGGCGAGATGGTGGCCATCAAGGCGACCCAGCCGAACGCCGACCTGCGCACCCTGCTGGTGCCGATCACCTATGCGCAGATGGATCCATCGCTGTACGACCGCACGCGCATCCTCGCCGAACTGGAGCGCATCTGGGGCGTGCAGGAAGCGCTGACTGGCTCGATCAACACGGCCAAGACCGCCACCGAGGCGGACATCCAGCAGCAGGGCTTCCAGGCGCGCAGCAGCAGCCGGCGCGACAACATGGAATCGGTGCTCAGCGAGCTGGCCGAATACACCTGCCAGATCGCCCGCGTGTACCTGAGCGACGAGGACGTGCGCTTCATCGCCGGGCCGACCGCGTTCTGGCCGCCGTACATGGGGCCGGACGACCTGGCCGAGTTCGTGCGCATCGAGATCCGCGCCGGTTCGTCGGGCAAGCCGAACACCGCGCTGGAGCGGCAGTCTTGGGCCAACCTGCTACCGCTGCTGCAGACCGGCATCACCCAGATTGGCCAGCTGCGCGGCGCCTCGCCCGACAGCATCGCCGACTCGCTGGAGCAGCTGATGCGTCTGACCGCAGAGCGCAGCGGCGAGCGCTTCGACATCGACCAGCTCATTCCCCAGAACGACGGCAGCCAGCAGGCCGCCCCGGCTCAGGCCGTGCCCGGCAGTGCGCCGCCTCCGCAGGGTGGCCAGCAGCCGCCCGTTCCCGCAGCACCTCCTGGCGGCGAGCCTGCCGCCGATCCCATCCAAGCCTGATAGGAGCAACACATGGAAAACCAGCACCGCAAGATCACCGGTTATCGCGAACTGGACCAGGTCGAGATTGACCTGATGAACGAGATCAAGGCCAAGGGCGTCGAACTTGGCGAACTGATCAAGAAGCTGGGAGACAACCAGGTCCGTATCACCGCTGAGCATGGCACTGGCGATGCAGAGCCCTATCGCTGGATCGCCATCGGCAAGAACCATTTGCAGCAGGGCCTGATGGCGCTGACCCGCGCCGTGGCCAAGCCGGATAGCTTCTGATGCGCCACCACCCCCTCTCGCTCGCCATCTGGCGGGTATTCGCAACCTGGAGTAACTGATGAACGTCGACGCAGACACCCCGGCGACCGAGCCGGACACCACCCCGACCGACCTGACGACCGATGCACTGTCTGCGCTGGACGCAGGCATCGCCGCTGCTGATGCTGAGGAGGCACCAGCCGTCGAGCCGACCCCGGCCGATACGATGCCGCCGGCCGATGCTGGCACGCCGCCGGCAGACGACCCGAACGCTGCGCCGCCCGCTGACGGTCAGCCCCCGGCCCAGCCGCAGGAAGGCGCGCCGCCCGCCGATGGCCAGCCGCCTGCAGCTGCCGATGCGCAGCCCCAGCCGGACGCAGAGACCGAGGCGGAGATCGCCTCGCTGGGCCTGAAGGACAAGACCGCCGAGCGCTTCCGCACGCTGGCCAGCGAGGTCAAGGAACTGGCCCCGATCCGCGACGCGCTGAAGGCGGCCGGCATCGATGACGTGGGCAAGCTGCCCGAGCTCGTCCAGCGGTCCAAGGTCGGTGAGGACATGGTCCAGATGGTCGTGGAAACGGGGATGAACTCCGACCAGTACGGGATGCTCCTGGATTACGGCGGCCTGATCGCCAGGGCTGCCAGCGGGGACCTGAAAGCTGCATCCGATGCCTTCGACATGATCACCAAGGAGATCGCGCCGCTTGCCAAGATGCTCGGCCGCGAGGTTCCGGGCATGCATGACCCGCTGGCGAATCACAAGGACCTTGCCGCCGAGGTTGAAGCCGGCGACCTGCCGCGCGCCCGCGCCATCGAAATCGCCGGCCAGCGTGATCGTGCCGAGTACACGGGCACCGTCCAGCGCCACCAGCAGGAAACGCAGCAAGCCGCCGAGCAGGCCGAGCAGCGGGGGATCGATTGGCTGAAGCGATTCGACGCCGAGATGGCGCAGGAGGACCCCAGCTATGCGGCCAAGCGCCCGCAGCTGAGTGAGGCTGTTCGCCAGATCCGCGAGCAGTTCCACCCGAGCGAGTGGGCGCAGCGGACTGCGCTGGCCTATGCCCGCATCCAGGCACCGGTGGCAGTAGCAGCGCCCCCGGCAGCACCGGCCCAGCCAGCTACCCCGCGCCCCGGCCCGATGCGCCCGAGCGGCCCGCGCCCGGCGATGGATCCGACGGCCTTCAAGAGCCCGCTGGACGCGCTGGAGTACGGCATCGAACAGGCCAACCAGGGCTGACACGGCTGCAGATCGGCTGCAACAAGACCCCGCTCCGGCGGGGTTTCTTGTATCCGTTGACGCATCCCGCAACACGGGCAATCTGGCCCTGCGGCTGACAACCGCGCCACGCATGCAGTACGCCGGAGTCGCGCCCGGTAGGGCAGTAAGAGGCCTCGCCCCCCTCGAACGTGGATGGAACGCAACAACCCCATTCCCCTTCGAGGACACCCTCATGCCGTTCACCACCGCGCAGATCGCGCAGGGCGCGAACTACTCGCTCGAGTCCTACGCGACCAACGACCCGATCGACCAGATCAACATCGCTCACACCACCCTGGACCTGTTCGTCAGCAGCAAGGAGGTGTCCTACTTCGGGAACGGCATCTTCAACGAGAAGCTGGTCATCTCGAACGACAGCAACTACCAGAACTACAGCGGTGCCGACCAGGTCACCTACAACGAGCGCGACCCGAACCGCTTCGCCAAGTTCCAGTACTACAGCAACCACGAGGGCTTCTGGTTCGATGAAGACCGCCTGATCGCGGCCGGCATCAACATCGATGACGCCGGCGTGGCCGTCCCCTCCTCTTCCGAGAAGGAGCAGCTGGTCAACCTGCTGCAGTCGAGCTGGACCGCCATGAAAAATGGCCTGCAGGAAGGCCTGGCGCTGGAAACCCTGCAGAACGGCTCCCAGTCGGCCAAGGCTGTGCCTGGCCTGGACCACATCGTTTCGACCACTCCGGGCACCGGCGACATCGTCGGCGGCATCAACGCCAGCACCAGCACCTACTGGCGCAACAACGCCAGCATGGCCATCGCCTCTGGTGGCATCGTGGCCGCGCTGGATGCCATGTGGGATGCCTGTATCCGCTACGGCGGTGCCATGCCGACCGACATCCGCTGCGGCCAGGCCTTCCTCAACGCCTACAAGGACGAGACCACCACGAAGGTTGACCGTCAGATCATCGTCAACCAGCAGGGCGGCACCGGCATGGACCCCTCGATCACCCGCGTGTTCTACAAGGGCATCGAGCTGATCTGGGACCCGACCTTCGAACTGCTGGACGCTCGCCTGGGCGCGATCACCTACCCGTGGACCAAGCGCTGCTACCTGCTCAACCGCAACTTCATCAAGTTCCGCCCGCTGAAGGGCCACTGGATGAAGAAGCGCAAGCCGGAAAAGCTGCCGGACCGCTACGTGACCTACTACGCCCAGACCAACAAGTACGGCATGACCGCGAAGAAGCGCAACGTGCACGCCGTGCTGTCCATCGCCTGATCGGGCCTGGCCTGATCCGAGTGTCCCGGCTTCGGCCGGGCGCTCATGGGAAATCCATCCGGCTACAGGAGCCAACCCCATGAAGTCCACCCCGATCACCAACACCGCCTTCAAGACCGGCAACAGCCCGTTCCTGCGCGGCGGCAGCGCCACCTTCTCGAACTTCGCCGACACCGCGGCAACGTTGCAGGGCTCCGATACCGAGACCGGCACCTACACCACGCTGGCCACTCTGGCTGCCAACGGGCAGACCGAGGTCCAGAACCTTCCGCAGTGGATCAAGTTGTCCGCTGCAGGCACCGTCTACATGGCGGCTGGCTGACCTTTTGCGGCCTCTTCATGGGGCCGCTCACCTATTCCCGAGGAGGGAACATGAGCAAGGACACCATCATCGTCCCGGTAGTCCAGGCGACGATCCAGCGCAGCGAGTACGTCACGATCTCCGACTCGTTCCCGAAGCACGAGCTGCCGATCCTGGAGCTGATCCACGGCGAGGACAACGTGGTCGTGGTCGATGACGACTACTTCGCGTTCGAACTGCCCAACAACGCCACCCAAGAGCTGCAGCGCCTGTACACGAAGTACAGCGACAAGTATCGCTCGGTGGTGGACCAAGTCTTCCCGCGCGGTGCCCGTGACGTGGCGTCGGAGCTGAAGATGGATCTGGGCAAGGACACCTTCGTCAAGCAGTCCGAGGCTGTGATTGAGAGCCGTCTGCCGCCGCGCCCGACTGCCGCCACCAGCCTGAGCCGTCCGGCGCACGAGGACGATGCCGACGACGACCAGCCCGAGCTGACGCATGCCGAGCTGCGCGAGGAGCTGACCCGCCTGGGCATCGAGCACAAGGGCAACGCGCCGAAGGCCGAACTGCAGGCGCTGTACGACGCCGCGCAGGCTGGCGCCGGCACCCTGGGCGGCTGATCGACAGCACCACGCGGTAACCCGACGGGCTGGGGAAACCCGGCCCGTCTCCACAAGAGGGCTCCCATGAGCATCACCGACGGCATCCAGTGCGCCTGTTCCAGCACCGACGGCAATGCCACGCTGGCAGAGCTGCGCAAGCGGCTGATGATCCGGCTGGGCTTCGCCGCGCAGGCGAACAATCCGCCGCCGGGCATGAAGGAGCTGCTGAACGATCTTCTGCAGAGCGCGCAGAAGGCGCTGTTTCGCCGGCCCACTGGTGAGTTCCGCAACGAGCGCTGGTTTTCCTGGCCGCTGACGGCTGGCCAGCGCCTGTACGACTACCCCGACAACGACGAGAAGAACGGGCCGCAGAACTGCCCGGCGACGCTCGACCCGCGGCAGGTGACATGGGTAGGCCGCGAGCGCGACGGCGTCTGGGCCGAGATGCACCAGGGCATCAACCCGCGCAGCTACACCACCAGCGAGCTGACGGGCCTTCCGCAGCGCTACGAATTCCGCAACTGCATTGAGATCTGGCCGGCGCCCGACGAGACGCTGGGCAATCTGGTCATCAAGGGCAAGTTCGACCTCAACCGGTTCACCGAGGACGCGGACAAAACCACGATCGACAGCGAGATCGTGTTCCTGCTGGCGCTGGCCAACGGCAAGCAACACTATCGGCAGCCGGACGCGCAGACCTACATCCAGCAGCTGGAGGTGATGATCTCCAACCTGGTGGCCGGCACGCATGCCACGGCGCGGTACATCCCAGGTCCGCCGACGGGGCAGGGCGTGTATGTCCCGCCGCGCCCTGAGGTGCCGTTCCCGTGACCGGCCGTATCGTCACCCTCAACGCGGCCAAGGGCGGTATCAACCGTCTGCGGGTGAAGGGCGGGGCGGACCCGAGCACGCTCTACGATCTAGTGAACGGCTATGTAGATCAGGCCGGTGTCTCGCGGTCGCGCCCCGGCACCAAGAACAAGGCCACCTTGCCGACTGGCGCCACCAAGGGAATGTGCGCATACGACGGCAAGCTGATCGTCTTCAGTCACGAGCCGCAGACCATCCCGGCCAGCACGCCCAGCGTGGAGTGCGAGGTGCTGAAACACCCGAGCACGGCCGATCTGCCGATCAAAGAAATCCACTTCGCCGGGCCATACCTCGGCTACCTGTACGTGGTCCCCGAATTCGTCAATGGCGACGTGTTCCACTACTGGCTGCAGCGCGGCACGACGTGGGAGCCGGGCAAGGTCTATCTGCCCGGCGCGCTGGTCACTCCGACTGACCCGAACGGCATCGCCTACCAGCTGGACAGCGGCACCGAGCAGTTCGCCGTATGGGTGCGCAACATCGCGCGCGCTGTCGGGGACAAGGTCGTGCCCACGGTCGACAACGGCTACTACTACACGGTCACCGACGTGTTCGGCCCTGCGCCGCGGTCCGGTGCGATCGAGCCGACCTGGCCAACTTCGCCGGGCGCAACCGTGTTCGAAGACAGCGATGTGGCCAATCCCACGCCGGTTCCAGGCGAGCAGTCGGGCAATCAGCTCCCGCCTGACGTGACCGAGCGCTATGGAAGCGTTGGCGGTGGCAGCAGCCCATGGCGCAACCTCAACAGGGAGATTGAGTAATGGCCGCACCGTTCTGGCAGGCCGGCAAGCTCTACCTGCCCGGGGATCTAGTGCAGCCGATCACGCAGCCGGCGCCGAACAATCCGCAGGTCGCCAACGGCTACTTCGAAGAAGGGGCTGTGGGCTGGACGTTCTCCGGCGACGCCTCGCTTTCGACCACGCACGGCTATGGAAGCCCCAAGTGCGTGCAGCTGCCGGGCGACAAGCCCGATGGCGTAGCGCTCAACAACACGATGCTGGTTGCACCGCCTGGCGGAACGCTGACCGCAACGTCCATGATCGACCAGGGCGCATCGGTAGCAGGCGCAACCGCCGGCTGGACCGAAATCCGCTGGTATGACGCGCTGAACACCCTGCTGCAGACCGACAAGGGCAACGTGGTCGATAGCGGATCGCGCGGCGCTTGGCATGCGTCCACGGTTACCAGCACAGCGCCGGCTTCGGCGGCCTACGCAAAGGCGGCGATTCACCTGACCTCGGTAGCCGACCACGATCACGAGATCTTCGGCGACAACCTGGTCATCACCGGTGCGGTTGCAGGACTGCCAGAAGGCCTGGTCTACAAGGCCGTCCAGACCGAATCTGGGACTTCGGGCAGCAGCGAGCCGGCGTGGCCGGGCATCCTCGGCCAGCAGGTGGTCGACAACGAGGTGATCTGGGAGGCGGTCACAACCAGCCGCGTGACCTGGACCGCTGCGCCTCGCTACGTGAGCGGGGCGACTGAGCCCGTCTGGCCGACCGAAATCGGCGCGATGGTCCAAGACGGCACGATCAACTGGAAGGCGATCTCGCGCCGGGTAGAGGACGAAAAGTGCCCGAACAGCAAGGTGGTGGCCATCGTCGCCAGCAAGGTGTTCGCTGCTGACAAGGACATCGTGCGCTTCAGCGCCACGGCCAACCCTCTGGACTGGTCGACGGTCGATGATGCCGGCTACCTGCCTACCGGCTTGCAGCAGGCCAACGCGAACAACATGGCGGTGCTGCAGCAGTACCGCGCCAATCTGGTCGCGCTCAATGCGAGCAGCTTCCAGAACTGGCAGGTGGACCCGGATCCGGCATCGATGGCGATCCTGGACCAGATGGATGGCATCGGCTCGATCTGGCAGAAGGCCGCTGCACCGGTGGCCAACGATCTGGTCTACCTCTCGCAACAGGGCGTTCGCTCGGTTGGCATCGCCAACGCAGCCGAGAACCTGGCCGCCGGCGACATCGGCGCCCCCATCGATGTGTTGATACAGCAGGCGATGCTGTACGCCGACCGCAACAACACGCCGCCGCTGGCGACCTACTACCCTGGCGCCGGCCAGTACATGCTGGCCTTCCCGAATTACCCGCCGCCGGTGCTTGGCGTGTACGGCCGGCTGCCCGCAAGCGGCTGTGGCGACACGATCAACTACGCCTACGTCATCGCCGGGGGGTTGCCCCCGTATCAGATCGAGATCGTGGATGGCGAGTTGCCCGCCGGCCTGTCGATGGATGGCAGCGGTTTGGTCACGGGGGAGATCGCCAACGGTGGCGATGCCCTCTGGACGGTGCGTGCCACGGACGCGCTCGGTGACACGGCCGAGCTGACTGAGGACCGCACCGGCAGCGATGGATTCTTCAAGTACCTGACGACCCGCCTCTATCCCGTCGACGGCGGTATCGATGCCGTAGGCCTTGCGTCCGATGTAGTGGACGCGACGCTGCGGAACATTTTCCATGCTTACGAGGTCCCGACTGAGGCGGTTGCGTTGGCGTCGGCGGTGGAGAGCGGAACCCTTCGCAGCCTGCTGCAGACCTTCAGCACCACGGAGAGTCTGGCGCTGGCCAGCGCCGTGGAATCCGGCACGCTGCGCGACATTCTCCGGACCTATGCCATGGGCCCAGAAGGTGTCCAGCTGTTGTCCGCCGTTGAAGCCGGCACGCTGAAGCAAACACTGATAACCACCAATATGGCGCCCGAGGCGGTCGGGCTGTCTTCCAGTGTCGTAGGAGGCACTCTGACATGAGCGAAAACGTACTGACGGCCCACTCAGGGTATGCCGGCTGGTTCAAGATCGAGGCCCATCGCGTTGATGCAAATGGCGATGAGATCCCAGGCACCCGTCGCGTTGCCGCCGACTGGTTCCCGAACCTGATCACGAATGCGGGGCTGGACTTCTTCGGTACCACTGGCTCCACCTATGTCTACACGTTCTGTCGTGTTGGCTCGGGGAACACGGCCCCGGCCTTCACCGATACCGCATTGGTGGCCCAGGTGGCGGCGAGCAACACCCAGCAGGACGTAGCCGAGGGCGTCAATCGAACCGGCACCTTCTACGGGTGGCGTCGCCGAACCGTTCGATTCGCCGCAGGGGCTGCTGCGGGAACGCTCGCCGAGGTCGGCGTGGCCCCGGCGGGGACGGGCTCGTTGTTCAGCAGGGCGCTCATTCTGGACGGCGGCGGTAGCCCTACGACTATCACCATTCTTTCGGATGAGGTGCTAGATGTTACCTACGAGCTCCGGCTCTACCCCACGCTGGCCGACGCGACTGGCACCATCACGATTGCCTCCGTCAGCTATAGCTGGATTGCGCGCCCCCTGACGGCTGCTGCCTATGACGACTGCTGGTACCGTAATGTGGGCTATGAAATTGGCCCACGTACGACTGGTGAAAGCAGTACGAGCCCAAACGTTGCGGACACGCTTCCTGCCCAGAACTCGTCGATCACAAATCCCGTTCCGGCTGGCGCGCTTGCCGCGCTCACCTATGTCACGGGCAGCTACTCGCGCTCCTTCCGTTTCGACTGCGGATTGAATGACGCGAACGTTGTGGGTGGAGTCGGGTGCTTCTTTGCTACGGGTGACCCATCCGGCGCTCAGAGGATGTTCGGTGTATGGGCATGGGGGCTGACTCCGAAGCTGCCCAAGAACAGCCAGACGGTCGCAACTTTCACCGTACGCATGAGCTGGGGGCGCTACACCCCATGATCCCCGCTGGCGGCCTCTCCACCACCCCGGTACCCGCGCCGAACGTCGAGCGGGTCAACTCGACGCTACAGCCGCTGATCGACTTCGAGATGGGCGGCGTGGCGCTGAACGATGCGTCGCAGGGCCTGCGGGTGAAGCTGTGGCGTGTTCGCGTGGACGGCGACGTGGTGTACCTGGGGCCGGACGGCGGGAACGAGCAACCGGCGTTCATCCGGCCGGGCATCACATCGGTGGCGCTGGCCTTCGACCAGAACATGCAGCCGGCCATCGCGTTCGTGCAGTCGGGCCTGGCGTGGCTGTGGTGGTATGACAGTTCGGTGCCTGGGATGGTGTTCACGTCCTTTGCGGGGATGATCAACCCGCGCCTGACGCTGGACGACAAGCGGCCGACCCAGACCAGCAATTCCGACGTGATTCTCGGCTACCTGCGCGCTGGGGCGCTCTACTACCGCCAGCAGCGTGACCGATACCAGACCGAGTACCTGCTGAGTGCCAATCCCCCCTGCGGCGGCCTGGCCACGCTCTGCATGTCTACGGGTGGCCGGCTCCAGTTCGGCTTCGGAGGTGCGTGATGCAGTCGACGGTGTTCGTCTACACGATGCGCTCGGGCAAGCAGGGCGCCTGGAGCCGCTACCTGTTCCCATTCTCCGTGGATGCCTTCGCGCAACTGGGGAATGATCTCTATATCCGGCACGGGGATGAAATCAGCGCAGTCAGCGATTTTGCCTTGGGCGACGACGTTGGCGGCGAGTCGATCCCGTTCGGTGGCACGGTCTGGTGGCCGTGGCTGGACTTCGGGACGCCGAGCGTCACCAAGATGATGGAGGGTTTCGACATCGTGAGCCAGGGCACGCCCAGCATCAGCATCGGCTACGACCAGCGCAATGTCGCTGCGTTCACCGAGCCGTACACGGTCGATGCGGACACACTGCCCGGCGGCGTGATCCCGTTCCCGCTGTCGGCGCCAACCTTCAGCCTGCGCGTCGACTTCGCGCCGGGGCAGAAGTGGGCGCTGACGCAGGCGTCCCTGAGCTTCTTCGATTTCGGGAATGGGCCATGACCATCACTGTCCACAACCAGGTGATGATCGAGGAGCTGGTCTACTTGGCGCGGAACATGCGCCCGGACGAGATCGAGCAGGATCTGGCCATGACGGGGCTGACCGAGTACGACCCGGAGCAGGCCATTCTGAAAATGGCTGCTGTGCATGGCCCGAAGTTCGTCATCCTGGCCGACTACACGCCGGTGGTGGCCGGTGGATTCTGGCAGGTCCGCCCTGGCGTATGGGAGGGTTGGCAGCTCGGGACCATGGACGGCTGGGATAAACACTGGTGGCACATCACCCGCGTCACGCGGAAGCTCAACGACCGGATGCTGGCGCGCCCCGAGGTGCACCGCCTGCAGCTCTACGGCCTGGCCGGCCGCGACAAGACCTTCGAATGGTACGAGCGCTCGCTCGGCTACCGCCGTGAGGCAACCCTGAGCCGCTACTGCGCCAATGGCGCCGATGCGGTCCTGTTCGCACGCACCAAGGAGGCGGGCTGATGGCCGGCGGCGGCAATATCGGCAAGGGCAACTGGGCAGACCCGACGGGCCTGGTCCAGAAGTCGGGCGCGGGGAAGTTCCTCGACCCGCTGGGCCTGACCAAGACGGCGAAGCAGGGCGAGTCGGCGGCGGATATCGCCGCGCGCATGGAGATGGAACGCCAGGAGCGGATCCGCGAGTCGCAGGGCCGGATCAATCAGGTATTCGACAACCCGCGCCGTACCCGCGATATCGCCGACTTCGTGTCGGCTACGCGGTCGCGCCTTACGGACGACTTGAATCGGCAGAACACTGATGCGACCCGCGAGCTGAAGTTCGCGCTGGCACGCGGCGGCCTGTCCGGCGGCAGCGTCAACGTGGACCAGAACCGGCGCCTTGGCGACGAGTACAACCGGGGTCTGCTCAACGTCGAGGGCCGAGCGCAGGGCGCTGGCGCACAGCTGGAGGCGGCGGACCAGGACGCGCGTGCGCGCCTGATCCAGCTCGCAACCTCCGGGCTCGACTCGACCACTGCGGCATCGCAGGCAGCGGCAGGGCTGCGCTCCAACTTCGAGAACGCCCGGTCTCAGGCATCGGCGGACCAGCTGGGCGACCAGTTCGCCACCATCGGCGGCTTCGTGAAGTCTCGCCGTGAGGAAGCGGCACGACGTCAGGCGAACCGGGATGCGAACTTCAACCTCTACGGCGGCGGTGCCGCATACGGCGGATAAATCATGGGACAGGCAATCATCCCCATTGCACTGATGGCCGCCGGCACGTTGGCGCAGCAGTCGGAGAACGATCGGGTCATCAAGAAGCAGGACGAGGCCACGGCCCAAGGCCTGCTGAATCAGTCGCGCCGGCAGCAGGACACCGATCGCCGGGTGAATGACGAGATCGCGCAGCTGGAAACCAGCACGGCAGACGCTGCGCGCAATGAACGGCTCGGCCAGTACATGCAGACGCTGCAGCGAGGCCGCAAGCAGGCGGTGGCGGGCCTGGAGTCGCCGATCGGCAGTGCCACCTTCCAAGCCGATGCGGGCGCAGCGCGCACCGGTGCCGACAACGCGGCGGCGACCACTGCCGGGCTGCTGTCGCGTATCGATGCACCGCAGCTGCAGCGCCAGGGCGAGGCCTTCGGCTACGGCAAGCTGGCGACCGACATCGACATGGCCGCACGTGAGAGCCGCGGGCAGCAGCTGATCGACCAGTTGCGCCTGCGCGGCATCCGTCGCCGGCCGGAGGTTGATCTGCTTGCCGGCCTGGCCACTTCTGCGGGTGGCGCAATGGCCGCCGGCGGTGGTGGCGGGTTCGCCGCTGCTGCGCCGCGCCTCGGCGCCAACTACTACGGGACCTACGACCCGCTCACCATGGGGACTGCCTGATGGCCAATCCATACCAGGCCGGGCAGGCGCTCGGCAGCGCGCTGTTCGGTAGCACCCAGGACACCTACACCAACCAGCTTGGCCGGCAGTACCAGGTCGAGCAGGCGCTGCAGGAGGCCCGGCAGGCGCGCTCGAAGGCGGTGCTCGGCGAGCAGAACGTGGCTAAGCGGCAGGTCATCGATGACCCAGATTTGCTTGGCCGAGTGCTGGGTGGCGATCTCGGCGCGCGGAACGAGTTTCTCACCGCAGCGTTGCTGTCTAACCCAGAAGTGAGCCTGAAAACGCTCGGTGATGGTCAAGACGCGATCATGCGCCAAGCCGTCTACGATCGCGCCACCAGCGGCGATCTTGGGGGGGCGGGCGCTGCCTCACTTGGCCTCACCACGAAGCCGCTGGAGATGACAAAGATCTCCGGCGATGTTGCGTTCAACCCCTACGCCCAGCCGAACCAGAACCTCAATGTCACGCCGCTTGGTGAGGCGTCGATCGGTCAGCGCAATGCATCTGCCGCGTCCAGCTATGCGACCGCAGCGCGTACCCGGCAGGCCATGGGGTTGGATGCGGCCAAGTACGCTGATCAGCGTAATGGCGGAACGCTCGGTGATCCGCCGCGTGGATCTGCCAAGCCTCCCAGCGCTGCGGAAATGAAGGCGCAGCAGGCCAATGCGACCAAGACTGCACAGCTTGGTAACGTCAATCGTGGTCTCGCCCGAATCGAGTCAGCCCTCGGCAACCTGGGCGGCGCGTTCGTGGACACCGGGCCGGTTGATCAGTACCTGGTTCGAAATACCGAGGCCGGCCAAGAGCTGGACGCGGCGGTTGGCGCGATCCAGAACTCGATGCTCGCCATGACCCGGGTTCCCGGCGTCGGCTCGCAGTCGGATTTGGAGGCGAGGATCGCTGCGCTGCAGTACCCGTCGCTGTCCAATGCGCCGGGGGTCAATGCGCGGACGCTGAAGCAGCTGAAGGACTTTGTGCAGGAGTTGCAGGGGATGAGTGCCGATGCATCTGGCACGTTGGGTGATGCACCTCCGCCGGCAGCTCCGCGCGGTCCGGGCCTTCCAGCAACTGGCGGCCCAGCACCTGGCGCCGTGCGCAATGGCTACCGCTTCCGCGGCGGGAACCCCGCCGATCGTAATGCGTGGGAGAAGATCTGATGGCTGGCCCTTTGCCCTGGGAGGAGTATCAGCAGCTGCAGGCCAAGCCCAGTCCGCGCGTTCCGCAGCCTGCGGAGGAGGTGGGGCCTTGGACGGAGTACCAGGACGTCCCTACGCTTGGCACGGTCCAGGCGTTGCCTCCGGATTTCTCCGGGGTGGAGGCCACCGTCGACAGCACGGCAGATGGCCGGCAGGCCGACGGCTGGAGGGCCGGCATTCCTCGCGATCTGGCGTTCGGTGCGCGCTCGGTGCTGCAAGGCATCGGCAGCCTGCTTGGCGCTGTCGGCGGCGACGCCCTCGGCGCGCTGGAGACCAAGGTCACCGGCCGGCCCGTGGACAGCTTCCGCGACAACGCTGCAGCGCTTGGCGACACGCTCGGGCTGCCCAAGGCGCAGACTGCTGGCGATCGCGTGCTCGGCGACGTTGGCGAAGCTCTGACCGGTACCGGCCTCACGCTGGGCGGTGGTGCGGCGCTGACCGCCGGCCGGCCCGTGGCGTCTCTCGCTCCCACACTGGGAGAGAGGGCAGGGGCTTTCCTCACCGCACAGCCTGCGCTGCAGGTCGCCAGCACCCTCGGCGGCTCTGCTGCAGCCAGCGGCACGCGCGAGGCCGGTGGTGGTGCTGGCGCGCAGATCCTTGCCAGCCTGGCCGGCGGTCTCGCTCCAGGCGCAATCCCGAGGCTGCCGACAAGCGGCGCGCTGTCCGCCGGTGCCCAAAACCTGACGCGCCGTGCCCTGCGTGGCAGTGACCCCGAACAGGTCCGGCAGACGCTCGGCGAATTTGCTGAGGCGGGCGTGCAACCGAGCATGGGCCAGGCCACGGGCAATCGCGTCCTGCAGGCAACCGAAACGCTGCTGGGTAGCATTCCCGGCTCTGCTGGTGTGATCGATCGATTCGCGCAGCGGCAAGCTGGCCAGTTCGGCAACCGCATCGATGAGATCGCATCCTCGCTGGCTCCGGGTGGTCAGGCCGTGGACCCTGAAATGGCAGGCCTCGCGATTCGGCAGGGAATCGCAGGGCCGGGTGGGTTCAAGGAAGCATCACGTGCCGAAAGCAATGCGCTCTATCAGGCTCTGGATGAGCTGATCCCGCAGGACTCGCGCGTGGATATTTCCAATGTGCAGGCGGCTCTGAGGGAGCTGAATCAGGCTATCCCTGGCGCGCCATCTACCTCGCGCCTGTTCCAGAATGCGCGCCTTGGCAGCATTGAGGGTGGGCTGATCGATGACACGCAGGGCGTGCAGGCACTGCTTACCCAGCCCGGCATGCAAGAGCAGGCCGATGCCTACCGCAACTATCTGCAGGCGCAGGCGCGATCGGTCGAGATGGAGAATGCCCGCCGCAAGTCGCTCGGAATGACGGTGATGGAGCCGGTTCCGACGGCGGACCAGATCGAGCAGAACGTCATGACCACCTTGGGCAACATGACCGACAACCGGCTCCCGTATGAAGCGCTGCAGAAGCTGCGGTCGCTGGTCGGTCGCGAGATCGACAACGCCAACTTCGGCAGCGACGTGCCACGCAGCATGTGGCGCCCGGTGTATGCGGCGCTGAGCAGGGACATGGAGGAGGCCGTGAAAGCCACCGGCAACCCGAAGGCGGCGGAGGCACTGACGAGCGCCAACCAGTACCACTCGCGCTACGTTGACCAGCTGGAGAACATCGACAACATCATCGGCAAGAAGGATGGAGAGGCGGCGTACTTGGCTGCCGTCAGCGGCGCGAAAGATGGCCCGACGCGCATCCGGTCGATCATGCAGACGCTGCCCGAGAACGAAAAGAAGATGGTCACCTCGGCCTTCATCCGGCGCATGGGTCGCGCCGTTCCCGGTCAGCAGGACAGCGAGAACAGCGTGTTCTCGATGAACACCTTCCTGACGAACTGGGCGAACACCAGCCCGGAGGCGCGCAAGGTGCTGTTCGGCAGCTATGGCCCGGAGTTCACCAGGAACATGGAGACGATCGCCAAGGCCACTTCTCGTATCCGGGAGGGTTCGAAGGTGTTCGCCAATCCATCTGGAACGGCTGGGCGTGAGGCGCTGATCGGTCAGATTGCGACCACCGGCGCCGGCGCTGGTACGGCACTGGCGATGGGGAACGCAGGAGCGGCTTTCCTAACTCTGAGCGGTTCATTGCTTGGATCGGGGATCGCCAACGCCACCGCAAGGTTCATGACCTCACCGAAGTACGTAAATTGGCTGGCGCGAACCTCAGAAAAGCCTACTGGCGAGCTGATCTCGCAGCTTCAGGTGCTGCGCGGTATTGCGGAACGGAGTCGTGACCCGGAAGTGGCCGAGCTGGCAGATCAGGTAGCTGCTGATATCAGCGCAGGATCATCCACAGAAGGCCGATGACGCATCCGGCTAGGAGGACTGTCATCAACGCGATTAGGGAGAGAATGCCGGCCGGGCTTGCACTCTTCTTCGCCAGCTCAGCGTCGATACGCTCCTCCTCGATTTCCTTCCAGGTCTTCGGGATGCCGTATTCGGTGTTCTTCCAGTCGGTCATGGCTGTTCCTAATGGCTAGAGCCGCTTGAATGGAAGAGGCTTCGAATTGAAGGGTCGTGAACTTTAGCGGGAACGAAAGGTTCACTCGTCACGATCGGAAGCACTTGGCACAGTCCCGCTGCATTGAGCCGGGTGCAGTACTTCGCTAACGACGCGGAGTCGCAGGTCAGAATCCCGCTTACGCCAAGTCGCTCAGCATGAGCAATTAGCATCACATCGACCTTCAACGCCACACGATCGTCGCCAGTGTCGCGTTTGAGCTGGCTATCGAATTTTGCGGAAAGGACTCCTTCCGGAGCCTCAAACCCAACTGGAATGAAAGTGTCAGTGTCAATGTTTGAAAGATCTTGGCGGCCACAGAATTCCGCCAAAGTGAGCGACGATATGTACAGGGGCACGTCATCCCTGATGGCTGCTTCGATGTAGGCCGTAGCTTGGTCGTGATGCACGTCTAGCGGCTGTACGAAAGCGATCAGTGCGGAAGTGTCAATCAGCAGTCCTTTGCGAGTACTCATCCTTCGCGATTCCTCCTAACCCAGTCAACTGCGTCAACGTCCTTCCAAACGTCTGAACCCACACTCTTCATTCTCTCCATCGACTCAGACTGGCTGCTTGGTGCATAGCTCTCGAATCTGATGAGGCGCGGGTGTCTCAGCTCACCGGTAGCGGTGTTCTCCTCGGCTGCGATTGAGATCAGGACCTTCTTGTAGAGACGGTTGTCCTTTTCCTCGGCGAGGATCTTTTGATCGGCAGCAACGACAAGAATCCCGTTCCTGGTCGCGATATGAATGTTCGCCTTTCTGGCGCCCCCCATATCCTGAATTTCGCCAACTATCTTTCTGGTAACGGGCAGCCACATGCTGTGGTCACTGGCGAAATAAGATGTGTTGTGATTCACCCACACGACACTCACCCCGTCGGTTATCCCGTATCTGCGAGTACTCTTGGCCTGAGCCTTGCGCTGCCATTTGAGCACGATGCTTGCACGCACCTGATCGATGTTTGCGACGTCGTTCGACGCCTCCAGCAAAACAACATCGCGATATGCGCTGTCTTGGCTGGGGTGGATCTCCTCAACGGCGAGTGATCCCGTTTCCACCTTGACCACAATCTCATCATCGGCAGATTCGGCTTCGGAGCCGCGCAAAAACTGCTCGGCTTCCTTGGCGAACTCTCGCAAGAGGCTCAATGGAACGCAATCAAGAGAAATCGGCTTTCCGTCGATTTCGTCTTCAACTATGAGGCGGAGCGGCTTCCTGTCCATGACGCCATCATATCGGAGCATCTGCCGCTTCAGAAGGGACAGGAACACCGCCGATTTTGCCCGGGGCTATAGTGAATGGGCAGGGCACTCTCGGTAGTTATGGCCGGCAGTCGCTGCCACAACATGTAGTTGCACCCGTCCGTTGAAGCCCCGGCCCAGCCCGGCAGCATGGCCCCAACACACACGGGGGCGGCGGTATGGCGCAAATCACAGCACAGGAGGCCGGCGGCCGGAACGTCGTGGCGTTCTTGGACATGCTGGCCTGGTCCGAGGGGACCGATAACGGGCGCCAGCCCACGAAGAACCACGGCTATGACGTGCTGGTTGGCGGCGGCCTGTTCACCGACCTCAGCAAGCACCCGGCCAAGCTGGTCCGGCTGAACCCGAAGCTGGCGTCCACCGCGGCAGGCCGGTACCAGTTCCTGTCGCGGACGTGGGGTGTGCTGCAGAAGCAGCTGGGCCTGCCCAACTTCGGCCCGCTGAGCCAGGACAAGGCGTGCATTGAACTGATCCGGGGGCGGCGCGCGCTGGACGCGGTCAAGGCTGGCCAGTTTGATCGCGCTGTGGCGCTCTGCTCGAAGGAGTGGGCCAGCCTGCCTGGCGCCGGCTATGGCCAGCACGAGCAGAGCCTGGAAAAGCTCCGCTCGGTGTTCCAGAAGGCTGGCGGCAAGGTAGGCGGGGCCGCATGACCATGGAAGCCCAGCCGAGCCAGGACGGCCGCACCCGTATTTCGCTTGGCCCGGTCGAAAAATGGATCGTGGGCGCCTTCGCCAGCTTCATGGTCGCCGGCGGCTACTGGCTGATCAGTTCGATGCAGGCGGTACTGACCCAGCAGCAGGTCACAAACCAGCAGATGGCCACCGTGCAGCAGCAGCTGCAGACCTTCAACACGCAGCTGGCGGACGTGCCGGCGCTGAAGCTCGAACTGGCCAAGCAGGCCGTGCAGGTCGAGCAGAACAAGCAGGACATCCGCGAGCTGAAGCAGCTCAGGGGGCTGAAGTGAAGCTGCAGCTGATCGACAACTGGCGCAAGGCCTGGAAACTGGCATCGGTGTGGGTGTTCGGACTGATCACCCTGTTCCCGGACATCTACGACGCGATCGCGGCCATGGGCTGGATGGATGAGCTGCCCGACCCGGCGAAGTGGAGCATCCGTGCACTCGGCGCGCTGGGCGTCATCGCCCGCGTGTTGTCGCGGAGGAAGCCGCTGTGCTGATCCCTGACCCGATCCGCCCCTACGTGGGCCTGATCCGCGCTGGCCTGTGGGTGGCGCTTGCCGGAGGCCTGTTCGTCGCAGGCTGCAACCATGGCAAGGATCGGCAGGCGGAAAAGAATCAGTCCGAGCTGGCCGGCGCAGCCAAGCAGACGGACGCGGCCCGCGCTGAGGCTGCCGAGAACCTACGCGCGGCCAATGCCTGCGGCCAGCTGCTGCAGGACGTGAACCGCCAGACCCAGGCATCGATTGATGAGGCGGCTCGTCAGAAGGCGGCCGCCGCTGCCGCTGCAGATCGCGCCCAAGCAGCAGCGGCCGAGAGTCAGCGCCGGGCCAGTGCCGCCGAGAAGGCGCTGCAGGCCGCCAAGACCCAGCCCGGATGCCGGGCGCAACTGGAGCAGCCATTGTGCGATGCCATTCCCTTGCTCTGATCGCCTCGCTGCTGCTGGCCGCCTGCGCGCACAAACCCGAGAAGCCGGCCATGCCGGAGAAGGTCTATGTGACCGTGGAGAAGCTGGTTCCGGTCGATGATCGGCTCACCCAGCCGTGTACGGCCACGCGTGCCAACTCGCGCACCGTCGAGGCGGTGGTCAGCGCCTACAACGCCAACCTGCTCGCCCTGCAGGACTGCAACACGCGCATGGGCGAGATCCGCGCACTGGGGCGGTAATGGCCAAGCGCCGCGTCCCGCTCCACCAGAATCCCCGCGGCTTCGTTGAGGTCGACCCGGAGGCGACGAAGGGCGCGCAGCTCGGCGTCAACCTGCTTGATGAGCAGGGTCGGCTGCTCACCCGTGAAGGCTTGGCTGGTACGAACCCAAGTGGCCCAAACAGCATTGCATCCACGATCTGGCGCCTGATCCGCGAAGTGCCGCTGAACATCCAGAAGCTGGCAGCGTTGGCCACTTCTGGCTTCGCGGTGCGCCGCAGCGACGGCGAATGGTCGACCCGCACGCTCCAGCAGGGCGCGGGGATCACGATCAGTAATCCCGCTGGTGAAGCCGGCGACCCAGCCATCGGCCTGGCCGACGTGCCCGACAGCGGCTCCGGCGTCCTGTTGGCGACGACCTTCGATGCGAAGGGCCGGAAGACCGGCAGCCGGCCGGCGACAATCACCGGCACCGCCACGCAGATCAATGTGGCCAACGGGACGGCGGCAGCTGGCCTGCCGACGCTGTCGCTTGCCGCTGAGGTCCTGACTTCGCTCGGGAAGGCCGACACCGCCGTGCAGGAGGTCCGCCCGGGCACAAACGTCACGGTGGACAACACCGATCCGCGGCGCCCGATCATTTCGGCCTCGAGTGGCGCCCCGAAATTCCCTTTCATTCTCCAGACCGGCGCAAGCTACATCCCGCTGACCGGAGCCAATGAGCTGCCGTTCTTCCTTGCGAGCGGGGCGGCATCCAACATCCCGGTGACCCCATGACCGACCGCATCCCTGTCAAAGCCGTGATTGCCTCCGGCGCAGCGACCGCGCTAGCCGAGTTCGAAACCGGCGACCAGATCGCAAATCAGTACCTGCACGCGGCGCCCCCCGTCCTTTCTGGCGGCTACCTTTCGCGGCCGGCATACAGCGCTGTGCCGGCCGGCACCATCTACGAGTCGACGGATACTGGCGAGCTGTACCGCTCGAGTGCATCGGCGTGGGTGCTGATGCCAGGCGGGAAGGTGCTTGCGCTCGCCACGATCTCGTCAAACGTGGTGCGCGCACCAGGTGCAACCGGGGATATTCCAGGCCTATCTGCGACGTTCACCGCCGGGGAAAGCGTCGTCTCTATCGAGTTCGGCGGCACCTTCGACAACAGCGCTGCGTCAACTTCGAACTACCCCTACTTCATGATCAAGCTGGACGGTGCAGTGGTTGGGCAGATCATCTGCGCCTCGGTTGGCGGCTTCACCACGGGCTCGCGCTGTGTGCCTGTTTCCGGGCTGACCCCGGGCAGTACCCACTCGGTCGCAATCGAGTTTCAGAGCATCGGATCGGGCACTTCGACACTCTATTCGCTTCCTGCTGATCGCCCATATATGACGGTGCGCAGCTCATGATCTCCAACTGTGGGCTTGGCAGATACGCGGCTTCCGAGTACGACGTGGTGCTTGCGGGGAACCCAAGGGGGGCTCGCTATGGCCAGGTTCTGATCTATTGCCACGCTGCAAACGACGCGACTGGTACAGAGCTGCTCGCCATTCCGCAACGCGCTGCGCTGCTGGAGGCGCTGGTGAACAGCGGGCTGACGGTCATCGCGCCGCAGCTCGGGGGCGCAAATACCTGGGGCAATTCGGTGTCCCAAGCACGAATGAACAGCGCCTATGCCTACGCCACTGGGCTGTTTCCAGGCGTCACGAAGGTGGCGCTTCTGGCCCAGTCAATGGGAGCGGTGGTCGGGCTCGTGTGGGCGAGCAACAACCTGGGCAAGGTGAGCGCTGTGGTCGGGGTCTTGCCGGTCGTGGATCTCGATTTCACATATACCCTCCCGGCCTTCGCCCCCCACATCAATTCGGCCTACGGTGGCGCCTACAATCCCGCGGGCAACGGATTGGGGCGCAACCCGATCAAGCTGGCAAAAGCGGGCGCGTTCAATACGCTGAAAATCCAGCTTTGGGCTGCCAGGGAGGACACCGCCGCTCCGCCGAGCCTAGCGTCCGAGTTTTCCGCTGTGGCTGCGATGACCGAACTGATTTTCGTTGAAGGGCTGCACACAGAGGGCGCGGTCGGCTTGGTGCGACCGGATGAAGTGCTGGCGTTCCTGTAGCGACCTGAGTCTCAGGCCACGGCCTGCAGCAGATCCTCGCGGTTGTTCCGCGGCGTGTTCACCGCGCGGCTGACGCGGTAGGCCTCCATGGCCGGGGTCTCGCTGGCCAGCAGCATGGCCATGGCATCGTCCGGGCTGGCGGCCATCCACTCATCGATCTGGCTGGCCTGCAGCCACACCGGCATGCGGTCGTGGATGTCGGCCGATACGCCGCTGCTGTCGCCGGTGATGATGGTGAAGGTGCCGAGGTTGCCGTCGGGCAGGAGCGGGCTGGTGTCCTCCCACAGGCCGGCGGCCAGCAGCGGCCCGGTAGCGTGGATGAACCATGGATCTTTCTTCCCGTCCTCTGGGCTCACCGACCACTCGTAGTAGCCGGCCATGGGGATCACACACCGGCGCTTCTTGAACGCCGATCGGAAGGCCGGTTTGGTGGCCACCGTCTCGATCCGGGCGTTGATGGTCGAGCCCTGCAGGCCCTTGGCCTTCGCCCAGAACGGCAGCAGGCCCCACGCCAGGCGGGTGACCTGCCGGCCTTCGCCGCGGTCCAGAATCACCGACGCTCGCTGCGTGGGCGCGAGGTTGAAGCTGGGCTGGATCTCCGCCAGGCCGGGGGCAAGGTCAGCCAGGCCCGGCTGGCCAAAGTCGACAACGGGGAGCTGGACGAATCGGCCGCACATGGCCGGAGCGTAGCCCGGACGGCCGTGCCCGGCGCGTGATCCCGAACAGTTCAGTCGGTGAACGATCCCTTGTCGCAGCCTTTGCGACCGCCGGCCGTATCCTTCCGGGCATGCTTCCCTCGCACGGCTACCAAGGTTTCCGCACCGCCCCGATCCCGTCAGGCTGGGTCCAGATGGGGGAGAGCTGGGTGTTGTGGTGGGGCGGTCGACAGATCGCCAACGTCAGATGCGGCAAGGATGGTGCTGTGCGCGTGCGTCTGGATGCCAGGAAGATGTGGCAGATCAAGGAAGCCCCGGCCGCCAGCATCGCTCAGGGAAAGCGCTATGCCGAACGGTGGTGCGCGGCAAGGCTCTACCCGGAGATGCGCCTTCGCGCGGCCGTGGCCCGGATGCTGGATGCCACGCCAGCAGAACCGCTTGAACCGCTGCCCGGCCTGCCGCCGACCCGAGAGCAACAGCAACAGGCCCGGCGACTCGCCGAGGCCGTGACGAACGATCTCGAGCGGGTCAAGGAAGCGCTGGCGCCAATCCGTCCGCCGGCGACGAAGCCCAGGGCGAAGGACCCACAGAAGACGCGAGTAAGGGCAGCACTGCGGGACCTACGGCGCGGGGTCTGATAGTAAAATGGCCCCAAGCTGGTCCCATCCACTTCGTAAGCCTTTGATTGAACTAGCGATGAAATCCCCCTCCTAAGGGGAAGGTCGCCCGTTCGAATCGGGCCGGGGTCACCATCCACGTCGGGCGCATCGACGCGCGCCCGCAACAGCGCCGGCGCCATGGATTACGTCCTGCAGCCTGTCCAGCCTTCGCAGTTTGCCGTTGTTGCCGGCTGGCTCGACTCACCTGAGGCGACCCTGCGCTGGGCAGGTCCCGGCGTTCCCTTCCCCTTGCCTGCCGAAGCCTTCGCCGCTGCATTGGCGTTGCCTTCGCGTCCAGGCTGGACACTGCAGGATGCCGACGGCACCTGCCTGGGCTTCGGCCAGTATTGGCAGACAACACTTGGCAGCACGCACCTCGGGCGCATCATCGTGTCGCCGCAGGCACGCGGCCGTGGTCTTGGCCGGGTGTTGATGACGGCGCTGTGCGCCGAAGCCGTTCGCCGCACCGCTGCGATGCAGCTGACGTTGAAGGTCTATAGGGACAATCAGGCGGCCGTGGCGCTGTACCGCGACCTCGGCTTCGTCGCCAGCGAAGACGCCTCCACGCCGGAGCTGCTGTTCATGGCCTGCCGTACAACCTGAGCGGGAAAGGGCAGGGCTCTGCACTCCCGCTGCACATCCTGTGCACGCGCTGCTGCAAGCGGACTCGGCAGTCTGGTGCCGTCCCCATCGGTTGCCTAGGAGCGCCCCCATGAATACCCCCGGCACCCCCAAGCCTTCCTGGCGCCAGCGCAACGTGCTGCTGACCGTCGCCGCCGTGTTGCTGGTGATCGTGCTGATCCTGCTCTTCGTCCCCTGGTAGAAGCCTGGCTGCCGCCAAGCGCGGCGCGATCCCCCTTCCACTTCAGCTCCCGCCGGTAGCCCATGGCCCGGCGGTTTTTCTGTGTGCGCCCCACGCCGGACGCGTCGCTCCGGCTCCGAAAATGCGTGACGAATTGCCGGAAAGGGCGGTGCGGCTGCCGGATCCGTGCACGAGGCCCCGGGGGTCGGTTGCTACAACTGTGTTCGTGGGGCCGGCGCCAGATTTGGCAAACATAAACGTGACGCACATCACACAATTGTTTGTATTGTGTTATCTTCGTCACAGTTTTGCGAACCTGACCAACAGGGTCCAGGGACGGTTGTAGTCGCCACGGAACCGGCAGACACGCATTCGTACGCGTCTCCGGGTCCGGCAGAACCCTCCCCGGTACCCACTGAACAGCGGCTCCCCTGTGGGGCTGATGACGGGGAAAAACCAACATGTGGCAGTCGACGACGTCGCGCATCAGCGCGGGCGGTGAATCCGTTCATCCTGAAAAAAGTGCACATCCCGGCCGGACCGGGCGATGGCTGGCCGCCGGCCTGCTGTTGCTGCTGCTGTCGGTGGTGCTGCCATCGTCGGCCTGGGCTGCGGCCTACGCGACCGGCGGCACCAGCCCGTACCGCAACACGGTGCTGTGGCTGACCTGGGGTGGCGGCACGGACCTGGGCACTGCCGGGGTCACGCTCAACAATGGTGATACCTCGTCGATCTCGATGCCGGTGGCCGCGGGCATCAACCTCAGTGTCAGCTGCAGTCTGGCCAACATCAGTGGCGGCGGACTCCTGCAGAGCTATCGCCCGGGCAACTTCAGCGGCGACAGCCTGGACGACCTGTACAACGTCGGTGGCACTGGCGGCGCGAATCAGCTGATCGCGGGCATCTCGCGCAGCACGGGCACCTCCTCGTTCGAAATCAACTGCGTCTCGACCCTGGGCGGCGCGCCGTATCGCCTGCGCGGCGTGGTGATGGCCGACGCCGAGTCGATCAACAACAGTGGCGAATTCGTCGAAGCCAGTGCACTGGGTACCTGGAACGTGGTGGAGATGCGCAAGAACCTCAGCGCAGGTGCCTACAACGTGACCAAGTCCAGCAGCGGCGGCAACAGCGTGATCCGCTTCGGGCCGGGCAACGACAACAACACCGCTGCGGTCACCTTCCTCAATTTCGACAACGCCGCGCACGCGCCGGGCAACCTCGCGGTGAACATGGGCTTCTCGATGCGCGGTGGCGGCACCACCGCCATCGCCATCGGCCTGCTGGTGCCGTACGCCGACTTCGGTGATGCGCCGCAGAGCTATGGCGACGCCATGCATGTGGTGGACGATCTGCAGTTCCGCCCGGATGGCCTGCCGGTCAACGCCACCCCCACCAACATCAACACCGCAGGCTATACGCCGGGTGGCCTGGCACCGCCGCTGACCGATTTCCTCGGCACGATGGGTCCGGATACCGAGCAGAAGAGCAGCTACAGCGCCGATGCGAAGGGTGACGACAACTTCCCTTCGGGCAATCCCAACGAAGAGAACGCCTGGCCGGCGAGCTATGTGCTGACGGTGATGCAGGCCGGTACCCAGATCAGCCAACCGGTGGCGTGCGTGGGCAGCGGCAGCGTGGCCGGCTGGATCGATTTCAATCGCAACGGCACATTCGACCCGGGCGAGCGCAGCAACATCGCTGCATGCAGTGGTGGCGGGGCCAACCTGAGCTGGACCGTGCCCGCGCAGGTAAGCGCAGGCAGCAGTTACGTGCGCCTGCGCTATGCGACCAATGCGGCGCAGATCCAGCAGCCGACCGGCGTGGCCGACGACGGCGAAGTGGAAGACCACCTGATCACCATCACCGCACCCGCGCTGAAGGTGGTGAAGAGCAACAATGCCACCGGCGGCATCTGGAACTACGGCCAGGCCGGCACCCAGTACACGCTGACGATCAGCAACACCACCAACGTGCCGACCGGCAATCCGCCGAACGTGCCGGCGGGTGTCATCACCGTGCGCGACCAGTTGCCGGCAGGGATCGTGCCGAACTGGACCGGTACCCTCAGCAGTGGCAGCTGGAGCTGTACGGCGAGCGGCCAGGCGGTGAGCTGCACCAGCAGCCAGGTACTGTCGGCAGCCGGCACCGCCGGTGACAGCAGCAGCTTCACCCTGCCGGTGACCGTGTCCGCATCGGCAAGCGGCCTGTTGCGCAACCACGCCAGCGTCGGCGGTGGCTACGATCCGTTCAATGGTGGCAATCCGCCCGCACCGGGCGAGGCCTGTACCGATGCCAACCATTGCACCCGCAGCGATGTGACCGTTCCGGTTACACGGGTGAGCTACGCGAAACGCTCCAACACCACCGGTCCGGTGGCGGTGGGGGCGACGGTGAGCTACACCGTGGATGTCACCATTGCCGACGGCAACAGCCGCGACGTGCTGACCCTGACCGATACCCTCGGCACCGGTCTGGATTTCGCCAGCGTGACCAATGCCGGCGCCTTTACCTGCAATGCCGCCAATCCGCTGGTGTGCACGCTGCCAGCGGGCACC
The DNA here is from genome assembly GCF_056395105.1 of Stenotrophomonas sp. 10L48. NCBI lineage: Bacteria > Pseudomonadati > Pseudomonadota > Gammaproteobacteria > Lysobacterales > Lysobacteraceae > Stenotrophomonas > Stenotrophomonas sp. 10L48. The sequence continues at coordinate 142,576 of NZ_JBFTIX010000006.1, read as the reverse complement.
GTGCCGAGCACCTACAGCCTGACCTATGCGGCCACCGTCAACGCGCAGGCCAGCGGCCAGGTGATCAACACGGTGGTGGGCACCGGCACCGACACTCCCACCTGCAGCAGCAACTGCACCACCACCACGCCGGTGGCGGCGCCGCGCATCTCGGTGTCCAAGGCCAGCGCCACGGCCGGCCCGGTCGCGGTGGGCGACAGCGTTGCCTACACGGTGAGCGTGGTCGTGGCCGATGCGCGCACCACCGCTGCCGTCACATTGACCGATACCCTGGGCACTGGCCTGGACTTCGGCAGCATGACCAATGCCGGCGGCTTCATCTGCGTGCCCGGCAATCCGCTGGTGTGCACGCTGCCCGCCGGCACCGTGCCCGGCAGCTACGCGTTCTCCTATACCGGCATCGTCAACGCACAGGCGGTTGGCCAGGTGCGCAATGCCGTAGTGCCGAGCGGCCCGGACAATCCGTCGTGCGTCGGCAGCTGTGATACCACCACGCCACTGGCCAGCCCGCAGGTGAGCTACGCCAAGCTGGCCTCCACCGGTGGACCGGTGCGGGTGGGCGACAGCATCGGCTATACGCTGAGCGTGACCGTTGCGCGTTCTCGCACCACCGATGTGGTCACCCTGACCGATACGCTGGGCAGCGGCCTGGACTTCAGCAGCGTTACCAGCGCGGGCATCTTCACCTGCAATGCGGCCAACCCGCTGGTGTGCACGCTGCCTGCAGGGACGGTGCCGGGCACCTACAGCCTGAGCTATACCGCTACGGTCAATGCGCAGGCCAGTGGCACGGTACGCAATGCCGTGCTCGGCACCGGCACCGACACGCCCTCGTGCACGACCAACTGCGATACCACCACGCCGGTGGCGACGCCGGGCGTGAGCTATGCCAAGTCGGTGAACAGTGCCGGCCCCGTGTCGGTGGGTGACAGCCTGGCCTACACCTTGACCACGGTGGTGACCAACTCGCGCACCACCGACGTGGTGACGCTGACCGATACGCTGGGCAGCGGCCTGGATTTCGGCAGCGTGACCAGTGCCGGCGCCTACACCTGCAACGCGGCCAACCCGCTGGTTTGCACGTTGCCGGCCGGCACTGCGCCAGGCAGCTACAGCCTGTCGTACACCGCAGTGGTCAATGCCCAGGCCACCGGCCAGGTGACCAACGCGGTGCTCGGCAGCGGTGGCGACAACCCGAGCTGCACCGTCAACTGCGATACCACCACCCCGGTGGCTGGCAGCCAGATCGACTATCGCAAGACCTCGGCCGCGGTCGGCTCGGTCAAGGTGGGTGACAGCATCGCCTACACCCTGACCGCTGTGGTCAGCCGCTCGCGCACGACCGCTGTATTCACCCTGACCGACACCCTGGGGCAGGGCCTGGACTTCGGTTCAGTCACCGCCACCACGGGCTTCACCTGCAATGCCGCCAACCCGCTGGTGTGCACGTTGCCGGCCGCCACCGCACCTGGCACCTACACGGTGAACTACACCGCGACGGTGAACGCGCAGGCCAAGGGCAGCGTCAGCAACGCCGTGCTTGGCAGCGGCACCGGTACCAACACCTGTGCCACCGACTGCACCACCACCACCCCGGTGCTGGCGGCGACGGTCACCTACCGCAAGTCCTCCAGCACGGCATCGCCGGTCAATATCGGCGATGCGGTGGACTACAGCGTCGAGGTGGTGGTCGCCAACTCGCAGACCACCGATGTGTTCACCCTGACCGATACCCTGGGCGCAGGCCTGGACCTGCAGTCGGTGACCCAGCCGGGCGCCTTCACCTGCAATGCCAGCAATCCGCTGGTATGCACGCTGCCGGCAGGTACCGCACCCGGCACCTACACGCTGGGCTACCGCGCGCAGGTCAACGCGCAGGCCAGTGGCAGCGTCCGCAACGCGGTGCTGGGCAGTGGCGGCGATACCCCCACCTGCACGGGAACCTGCAGCACCGAGCACGTGCTGGCTGAGCCGCGCGTGGTGCTGGAAAAACTGTCCGGCCCTGCAAGTGGCAGTGAAGTGCGTCCGGGTGACCGGTTGCGCTACACCCTGCGGGCCACGGTCGAGCGCGCCTCGCTGCGCCAGCCGTTGCAGCTGCTGGATACGCCCGATACGGGCCTGAGCGTGGACACGCTGCCGGCAGGCTGCGTGCAGCAGGGTACCGACATCGTCTGCACCCTGCCGGCCGGTACGCCGGTGGGGCAGCATGAATTCGTCTACCAGGCCATCGTCAACCAGGAGGCGCGCACGGAGGTGCTCAACCGCCTGCGCGGCCAGTATCCGGATGGATCGCCACCGCCGGAGTGCACCACCTGCGAAACGCGGCACAAGGTGATCTCGGATTTCGCGCTGCGCATCACCAAGACCGCCAACCCGCGGTTGGTAAAGGTGGGCGACCTGGTGCGCTACCAGCTGGTGGTCGAGAACGTCGGCAGCAGCCATTGGCGCGACGGCGTGGTGGTCGATACGCCGCCGCCGGGCTTCAGCTATGTGGATGGCTCGATGCGCGTGGCCGACGACGACGGTGCGTTCTCGCTGGGCGGTAGCCAGACCCCGCTGCGCATCGGCGCGGTCGACATCGCCGTGGGCCGCAGTGCCACCATCACCTACCTGTTGCGGGTGGGCGCGGGCGTGCGTGCCGGCAACCACATCAACCAGGCCGTGGCCACCGCTGACGATGGCACGCCGCTGTCGAATGTGGCGACCGCTGAAGTACGCATGGATGCCGACCCGCTGCTGGAAGACAGCTTGGTGTTCGGCACCGTGTTCGATGACCGCGACGGCGACGGATGGCAGGACAGTGCGGAACTCACCGGTGTTCGCGTACAGGGCGGTTTCGCGCCTGCCGCGTACGTGCCGGGTTCGACAACGCTGGATCGTGGCGATGGACCGCAGCCGTTGGCCGATGCCAGCGCGCCCCTGCTGCATGGCGTGCAGGTGGGCGTGGTACACGGCCTGGCGTCTACGTCGGACACGGTCGATAGCCATCAGGTGGTGATCCGCCAGCGCCTGCGCGAACTGTCCTTCACCGATGATTTCGTGCTGGAAAGCGCCCAGGGCCATCGCCTGCAGCTGGATGCGCAGGGTGTGGCAACCGTGCAGCACAGTGGCGAGGCGGCCAAGGGCCTGACCGCAGCCGAGCCGGCCGTGCATCGCGAGATCGCGCGGGTGGCCGAGGGCTATGAAGTGGCCTACGTGATCCGCAACAGCGGCATCCAGGAGCAGGGCATTCCCGGCGTGCGCCTGGCCACCGTGGAGGGCCTGCTGATCGAAACCGATCCGTTCGGTCGTTACCACCTGGCCGATGTGCACGGTGGCGATGCGCGGTTGGGCCGCAACTTCATCGTCAAGCTGGACCCGGCAACGGTACCGGCGGGTTCCGGACTGACCACCGAGAATCCGTTGCTGCGTCGGGTTACCCAGGGCGTGCCGACCCGCTTCAGCTTCGGCGTGCGCCTGCCGCCGTCGCCGCAGGCCGCCGCCGAGCGCGCCGAACTGGCGTTGGGCGAAGTGTTGTTCGCCCCGGGCAGCAGCGAGCTGCGTGCCAGCTATCGTCCGGTGCTGGCGAAGATGGCCGAGGTGGTCAATCGCTACCAGGGCGGTGACGTGGTGATTGCCGCCAACGGCGAAAGCCAGGCATTGGCCTTCGCCCGTGCGGTGGCCGTGCGTGATGCGCTGCAGGCCGAAGTGGCTGAAGGTTCGCGCGCTGGCCTGACGGTGCAGCTGCGTACCGACGTGCGCGATCCGCACTCGCTGGTCGCTGGCGTTGATGCCGGCGGCGCGCTGCTCGGCAACGTGCTGTTTGACACCGACAAGGCGGTGATCCGCGAGGAGTTCAAGCCGCTGCTGGCTGCCATCGCCGCGCGCCTGGAGCAGATGGGGGGCGGCCAGGTCAGCCTGGTCGGCCATACCGATGTGCGTGGCAGCCACGCCTACAACCAGGCGTTGGGCCTGCGCCGTGCCAATGCCGTGTTCGAAGCGCTGCGCGTGCAGCTCAGCCCTGCCGTGCAGCAACGCCTGCGCGTGCGCAACGAGGAGACCGCCGCCACCCGCGCGGCGGCCCACCAACAGGAGGCCCGCCGATGAGCGCCCATCACTCTGTCGTCCGGCGTCCCGCCCGCCTGCACCGCGCTGCGTTGTACCAGTCACTGCTGCTGGGTCTGGCAGCAACGGCGCAGGCCGCGCCGCCGCCGGCCAACGACGCGTCCATCGATGGCGCGCCCATCCACTGCGAGGGCAACCAGTGCAGCGCCGAGGGCGACCTGCTGTTCACCCTGCGCTCGCGCAGCTTCGATGAGCCGGTGACCGAAGGCACGTCGACGCGCTCGTCATCGCAGGTGCTGCAGCCGGACCGGCGCGTAAGCGTGGCGCTGGACGAGCCGGGCAAGGCGACCGTCCGCGGTGAATTCATGATCCGCCTGCCGGAAGGTGGCGCGATCTGGGCCACCGAAGACCCGGCCATGGGCCAGCCCGAGCTGTCGATCTCGGCGCCGGGCATGGTGGCGTTCGACCAGGGCCGCATCGTGCGTCCGGTCGAATTCTTCGTGCGTGGCAACTACACCGCGTTCATCAAACGTCTGGAGGTCAGCCTCTACCGCGGCAGCGACAGTGACCGGGTCGCGCCCCTGGCGACCTTTGAACTGCCTGTGGCTGCGGTCGGGCAGGGCAGTTGGGACGGTGCGCTGCCGGCGTCCACGCCGCTGCGTCGTGGCGACCGCCTGGTCTATGTGCTGCGCGCGTACGATGCCGAGGGCAATGTCGATGAGACCTCGGCGCAGTCCATGCAGCTGGTGACGCTGGCCGAAGTGGAGCGTGGCAACCAGCAGCTGCGTGACGCGCTGGAAGATCGGCGCGGCACGGCCGTCGATGCCAACCAGGCCGCTTCGTTGTCGCTGCTGGAGCAGGTGTTCGACAGCAACGGTCTTCGCCAGCAGAACATCCCGGTGTACGGCTCGCGCGTGCGCCTGCGGGGCCGTGACCTGCCGCTTGGCGCGGCACTGAAGATCAATGGCGAAAGCTATCCGCTGGACCAGGACCGCAAATTCGCCGCTGAATACCTGATGCCGATCGGTCACCACGTGTTCGACGTGCGGGTCGAGCGGCCCGACGCGCCGGCGATCGCACGCACGCTGGAGGTGGATGTCAGCGGCAGCTATCTGTTCGGTGTGGGCCTGGCCGATGTCACGGTGTACCAGAACAAGGCCAGTGGTGCGGGCCGCGATGTCGCCCGTGGCGAGCGCGGTGACGATGTGCTCAGCGACGGGCGCCTGGCGTTCTATTTGAAGGCCAAGACCCGTGGCCGCTATCTGTTGACGGCGCAGGCCGATACCCAGAACCGGCCGCTGGACGAGCTGTTCACCGGTTTCACCACGGCCGATCCGCAGGACCTGTTCCGCAGCCTGGACCCGGACCTGTATTACCCCACCTATGGCGACGATTCGCTGACCCAGCGCGACGTCGACAGCATGGGCCGCTTCTACCTGCGCATGGACTGGGACAAGAACCAGGCGCTGTGGGGCAACTACAACACGGGGCTGAGCGGCACCGAGTACGCCCAGTACGTGCGTTCGCTGTACGGTGCGGCGCTGTCGTGGCGCTCACGCGGCGCCAATGCGTGGGGCGATGCGCAGACCGAACTGCGTCTGTTCGGATCGCAGGCCGAGACCGCGCCGGGCCACAGCGAGTTCATCGGCACCGGCGGCAGCCTGTATTACCTGCGCCACGCCAGCATCCTGCGCGGCTCGGACCAGGTGGTGCTGGAGATCCGTGACCGCACCACCGGCCGTGTCGAACAGCGGGTGTCGCTGGTGCGCGGTGCCGACTACGAGATCGATGCGTTGCAGGGGCGCATCCTGCTGACCCGGCCGCTGGCCCAGGTCAGCCGCGAGAACCTGCGCCGGATCAGCCGCGACGTGCCGCTGGACGGCTACGAGCAGCGCCTGATTGTCGACTACGAATGGGTGCCGACCGGCTTCGACAATGACGACATCACCGCTGGTGTGCGTGGCAAGCACTGGTTCGGTGATCACGTGGCGGTGGGGGCCACCTATGTGGACGAACAGCGCGCTGGGCAGGACTATTCGCTGCGCGGTGCGGACCTGACCCTGCAGGCCGGGCGTGGTACCTACCTGAAGGTCGAGCACAGCCGCAGCGAGGCGACCAGTGCGCCGGTGTTCTTCTCCGACAATGGTGGTCTGAGCTTCACCCGCCTCAACCCCGAGGGGCCGCGCGAAGGCGAGGCGACCGCGGTGGAGGCACGGGTGAACCTGCGCGAGCTGGGCTGGACCCAGCGCGACTGGAGTGCCGGCGCCTGGTGGCGGCAGGTCGAGGGAGGCTATTCGGTGGGTCGCTTCGACACCGGCCAGCGCGTGCGCGAACAGGGCGCCGAACTGCTGGGCTACGTGACCGACGATTTCAGCCTGTATGCGCGTTACAGCGAAGCACGGCGTGGCAATGAATCGTTGATCCAGGCCCAGGCCACCGCCGAATGGCGGATCGGTGACAACGACCGCGTGTCGGCCGAGCTGCGCCGGGTGCAGGAAGACCGCGGCATCGGCAGCAATGCTGGTGTGCTGGCGGCAGCGCGCTACACCCATCGCATCGGCACCGCGCTGGACATCTATGGTGGCGGCCAGCTGACCGTCGATGACGATCATGGCCGCTACGCGGACAATGATGCGGTGGTCGCCGGTGGTACCTACACCTTCGCCAACCTGTCCACGATCGGCGCGGAGGTGAGCGATGGTGATCGGGGCAGTGCCGCGCAGGTCAATGCCGAGTACAAGCTGACCCCGCAGCACAGCTTCTATGGTGCGTTCACCCAGTCCACCGATCGCAGTGAATACGACCCGCTGTTCAGCCCGAATGCGCAGGATGGCTGGACGCTGGGCCAGCGCTGGCGCCTATCCGACCAGGTCAACGTGTTCAACGAGAGCCAGTTCCTCAAATCCGGCCAGGAATCCGGCCTGGCCAACACCTTCGGCATGGATTTCTATCCGGCGGTGGGCTGGAACGCGGGCTTCACCCTCAGCGACGGCAAGCTGGATGCGAGCAGTGGCCAGGTCGACCGCAAGGCCGTCAGCCTGTCCGGCGGCCGCACGTCGCCGGGTACCGAGTGGCAGAGCAAGCTGGAGTGGCGTCGCGACACCGGTGCCGAGCGCCGCACGCAATGGGTCAGCACCAACCGCCTCAGCCACCGTCTCAATGACAGCTGGCGGATCGCTGCGCGGTTCAACTACGCCGACACCGACGATGCGATCAACCCGGTGGCCGGCGCCCGCTTCATCGAGGGCAATCTCGGCTTCGCCTACCGCCCCTGGGACAATGACCGCTGGGCGCTGTTCGGCCGCTACAGCTATCTGTACGACCTGTCGACGATGGGCCAGGTCAACGGCGTGGACTACGACCAGCGTACCCAGGTGTTGTCGCTGGAAGGCGTGTACCGCATCGACCAGCGCTGGGAAGTGGCGGCCAAGCTGGCCCGACGCGAAGGCGAGGTCCGCTATGGCCGGGGCACCGGTCCGTGGTTCGATTCAGCCACGAACTTCGGTGCAGCACAGCTGCGCTATGACTTGTACTACCAATGGCACGGCCTGCTGGAGTACCGCCTGCTGGACGTGCGTGATGGCGGTCGCCGGCAGGGTTGGCTGGCCGGCGTGGACCGCGACGTCGGCCGCAACTTCCGGGTTGGCGTGGGCTACAACTTCACCGACTTCAGTGACGACCTGACGAAGTTCGACTACACCCACCGCGGCTGGTACCTGAACCTGGTGGGTCGCTATTGAGGACTGGGCAACGCCAGGCCATGCCTGGCGGGGCCGCGGCGGTCGCCACCCAGTAGTGCCAGGCCATGCCTGGCAGGGGCGCGGCGGTCGCTACCCAGTAGTGCCAGGCCATGCCTGGCAGGGCGGCAACGGCTCAGGCCTGCCTGAGCAGCTCCACCAGCTGCCGCAGGCGGTAAGGCTTGGGCAGGAATTCCACCTGCTCGGGCAGCGGCGGCAACTGCGAGCGTGCGTAGCCGGAGGAAAGGATCATCCGCGCCTGCGGCTGGTCGCGCGCAACATGCTCGCTCAGCTCGATGCCCGACATGCCGTTGGGCATGCTGATGTCACTGAACACCACGTCGAAACGCGTATCGCCCTGCAGCAGCGCGACCGCTTCCTGCGCATCGGCCGTGGTAGCCACGTCGATGCCGAAGTCGCGCAGGGCCAGGCCGATCATCTCACGCAGATCGGTCTGGTCCTCCACCATCAGTACGCGGATCGGATCATCGGTCATGGGTTGGGTTCCTCTGTGGCGGGTAGCAGCAGGCTGACCGTGGTGCCAACACCGGGCGTGGTGGACACGTCTACGAAGCCGCCGCTCTGGGTGGTGAATCCGAACACCTGGCTCAGGCCCAGGCCGCTGCCCTTGCCGATGTCCTTGGTGGTGAAGAAAGGCTCGGTCGCGCGTTCGGCGATGTCCGGGGCCATGCCGTGTCCCTCATCGCAGACGCTCAACGTCACATAGGTCCGTTGCCGGGATGTGTCGGCGTCGGGGTCCATGCGGTGCTCCAGCGCGGTGGCGATCAATACCCGGCCGCCACCTACCGTAGCGTCCGCAGCGTTGCCGACCAGGTTGGCGAGCGCGGTCTGCAGCTGCACGGTATCACTGAGTATGGCAGGCAGGCCCGCAGCCAGCGCGGTTTCCAGGGTGACGCCGGCAGGGCAGGTGGCCTGCAGGGCGGGCAACCAGTCGCGGATCCGCGCATTGATGTCCAGCGTTTCGCGGATCAGGGTCTGCCCGGTGCTGAAGGCCAGCAGCTGCCGGGTCAGCAGTGCGCCACGATCGCTGGCCGCCTGCGCGGTGGTCAACAGGGTGTTGGCACGCTCGTCATCGCCCATGCGTGCCGACAGCAGGTCCAGTGCATTGACGATGGTGGTCAGCAGGTTGTTGAACTCATGGGCAAGGCCGCGGCTGAGCTGGCCGACCGTCTCGAACTGCTGGGTCTGGCGCAGCGCCCGCTGCGCATCGCGCAGCAGCCGTTGCGCCTGCCACTGTTCGGTGATGTCGCGGGTGATCTTGACGAAGCCCACGAGCTCACCGTTCTCGACCACCGACTCGATGACCACGCTGGCACGGAAGGGAGACCCATCTCGGCGCACCCGCCAACCCTCAGCGGCATGGTGTCCGCATTCCGCCGCCAGCCGCAGCAGGCGCTGTGGCTCTCCCGTATCGCGATCAGCGGGCAGGTAGAAGCGGCCGAAGTGGGTGCCGATGACTTCTTCCGATCGGTAGCCCTTGATGCGTTCGGCGCCGGGGTTCCAGCTGCAGACGATGCCATCGGGATCGAGCAGGTACAGCGCATGGTCGCGCACGCTGTCGATCAGCAATCGCAGCTGTCGGGAAGGGTCCGTCAACACGGACGGCGTCGAAGCGGCAGCGACCACGATGAAATGCGTATTACCTCTGTCAGGCACGAGAACGTAGGCAGTGGAGTGTGAAGAGGACGTGCATGCGACGCCCGTGCCATTGGTCGTATGCGGCTGAATGCGACAAGGAGTAACATCAGTCCCCTTTTCCAAACTGGAACCGACCTGCATGCGTCCTGGTGCGACTACGCGTGACCGCTGGATCTGGATGACGTCGGCGGTACTGGTGGCGGCTACGGCCGCGCTGGAACTGGTGGTACCCCTGGGCTATGCCGTGTGGCTGGCCTATTTCATGGCCATCGGCGTCACTGTGTTCCAGCGCAGCGCCCGGGTGCCGTTCGTGGTGGCTGTCAGCGCCTGCGTACTGCTGGCGGTGGGCTACAACGTGGCGCCGGCCAGCAACAACTCATCCTTCTCGTTCGTCAACCGGTCGATCGGTGGCGCGGCTTTCCTGATGATCGCACTCATCGCCTCGCGCGCCATCCAGGCGCGACGCGAGGCGATGCGTGCGCTGTGGCTGCAGGAGGCGGAGAACGCGGTGGCGCTCAGCCTGCGCGGTGAGCTCGGGCCGGAACAGATCGCCGAAGCGGCGGTGTCGACGCTGGCAACCCAGCTGGGTGCCGATGTCGGTGCGCTCTACCGGCTGGAAGGCGGACGCCTGCAGCTGACCGGTGGGTTGGCGTTGCCGAACGGCATCCCGGCCACGTTGGGCCTGCAGGAAGGGGTGGCAGGGCAGGTGGCCCGCGACCAGCGGGCGCGGCATCTGCAGGGGGATGAAGCGGCGCCGCTGGAGCTGCAGACCAGCCTGGGGCGCGTGCCTGTGCGTGAACGGATCCTTGCCCCGGTCAGCAGCGACGGCGCGATCGTGGGCGTGCTCGAGCTGGGCCGGGCGGCGGTTGGCGAACAGCGGGCGCTGGATGACGAGCTGCTGCTGCGCTGCGCCGAGACCATCGGCATGGCCCTGCGCACCTCGATGCTGCGCGCACAGCTGGTGGTGCTGCTGGAAGAGTCGCAGCGCCAGGGCGAAGAACTGCAGGCACAGCAGGAAGAGCTGCGGGTGGCCAACGAGGAGCTGGAAGAGCAGAGCCGCAGCCTGATGCAGTCGCAGACGCATCTGGAACAGCAGCAGGCCGAGCTGGAGCAGAGCAACGTGCAGCTGGAAGAGCGCACCCACGAGCTGGAGGCGCAGAAGCAGGCGCTGCTGGTCGCGCAGGGGCAGCTGGTGCGCAACAGCAATGAACTGGCCGCCACCTCGCGCTACAAGTCCGAGTTCCTGGCCAACATGTCGCACGAGCTGCGCACCCCGCTCAACAGTTCGTTGATCCTGGCCAAGCTGCTGGCCGACAACAAGGACGGCTCGCTCAGCGACGAGCAGGTCAAGTACGCCCGCGCCATCCTGTCGTCGAACAACGACCTGCTGGCGCTGATCAACGACATCCTGGACCTGTCGCGCATCGAAGCGGGGCACGTCGAACTGGCCGACGAAGTGGTGGTGGTCGACAGCGTGCTGCAGCGACTGCGCGAAACCTTCGAGCCGATGGCGCGGCAGAAGGGCCTGACGCTGCAGATCGAGTCCGATGGCCTGGCCCCCAGCCAGCTGGTGGCCGACAACCAGCGCCTGCAGCAGATCCTGAAGAACCTGCTGGCCAATGCGGTCAAGTTCACCGAGCACGGCAAGGTGAGCCTGCACGTTCGCAGCGGCGGCAATGGCCGGATCCGATTCGAAGTGGCCGACAGCGGCATCGGCATTGCACGCGACCAGCTGCAGCTGATCTTCGAAGCGTTCCGCCAGGCCGATGGCAGCACCCGCCGCCGTTACGGCGGCACTGGCCTGGGCCTGTCGATCTCGCGTGATCTTGCGGTGCGCATGGGCGGTGACATCCAAGTGGACAGCGAGCCGGGCCGCGGCAGCTGCTTCATTCTCGAACTACCGCTGCAGGGCGCGCCGATGGCCGAGAATGCCGCAGGCGCCGCAGCGCCGGTGCCCGTGCAGCCGGTACCCGCCACCCCCGTGGCAGCAGCCCCACTTGCCCAGCGGTCCAGTGCCGCGCCGGTGGCAGCGGTGGCCGATGACCGTGGGCGCCGCCACCATGCGGGACGCTTGATCCTGGCAGTGGAGGACGATGCGGTCTTCGCCGAAGCCCTGGTGACGCTGGCGCACGAGCTTGATTTCGACTGCGTGGTGGCCACCACGGCCGAAGAGGCGCTGGCGCTGGCGGCGGACCTGCGTCCCAACGGCATCCTGCTGGACATCGGCCTGCCCGACGTCTCGGGCCTGACCGTGCTTGAACGGCTCAAGCGCAACCCCGACACCCGGCACATTCCGGTGCATGTGGTCTCGGGCATGGACCGCGGCCAGGTGGCGCGCGAACTGGGCGCGATCGGCTTTGCGATCAAGCCGACCACGCGCGAGCGCCTGGTGGCTGCCATCGAACAGCTTGAACAGACCAGCCAGCGCGACGTGCGGCGCCTGCTGATCGTGGAGGACGACAACGATCTGCGCCGCAACCTGGAACTGCTGCTGGGCCGCGATCAGCTGCAGATCGCTGCTGTCGGTACGCTTGCCGCAGCGGTGGAGCAGCTGAGCACGGTCACCTTCGACTGCATGGTGATGGACCTGTCGCTGCCCGACGGCAGTGGCTACGACCTGCTCGAGCACATGGCAGGCAACGATGATGTCGGCTTCCCGCCGGTCATCGTCTATACCGGCCGTGCCCTCAGCCGCGAAGAAGAGCAGCGCCTGCGCCGCTACTCCAAGAGCATCATCATCAAGGGTGCACGCTCGCCCGAGCGCCTGCTCGACGAGGTGACGCTGTTCCTGCACAGCGTGGAGGCCAACCTGCCCAGCGACCAGCAGCGCCTGCTGCGCGAAGCGCGCCGCCGCGACACCGTGCTCGATGGACGCACCGTGCTGCTGGCCGAGGACGACGTGCGCAACATCTTCGCGCTGTCCAGCGTGCTGGAGCCGCTGGGGGTGACGCTGGAGATCGCCCGCAATGGCCAGGAGGCCGTCGACCGCCTGGCCCAGCGCGAGGTGGACCTGGTGCTGATGGACATCATGATGCCGGAGAAGGATGGCCTGCAGGCGATGCGCGAGATCCGCGCGCAGCGCCACCTGCAGGACCTGCCGATCATCGCGCTGACCGCCAAGGCCATGCCCGATGACCGTGAACGCTGCCTGCAGGCCGGTGCCAACGACTACATCGCCAAGCCCATCGACGTGGACAAACTGGTGTCGCTGTGCCGGGTCTGGTGCTCGCGGCAATGAACGAGCAGGCGCTGTTCGACCTGGAGCTGAAGGTACTGCTGGAAGCGCTGTACCAGCGCTACCACTACGACTTCCGCAGCTATGCGGTGTCCTCGCTGCGCCGTCGCGTCAGCCAGGCCATGCAGCGCTACGAGTGCGAGCGCCTGTCGGATCTGCAGCATCGGCTGCTGCACGAGCCGGAGCTGTTCGCCCAGGCGATGCAGTTCTTCACCGTGCAGGTTTCGGAGATGTTCCGTGACCCGGAGTATTTCCGGCAGATGCGCGAACAGGTGGTACCGGTGCTGCGCACCTATCCCTCGGTGAAGCTGTGGGTGGCCGGCTGCAGTACCGGCGAGGAAGTGTGGTCGCTGGCGATCCTGCTGCACGAGGAAGGCCTGCTTGAGCGCAGCATCGTCTACGCCACCGACATCAACCCCGCGGCACTGGCCACGGCTGAGGCCGGCGCCTACGGCATCGACCGCCTGGCCCAGTTCAGCCGGAACTACCTCGCCGCCGGCGGCACCGCTTCACTGTCGGACTATTACAGCACCGCTTACGACGGCGCGGTCTTCGACCGCCAGCTGCGCCGCAACGTGGTGTTTGCCGACCACAGCCTGGCCACCGACACGGTGTTTTCGGAAGTGCACCTGGTGTCTTGCCGCAACGTGCTGATCTATTTCAACCGCGACCTGCAGGATCGGGCGGTGGGCCTGTTCCGCGAAGCCCTGGTGCATCGCGGCTTCCTCGGCCTGGGCAGCAAGGAGTCGCTGCAGTTCGGTCGCCATCACGATGCCTTCGAAGCCTGTTCGCGGGAGCACCGCCTGTACCGGAAGGTGGCCTGATGGCGGCAATGTCCCACCCTGACGTGGTGGTGATCGGCGCATCGGCCGGTGGCGTGGCCGCCCTGCAGATCGTGCTGGGTGCGTTGCCGGCCACCCTGCCGGTGCCGGTGCTGGTGGTGCTGCACCTGCCGCGCGACCGTTCCAGCCGCATCGCCGAGGTGCTGGCGCCGTACTGCACGTTGGTCCTGCGCGAAGCGGAGGACAAGCAGCCCCTGCAGGCCGGAACGGTGACGTTCGCGCCGCCGGACTACCACCTGCTGGTGGAGGACACGCAGGCCATCGCTTTGTCGATGGACGAACCGGTGCTGTTCTCGCGGCCGGCCATCGATCCGCTGTTCGAATCGGCCGCGGCCGCGTTCGGCACGGGTGTGCTGGCGATACTGCTGACCGGTGCCAGCAGCGATGGCAGCGATGGCGTGGCCGCCGTGCGCGCCGCTGGCGGCCAGGCCTGGTTGCAATGCCCCGAGGAGGCCGAGGCATCGATGATGCCGGCCTCTGCCCTGCAGCATGCCGGCGCCGACGCCGTGCTGCCCCTTGAACTGATGTGCCGCCGCCTGAAGGAGTTGTTTGCATGAACCTGCTGCCGCCGGACCCTGCCCAGTCGCAGGCGCCGGTCAACCTGCTGATCGTCGACGACGTGCCGCAGAACCTGGTGGCCATGCAGGCGCTGCTGCGCCGCGAGGGCGTCAACCTGTTGCTGGCGGACTCTGGCGCGCAGGCGCTGGAGCTGCTGCTGGAGCATGAGGTAGCGCTGGCGCTGCTGGACGTGCACATGCCGGAGATCGACGGTTTCATGCTCGCCGAGCTGATGCGTGGCTCGCAGCGCAGTCGGGATGTGCCGATCATCTTCCTGACCGCCTCGCCGGATGATCCGTTGCGGGTGTTCAAGGGCTACGAGACCGGCGCGGTGGATTTCCTGCACAAGCCGGTGGCACCGCAGGTAATCCTCAGCAAGGTCAATGTGTTCATCGAGCTCTACCAGCAGCGGCAGTTGCTGAAGGCGCGCAACGAAGCGCTGGAGCGCGCGTTGAAGCTCAACGAGACCATGGCGGCGGTGCTCACCCACGACCTGCGCACGCCGCTGTCGGCCATCCTGCTGTGTGCCGACAAGCTGTCGCTGGAACTGCCGGACGACAATGCCGGTGCGCAGCAGACACTGAGCTACCTGGAGGCCAGCACGCTGCGGATGGCACGCATGGTCGAGCAGTTGCTGGACTTCTCGCGGATCCGCAGCGGTGGCCTGCGCCTGCAGAGCAGCGTCTGTGACCTGGCCGAGGTGACGCGTGCGGTGCTGGTCGAGGCCGGTGCCGGCCATCGAAGCGATCGGATCGCGCTGGACGTCCGTGGCGATTCGACGCTGCAGGGCGACATGGATCGCCTTGGGCAGATCGTCGCCAACCTGGTCGGCAACGCACTCACCCATGGCGCCGACGCGACGGTGCAGGTGCAGGTCGATGGTGGCGATGCACGGGTGGTTGCGCTGCGCGTACGCAACACCGGCCATGTCGATGAGGCGTTGCTGCCGCGCCTGTTCGAACCCTTCAAGGCCAGCTTCCACCAGAGCAACGGGCTCGGGCTGGGGCTGTACATCGTTGACCAGTTCGTGCGTGCGCATGGTGGCCAGTTGAGCGCGCGCAACGAGGCAGGGCACGTGGTGTTCGAGGCGCTGCTGCCTCGTCGATCCGATTTGCGCAGTCCGGCGGTTTCCTGAATTCTTCAGCTGGCGCGTGAGCGAACTGAGACGGGCTCGTCCGCAACTGCTACCGTGGCACCACTCTTGCAAAGGAAGCTCCATGCCACTGCGTGCCATCGCCTATGTCAGCCAGGCCAAGCCGGATCTGTCTGCCGCACGTCTGCAGACGCTGGTCGAGGATGCCTCGCGCTTCAACAAGATGGCAGGGGTGACGGGTGTGCTGCTGCATGACGGCGAACGCTTCCTGCAGTACATCGAAGGCCCGCCTGATGGCATCGATTCGGTCTATGAGCGCATCCTGCAGGCCGGCAGCCATGTCGACATCGTCGAGCTGGCGCGTGGCCGGCTGGGCCAGCGCCAGTTTCCGTACTGGGCAATGCGCGGGCTGCCGGTCGACGCCGCGCTGCTGCGCCAGCTTTCCGCAGGCGACTGGTCGGGATTCGCCCGCTCAGTGAACGGTGACAGCGTCATGCTTACGGCGGTGGATCTGTTGGCCGAGGTCGTGCGGCCGGTACTCAGCGCGGGCTGACCGCTAACGCTGCGGGGCGCAGTACGCCGCGTGCAATGCCTGCAGCACCCCCAGCGCCGGACCCTCCAGCAGCCGATAGTGCAGTGCCTGTGCCTGCCGCCGCGTTGCCACCACCTCCAGATTGCGCAGCACGGCCAGATGCTGTGACAGCGCCGATGCGCTCAGGCCAGTCAGGGCCTGCAGTTCCGGCACCGGTGCTTCGCCTTCCACCAGGCGACACAACACGCGCAGTCGCGCCGGGTGTGCCAGCGATTTCAGCAGGGCAGCCGCTTGTGCGGCATGCGTAGCCATCGCGGCACTGTCGGTGGTGATGCTGGGCACGGCTTGACTCGGTAGTTCAGGAAAATCTAATTTAGAGAAATCTAAATTGAAGGGCAAGCCGATGCGCGCGATGCAGAGGGGCAGGGCATGAACCTGCCATGGGCGGCAATTGCAGGCGGCGGCCTGATCGGTGCGTCGGCGGTGCTGCTGCTGGCCACGCTCGGTCGGGTGGCGGGCATCAGCGGTATCGCTGCCGGCGCCGCTGCCGCGCCGCGCGGTGATCGTGGTTGGCGCTGGGCTTTCCTGCTCGGACTGATGTCGGCGGCGGCAGCGGTGTTGAGCTGGCAGGCGGGTGCAGGACAACCACCACGCGCCTTGCTGCGCGACGCGCTGCCGGCCTGGCAATTGATCGCTGCCGGTGTCCTGGTGGGCCTGGGTACGCGGCTGGGCAACGGCTGCACCAGCGGCCACGGTGTCTGTGGCCTCGCCCGTGGATCGCGGCGATCGCTGGTGGCGGTGCTGGTGTTCATGGCCTGCGCGATGCTCACCACGTTCCTGCTACGTCACGGCGGAGGCCTGGCATGAGCCGCAGGTTGTGGGCGGCAGGTGTGGCCGGCGGCCTGTTCGGTGCCGGCCTCGCGCTGGCCGGCATGACCGATCCGCGTCGCGTGCTGGGGTTCCTTGATGTGGCTGGCGACTTCGATCCCACGCTGGCCTGGGTGCTGGCGTCGGCGCTGCTGGTCAGCGCACTGGGTCAATTCTGGCTGCGGCGGCGGCAGCGGCCATGGTGCGCCGAACGTTTCGAGCTGCCGGCGGCGCAGGCTGTCGACACGCGGTTGCTGCTGGGTGCGGCGCTGTTCGGTATCGGCTGGGGCTGGGTCGGCTATTGCCCGGGGCCCGCGCTGGCCGCGTTGGCGGTGGGCGCGCGCGAAGCCCTGTGGTTCGTGCCAGCGATGGCTGCCGGTTTCTGGCTGCATGATCGCTGGCTGCGCTGAGGCTTCACGTTCGTCTCACCGTTGCGGGGTTCAGATCACCTTTCCCGGGGAACGGAGGACGACATGGCACGGATGAAATGGAAAGGCGGCGCGTTGCTGGCGGCGGCACTGGCGACGGCGGCAATGCCGGCGATGGCCTGCACGCGCGCGGTGTATCTGGGCGACAACGGCGATGTCATCACCGCCCGCTCGATGGACTGGAAAGTGGACGTGGCCACCAATCTCTACGTGTTGCCGCGTGGCATTGCGCGCACCGGAAAGGCGGGGCCTGGGTCGATCGCCTGGACTGCACGCTACGGCAGCGTGGTGGCCACCGGCTATGACATTTCCACCACCGATGGCATGAACGAGAAGGGCCTGGTCGCCAACCTGCTGTGGCTGGTCGAGTCGGAGTACCCGGCCCAGCGCAGCGGCAAGCCCGGCCTGTCCATCTCGTTGTGGGCGCAGTACGTGCTGGATAATTTCGCGACGGTGGAAGAGGCGGTGACTGCGCTGCAGCGCGAACCGTACTCGATCGTCACCGACAAGGTGCCGGGCGAGGACCGCCAGGCGACGCTGCATCTGTCGCTGTCCGACGCCACGGGTGACAGCGCGATCGTCGAATACATCGGCGGGCGCCAGGTGATCCACCATGATCGGCGCTATCAGGTGATGACCAATTCGCCGGTCTTCGACCAGCAGCTGGCATTGAACAGCTACTGGCAGCAGATCGGTGGCACGGTGATGCTGCCGGGCACCAACCGTTCGGCCGACCGCTTCGCGCGGGCCTCCTTCTACATCAACGCGATTCCGAAAGCGGAAGATCCGGTGGAGGCGCTGGCCAGTGTGTTCAGCGTGATCCGCAACGTGTCGGTACCGTTCGGCATCACCACGCCGGGCGAGCCCAACATCTCGTCCACCCGCTGGCGTACGGTCGCCGACCACAAGCGGCGCCTGTATTTCTTCGAGTCGGCACTGACGCCCAACACCTTCTGGGTCGACCTGACCAAGGTCGATTTCGGCGGAAAGGTGCTCAAGCTCGATCTCGGCCGTGACCAGCGCAATACCTTCGCCGGCGATGCACTGGGCCATTTCGTACCCAGCGCACCGTTCACCTTCCTCGGCGTCGACGGCTAGTTCGACGCCTGGCTGGAGGCCGGGTAGACCGCCTGGATCGTGCAGGCGCCGCGGCGGGTGAAGCGGGGCAGCGGCGCCACCGCGTCGCTGCGCTCGTCGAAGCTGGCGAAATCGGCCGTAACCACGCGGTCGCCGGGGTTGCCGCAGATCAGGCCGTTCTGCATGCCGGATTGGAAGCTCAATTCCGGCGAGCGGTCCAGCTGGAGGCAGTGGCTGCCCAGTTCAACACGGTAAAAGCGATGGCCGCCGCTACGCAGCGGGTTGGTTTCCACCAGCATGCCCTGCGTGTCGGACGACCAGCCGCGCACATTGCGGGTGGCGAAGCAGTACGAGGCCGAGCCGCCGAAGCCGCGACGGACGTCCTTGCGTTGGCGGATCGTCAGGGCGGGCAGGGTGGCCGTGCGCAGGCTGTCGCTGTCGCGGGCCACGCTGGCATAGTCGCGGGCCTGGACCGGGGTGACTGCACTGACGGCACAGCTGTGGCCATCGACCACAACGCGCTCGCTGGGACGACCGCAGGCCCAGCCGGCGGGTGCTTCCAGCTTCAACGTGGTGGCTGCGCGGACGCCGGGGCAATCCTCGGCGAAGTCGATGCGATAGGCTTGGCCGGAGGCGGCACGCAGCGCGATCGAGCGCGGTGATGCCTGCTCCACTTCCTGGACGCCGACAGCGTCCATGCAGTGCGGGGCCGGTGGCATGCGTTCCTGTGCCGAAGCCGTGGCGGTGAGCACCAGCGCGAGGCTGGCGGCCAGTACCATGGATGCGTGCCTGTAAGTCATGTCCTGCACTCCCTGCGTTGGATGACGGGCCGACTATAGCAGCGGTTTGCACGGCAAGTGTTACACGCGCAGACTGCTCGGATGGGCGCCATCTTCCATCTACGGCACTACGGTCAGGCCACCGGCCTGGATCGCCACGGCTATGCGCAGTGGGTGCTGCCGCTGCAGGGTGAGCTGCAGTTCGAGATGGAGGGCAGGGGCGGCCGTCTTGACCTGCTGCAGGGCGCATTCGTGGCGGCCGGCGAGGCGCACGACCAGATGGCCGACGGCCCCAATGGTTTCGTGATTGTCGACTGCGGGCCGGGCGTGCTCGATGACGCGACCCAGGAGCACCTGTGCCGGCAGCGCTGGCTGCATCTCCCGCTGTCGCTGCGGCAGCGGCTTGCCCAGGTGCAGACGGGCCGGCCTGTGCCAGCGCTGCTGCCGGAACTGCTGCGGGTCTTCGCGCCTGCCGGTAGTGGTGCGCGCCTGCAGGGCCTGTGCGCTGCGGTCGAGGCGATACCGGGGCAGGCATGGTCGGTAGCGCGCATGGCTGCCTTTGTCGGCATCAGCGAAAGCCGCCTGCATGCGGTGTTCCGGAGTGAGTTCGGGCTCAGCCCGCAGGCGTGGCTCAGTGCCAGCCGCCTGCGCTGGGCCAAGCACCAGTTGCGGGTCAGCCCGGCATCGATCAGCGATATCGCACTGGCCGCAGGGTATTCCGAGCAGAGTGCACTGACCCGTGCGCTGCGCCGCGAATGCGGGCAGACGCCGGCGGCATGGCGGCGAGCCACACCCAACACTGCGGAAGCGAACCGGCAGTAGCCTCGGTCAAGACCGGTCGGCAAGGGGCCGCTTACACTGCGCGGCCCGTTCTTGCTGTGAACCTGCAATGCGCAACAACCCGATTGCCCTGGGCATCGCCAATGGCATCGCCGCCGGTGCGCTGTGGGGCGTGGTCTTCCTCGCGCCCGCCGTGTTGAGCACGTTCAATGCCCTGCAGCTTTCCGCCGGCCGCTATCTGGTTTATGGCCTGATCGCCGTGGTCCTGCTGCTGCCGCGCTGGAAGCGGCTGGCGCCGAAGCTCGGTCGCGCCGAGTGGATCGGCCTGTTGTGGCTCAGCCTGGCCGGCAACCTGGTGTACTTCCTGCTGTTGGCCACGGCGGTGCAGTGGGCCGGTGGCGCCGCTGCTTCGTTGATTGTCGGCCTGATTCCGGTCGTGGTCACCCTGGTGGGCGTGCGCGAGCAGGGTGCGGTGCCGTTGAAGCAGCTGCTGCCGGCGCTGGCGCTGTGCGTGCTCGGCGTAGCGATGGTCGGCTGGGAGGCGCTGATGTCCGAGCATCTGGGCACGCCTTGGCGGCAACGCCTGATCGGCCTGCTGTGCGCGTTCGGTGCGTTGTTCTCGTGGGCGCTGTATTCCATCGGCAACAGCCGCTGGCTGTCGCGGCGGCCCGACCTTTCCAGCCACGACTGGTCACTGCTGACCGGCGTCCCCACCGGCGGGTTGTCGCTGCTGCTGGTGCCGATGGCGTTCAGTGGACACAACCAGGCGCATACGGCTGCGCAATGGGGTGGGTTCTGGGCCATCAGCGCCAGCGTGGCGGTGGTCGCCTCGATCCTCGGCAATGCGTTCTGGAACCGGGCCAGTCGCCTGCTGCCGCTGACCCTGACCGGGCAGATGATCGTGTTCGAGACCCTGTTCGCGCTGCTGTACGCCTTCGCCTGGCAGCGGCGCTGGCCCAGCCTGCTGGAACTGCTGGCGATCGTGCTGCTGGTGGGCGGGGTGCTGTTGTGCGCGCATGCGCATCGCACGCCGCGCGCAATCACCGAACATGTCGGCTGAATCGACGCATTGAGGGCGACGATCACCTGTTGGTCTCAGTTGCAACCAAATGCCGGCACGTTGGCCGATGATCGCTGCATGGAAATATTGCGCCGCAACACTTGACAGCGGCCATCGCGGCGGTGTTTTCTGTAGGCCATGGTCCTTGATGCCGCCAACGCCCGCCTGATCGCCCCCGCTACCGCGGGCCGTTCGACTGCGCCGGTCGCCATCACCACCACCATTACCACCACCACCGCCACCACTGCCCTGGTGCGGCCCGTCGTCTTCGTGTAACTCCCGAAAACAACGGCCCCGCACCATCCAGGTGACGGGGAAACTCGACCACCTGCATGCGACGGGGCCTCCAACCGAGGTCTGCATGTCTTCCATCGCTCCCGCCCATTCGCCTGCCGCGTCCGCATTGGCCGCGCCGTCCACTGTCGTGCACAAGTTCGGCGGCACCTCGGTGGCCGACGCCGAGCGCTATCGCCATGTCGCCGGCCTGCTGCTGGCCCGCCCCGAGTCGTTGCAGGTCAGCGTGGTCTCGGCCATGAAGGGGGTTACCGATGCGCTGATTGAACTGGCGCACCTGGCAGCCCAGGGCGATGCCGGCTGGCAGGAGGCGTGGCATGCGCTGCGCGCGCGGCATCGGGGTGCCGCGGTAGCGCTGCTGGGTGAGCAGGTGGGCGATACCGTGGACTGGATCGATGCACGCTTCGACCAGTTGGCCGAGGTGCTGGCCGCGCTGGCGGTGATCGGCGAACTGCCACGCGAGGTGCTCGACCGCGTGCAGGGCCTGGGCGAAGTGTTCTCCGCACAGTTGCTTGGTACCCACCTGCGCGCGCTGGGCGAGGACTGCGCGGTGCTGGATGCACGCGATGTGCTGGTGGTCGGCCACGGCGAACTGGGCGTGGATGTCGACTGGGATGCCAGTGCCGGCCGCCTTGCCGCGTGGCGGCTGCGGCACCCGCAGTCGCGCGTGGTCGCCACCGGTTTCGTCGCCCGCGACCGCCAGGACCGCGTCACCACGCTGGGCCGCAACGGCAGTGACTACTCCGGCGCGATCTTCGCCGCACTGTTCGCCGCCGATGAACTGCATATCTGGACCGACGTCGACGGCGTGCTGTCGGCCGACCCGCGGCTGGTGCCGGAGGCCGTGCAGCTGCACGCGCTGAGCTACGACGAGGCCTGCGAGCTGGCCTATTTCGGGGCGAAAGTGGTGCATCCGCAGACGATGTCACCGGCGATCCGGCTGGGCCTGCCGATCTTCATCCGCAATACCTTCCAGCCCAGCCATCCGGGTACGCGGATCAGCGCCGAGCGCTCGCCACGTGGCCCGGTGAAAGGGCTGACGCTGAGCACGGATCTGGCCCTGCTGAACCTGGAAGGCACCGGCCTGATCGGCGTGCCGGGTACCGCCGAACGGGTGTTCGCCGCGCTGCGCCAGGCACAGGTCTCGGTGGTGATGATCTCGCAGGGCTCTTCCGAACATTCGATCTGCTGTGTTGTCCGCGCAGGCGAAGCGGCGCGTGGTCGCGATGCCGTGGTGCAGGCGTTCTCGCACGAGCTGGCCGCCGGCCAGGTGCAGCGCGTGCAGGTCAGCGAGGGCGTCAGCGTGCTGGCCGCCGTGGGCGATGGCATGGCAGGCCAGCCGGGTGTGGCTGCACGGCTGTTCGAATCGCTGGGCCGGGCGCAGGTGAACATCCTGGCGATCGCGCAGGGGTCCTCCGAACGCAACATCTCGGTGGCGGTGGCAAGCGCCGACGCGACCCGCGCGCTGCGTGCCGCGCATGCCGGGTTCTGGCTGTCGCCGCAGACGTTCGCGGTGGGGGTGATCGGTCCGGGCAATGTTGGCGCTGCGCTGCTGGACCAGCTGCTGGCGGCGCGCCCGCAGTTGCTGGCCAAGGCCAATGTCGATCTGCGCCTGCGCGCGCTTGCGTCACGCTCGCGCATGCGCCTGGAGGCCGATGGCCTGCATGAAGACTGGCGCCAGGCGCTGCAGGACGCCGGCCAGGCCAGCGATCTGGACCACTTCACCGAGCACCTGCTGGCCGCGCATCTGCCGCATGCGGTGGTGATCGACTGCAGTGGCAGTGCAGAGGTTGCCGAGCGCTATGAAGGCTGGCTGGCCGCCGGCATCCATGTGGTGACCCCGAACAAGCAGGCTGGCGCCGGTCCGCTGGCACGCTACCAGCGCATCCGCGCGGCGGCGGCGGCCAGTGGTGCGCGCTTCCGCTACGAGGCCACGGTGGGTGCCGGCCTGCCGGTGATCACCACGCTGCGTGACTTGGTGGATACCGGAGACGAAGTGCTGGCGATCGAAGGCATCTTCTCCGGCACGCTGGCCTGGCTGTTCAATCGTTTTGACGGCAGCCAGCCGTTCTCGGCACTGGTCGCGCAGGCGCGCTCGATGGGCTACACCGAGCCGGATCCGCGCGACGACCTGTCCGGCGTGGATGTTGCGCGCAAGCTGGTGATCCTGGCCCGCGAGGCCGGTCACGCGCTCAGCCTGGAGCAGGTGCAGGTGGAGAGCCTGGTGCCGGCGTTGCTGCGCGAAGGAAGCGTGGGCGATTTCATGGCCCGCCTGGGTGCCTCCGATGAGGCGCTGCTGGCCCGGCTGCACGATGCCCGCCAGCGCGGTGCGGTGCTGCGCTATGTCGCGCGGCTGGGGCCGGATGGCGCGTCGGTCGGGCTGCAGGAGCTGCCGGCCGACCACGCGTTCGCCAACCTGCGGCTGACCGACAACGTGGTGCAGTTCCGTACCCGCCGCTACTGCGACAACCCGCTGGTGGTGCAGGGCCCGGGCGCGGGCCCGGAAGTCACCGCTGCCGGCGTGTTCGCCGATCTGCTGCGGGTGGCGGCCGGCGAAGGAGCGCGGCTGTGATCGCACGCGCTTTCGCACCCGCATCGGTGGCCAACGTGGCGGTCGGCTTCGACATCCTCGGCCACGCCATCGCCGGTATCGGCGATACGGTGAGCGTGCGCCGCATCGACGAACCATTGGTGCGCATCGATGCGATCCGTGGCAGTGCGGTCGAACTGCCGCTGGATGCACCAGGCAATACAGCAGGGGCCGCGCTGATCGCACTGCGTGCAGCGCTGGGGCTGGGCTTCGGTTTCGCCATCGAGATCGACAAGGGCATTCCGTTCGGCTCCGGCATGGGCGGATCGGCGGCCTCCTGCGTGGCCGCGCTGGTGGCAGCCAATGCAGTGCTGGACATGCCGCTGCCGCGCGAGGCGCTGTATCCGTTCGCACTGGATGGCGAAGCCGTGGCCAGCGGTGGCCGCCATGGTGACAACGTCGGCCCGCTGCTGCTGGGCGGCGTGGCGCTGTGCACGGCTGATCGCTTGGTGCCGATTCCGGTACCGGCCAGCTGGCACAGCCTGCTGGTGCATCCGCATGCGGTGCTGGAGACCCGGCGGGCACGACAGGCGCTGCAGGGCAGCTATGCGCTGGGCGAATTCGTCGCGCAGAGTGCCCACCTGGCGCTGGTGTTGAGCGGTTGCCATCGCAGCGATGCCTCGCTGGTGCGCGCCGGCCTGCGCGATGTGCTGGTGGAACCGCGGCGGGCGGGCCTGATCGTGGGCTTCGACGCGGCACGCGATGCTGCACTGGCCGCCGGCGCGATGGGCGCGGGCATTTCCGGCGCTGGGCCCAGCGTCTTTGCCTGGTTTGAAGATGCCGACCGGGCGCGCGCGGCAGCGCAGCCGGTGCGTGCGGCGTTTGCCGCTGCCGGCTTCGACAGTGATGCCTGGATCTCGCCGCTGGATGCACCCGGAGCCTGCTTGTGCTGAATCCTTCCTCCCTACCGGATATCGACCTCATGCAATTCGTTTCGACCCGCGGCCAGTCGCCGGCCGTTGGACTCAGTGCGGCCATCGCTGCCGGTCTCGCCCCCGATGGTGGCCTGTACGTACCGGAGGTGCTGCCGGCGCCGCGCGCGCTGCAGGCCGGTACGAGCCTGGCCGATACCGCCGCTGACCTGCTGGCGCCGTTCTTCTCGGGCGATGTGCTGGCCGAGGCCTTGCCATCGATCTGCGGTGAGGCCTTCGATTTCCCCGTGCCATTGCGCGCGCTGCGCAACAGCGGTGACCATGTGCTGGAGCTGTTCCATGGGCCGACGGCGGCGTTCAAGGATATCGGCGCGCGCTTCCTCGCCGGTGTGCTGTCGCGGCTGCAGACCGGCAAGGGCCGCGATCTGACCATCGTCGTGGCCACCTCCGGTGACACCGGTGCAGCCGTAGCGGCGGCCTTCCATCGGCAGCCCGGTGTACGCGTGGTGGTGCTGTATCCCGATGGGCGGGTGTCGCCGCGACAGGCGCACCAGCTCGGCTGCTTTGGCGACAACATCCAGGCGCTGCGGGTGGCCGGTTCGTTCGATGATTGCCAGGCGATGGTGAAGCAGGCGCTGGCCGACCGCGATCTGCAGGCACAGGTGCCGCTGAGCTCCGCCAACAGCATCAGCCTGGGCCGGCTGCTGCCGCAGATGAGCTATTACGCGCACGCGGCGCTGAGCCATCATGCGCAGCATCAGCGGCGCTTGAACCTGGTGGTGCCGACCGGCAACCTCGGCAATGCGATGGCGGCAGTGCTGGCGCGCGCGCTGGGCGTGCCGATCGGGCAGATCGTGCTGGCCACCAACGCCAACGCGGTGCTGCCGCGCTATTTCAGTGGCGATCCGTACCAGCCCGCGGCCAGCATTGTGACCGTGGCCAACGCCATGGATGTCGGCGCGCCCAGCAACTTCGAGCGGCTGCGCTGGCTGTACCAGGGCGACGATGCCGAGCTGCGGGCGGCGTTCCGCGCCTTCGCGGTGGATGACGTGACCATCCGCGCGACCATCGCCAGCGCGCATGCCAGCGACGGTGAACTGTTCTGCCCGCATACGGCCACGGCGGTGAAGGTGCTGCAGGATCTGCGCGCCGGTGGCGCCAAGGGTGACTGGGCGGTGGTTGCTACCGCGCACCCGGCCAAGTTCGAGGCGGTGGTGGAACCGTTGATCGGTGAAGCAGTGGCGGTGCCGCCGGCCTTGGATGCATTGCTGCAGCGTCCGGCACATGCCGAACCATTGGCGGCGCACTACGCGGCATTGCGTGAGGTGTTGTTGCGTTGATGGAGGCGCCTGCGTGGTTGCCGGCCAGCGGCCGGCACTACCAGAAGCGCGCATCACGGGTAGTGCCGGCCGCTGGCCGGCAAGCCGATACTGATCGGGCGCTCAGCCCTGCACGTCACCGGCCAGCGTGCGCAGGCCATCCTCGTCGAGGATCTCAACCACGTTCAGATGGGGCAGGGCGATCAACCCCTGCTGGCGCAGCTTGGTGAAGGTGCGGCTGACCGTCTCCATCGTCAGGCCCAGATGATCGGCGATGTCGCCGCGGCCCATCGGCAGGGAGACGCGCAGGCCATCTCCGCCCAGCTTGGCCTCGCGCGCGGCCAGGCGAAGCAGGAAATCAGCGAGTTTTTCCGCCGGCTGCAGGCGTGCCAGCGCCAGCGCGGCATCCTGTGCGGCGTCCAGCTCCTGGCAGGCGCGCTGCAGCAGCTTGCGCTCCAGGTGCGGATAGCGGGCGCGCAGGCCCTTCATCTGCGGCAGGGCAACGCGGCACACGCGGCTGTCGGCGATGGCCTCGATGTCGTAGCGATGGTGGTCGCTGCCGCTCAGGCCCAGGTAATCGCCAGGCAGCACGAAGCCATTGATCTGGCGACGGCCATCGGCAAGCGTGCGCACCAGCCGCAGCGCGCCACCGGTCAATGTATAGACATGCTGGCGCTCTTCGCCGCTGCGGGCGAGGGTGCTGCCCATCGCCAGCTGCTGCGACACGGTCACCTGTTCCAGCGCCTGCACCTCATCGGGCGACAGCGCAGAGCACACCGCCAGGTGGCGTACCGAGCAGTGCAGGCAGTCCAGCGTGGCGCAGGACGGCGCGGCGGGGTCGTTGGTGGCGGGCGGAGCGCCGGAAGGCCGGGACATGTTGCGTGGGCGTATCGCGGGCGGGGGAGGGCTTTATGATACTTCAAGCGGCCGTTGGACCCCTTATCTGCGGCTGAGCGATGCGGGGCGCTAGAATGTCGCCCCCTCCCACGTCCCCGATTCTGCAGGAGCTCCGCCCGTGATCAAGCCCCGTACCCCGCCCGGCACCCTTGAACTGCTGCCGCGCGAGCAGATTGCGTTCCAGCGCATGCTGGACGTCATCCGCCGCAACTACGAGCGCTTCGGGTTCCTGCCGGTGGAGACGCCGGTGTTCGAGCTGTCCGATGTGCTGCTGACCAAGTCCGGCGGCGAAACCGAGCGCCAGGTGTATTTCGTGCAGTCCACCGGCGCGCTGGCCAACGCTGCTGAATCCGGCGATCGTTCGCTGCCGGAGATGGCGCTGCGCTTCGACCTGACCGTGCCGCTGGCGCGTTACGTGGCCGAGCACGAACACGAACTGACCTTCCCGTTCCGCCGTTACCAGATGCAGCGCGTGTACCGCGGCGAGCGCGCCCAGCGCGGCCGCTTCCGCGAGTTCTACCAGTGCGACATCGACGTGATCGGCAAGGACAGCCTGAGCGTGCGTTACGACGCCGAAGTGCTGGCGGTCATCCATGCGGTATTTGCCGAACTGCGCATCGGTGACTTCAGCATCCAGTTGAACAACCGCAAGCTGCTGCGCGGCTTCTTCGAAAGCCTGGGCGTGGCCGAGGGCGAACGACAGCTGGCAGTGCTGCGCGAGGTGGACAAGCTGGACAAGCGTGGCCCCGACTACGTGCGCGAGACGCTGGTGGGCGAGGGCTTCGGCATTCCGGCCGAACAGGTCGAGAAGATCCTGGCCTTCGTCGCCGTGCGTTCGCAGGGTCATGCCGATGCGCTGGCACAGCTGGCAGCGCTGGAAGACGGTGCGGGTTCCTCGGAGATCCTGCGTGCCGGCGTGGCCGAGCTGCGCGAAGTGCTGCAGCTGGTGCAGGCACTGGGCGTGCCGGAAAGCGCGTACTGCCTGAACTTCTCCATTGCACGTGGCCTGGATTACTACACCGGCACGGTGTACGAGACCACGCTGACCGACCACCCGCAGATCGGGTCGATCTGTTCCGGTGGCCGTTATGAAGACCTGGCCAGCCACTACAGCAAGTCCAAGCTGCCGGGCGTGGGCATTTCCATCGGCCTGTCGCGCCTGTTCTGGCAGCTGCGCGAAGCTGGCCTGATCGAGGGTATCGAGGCCAGCAGCGTGCAGGCGCTGGTGGCGCTGATGGACGAGCAGGGCATGCCGCAGTCGCTGGACATCGCCCGCCGCCTGCGCGCCGGTGGCATCAACACCGAAGTGCAGATGGAGCCGAAGAAGATCGGCAAGCAGTTCCAGTACGCGGCCAAGGCCGGTATCCGTTTCGTGGTGCTGGCTGGCGAGGACGAACTGGCGCGCGGCGTGGTGGCGGTGAAGGACCTGCTGCGCGAGCAGCAGTTCGAAGTCTCCCGTGATGAACTGGCCAGCACCCTGCAGGTGGAACTGGAGCAGTCGCGGGTCATGCCGTGACGCGTGCCGCTGCAGGAACACTGATGCTGTTCCTGCTGGCGGCATGCCAGAGCGATCCGGCGTTGCGCAGCACCCGGATCGGCCCTGCGAATTACCAGCTGGTGGCTGATCGCTGCCATGTGATGGATCGAGCGCAGCTTGAGCAGGATCTGCAGGCCCTTGCCGAGCGGGCGTGCCCGGGCCGGGCAGGAGCGCTGCGGAACCTGCAGCCTCGTCCCAGCCGGCAGGGCAGCCTGTTCGGTGAATGCCTGCGGCGCGGCGCGCTGCAGGCAGAGGTCCGCTGCCTGCCCTGATCGAAGCCCTGTCCATTGCCGCATCCGAACGCCCACCACCCGGTGGGCGTTTTCGTTTCCGCTGCCTGAACGGGCCTGGCGGAACCTGGTCGTGCCTTTGACGCGGCCTGCAAGAATGCGTTAATGTACTAACGCGCTATTACATTGATGCAAGAGCCCTGCCCGTGAAAGCCCGCCCCGACATCGCCGCCAAAGACCCGCACGCCGATCTTGAATCCCTGGCCCAGGCCTTTGCCGCGCTGCGCGAGCCGGAGCAGGTGGTCGCCTTCCTGCGTGACCTGTGCACGCCAGCCGAGCTGGAAGCCATGGCCGACCGCTGGAAGGTGGTGCCGCTGCTGCAGCAGGGCGTGCCCTACCGCGAGATCCACGAGCGCACCGGCGTCAGCGTGACCACCACCGGACGGGTGGCACGCACGCTCGAGCATGGCCATCGAGGCTATGCCGCCGCTGTCGACCGCCTTGCTTCGCGCTGATCCGCGCCCCGTTCCAGACTTCGAGACCTCCCCCATGAGTGCAACCCAGGCAGCGCCGGCGCGAGACCGGCTGCGTATCGCCATCCAGAAGAGTGGCCGGCTGGCCGAGCCCGCCCGCAACCTGCTCAGTGCCTGTGGCCTGAGCTGGCGCGAGAGCCGCGACAAGTTGTTCTGCTACGGCGAATCGCTGCCGGTGGACCTGTTGCTGGTGCGCGACGACGACATTCCCGGCCTGATCGCCGATGGCGTCTGCGACCTGGGCATCGTCGGCCGCAATGAACTGGACGAACAGGCGGCCGCGCGTCGCCAGATCGGGCTGGCCGATGCCTACCAGGCATTACGGGGGCTGGGCTTTGGCCAGTGCCGCTTGATGCTGGCGGTGCCGGAAGACTGGCAATGGCAGGGGCCGGCACAACTGGCCGGTACCCGCATCGCCACCAGCTACCCGGCCATCCTCAAGCAGTGGCTGGCCGCGCAGGGCGTGGATGCACAGGTGGTGGAACTGTCCGGCTCGGTGGAGATCGCGCCGCGCCTGGGCACCGCCGACCTGATCTGCGACCTGGTCTCCAGCGGCGCCACGCTGCGTGCCAACCAGCTCACCCCGGTGCACAACCTGCTCGACAGCGAAGCCGTGCTGGCCGGTGCAGTACGCGTTCCCGATGATGCGCGCGGCGCGCTGCGCAGCATGCTGCTGCGCCGCCTGGACGGTGTGGTGCAGCGGCAGGACCGCAAGCTGCTGATGTTCCGCGCCAGCGAGGACCGCGTCGACGCGTTGTCGCAGCTGCTGGCCGATGCCGAACCGTTGGTGCGTTTGCCTGCCGATGGCGGTGCATTGCGCCTGCAGACCATGTGCCCCGGTCCATTGACCTGGCAGCGCATGGAAGAACTGGAGCGCGCCGGCGCCCAGGGCCTGATGGTACTGAGCGTGGAGCGGTCGCTGGCATGAATCGTCTGATCTGGTCGCAACTTGACGAGGCCGCACGCAGCGCGGCGCTGACCCGCCCGGTGCAGACCGTGGCGCAGCAGACCCGTGATGCGGTGGCCGCGCTGATCGCGCAGGTGCGCACGCAGGGCGACGCCGCGCTGCGCGCGATCACCGCGCGCTTCGATGGCGTGGATCTGCAGGATTTCGAAGTTTCCGCAGCCGAGTTCGCAGCTGCCGATGCCGCGGTGCCGGCCGAGCTGCGCCAGGCCATGGTGGAAGCGGCCGAACGCATCACCCGCTTCCACGCAGCCGGCATGGGCCAGGGCTATACGGTGGAAACCGCGCCGGGCGTGGTCTGCGAGCGTGTGCTGCGGCCGATCGGCCGGGTTGGGCTGTACGTGCCGGCCGGTAGTGCGCCACTGCCGTCCACCGCGCTGATGCTGGGCGTGCCGGCGCAGTTGGCCGGTTGCCCACAGGTGGTGCTGTGCACCCCGCCGCGTGCCGACGGTACGGCCGATCCTGCGGTGCTGGTGGCCGCGCGACTGACCGGTGTGCAACGCGTGTTCAAGCTGGGTGGTGCGCAGGCGATCGCGGCGATGGCCTATGGCACCGAAAGCATCCCGGCGAGCGACAAGCTGTTCGGGCCGGGCAACAGTTTCGTCACCGAGGCCAAGCAGCAGGTGGCACAGGACGGTGCCGCCGCCATCGACATGCCGGCCGGTCCCTCGGAAGTGCTGGTAATCGCCGATGCCGGTGCCAACCCTGCATTCGTTGCCGCCGACCTGCTGTCGCAGGCCGAGCACGGCCCGGATTCCCAGGTGCTGCTGCTGACCGATGACGCGGCGATGCTGGCGGCCGTCGAGGCCGAAGTTGAGCGCCAGGTGGCCCTGCTGCCGCGGCAGGACATCGCCCGCCAGGCGCTGTCGGCATCGCAGTTGATCCAGGTGGAATCGCTGGCCGATGCGTTTGCGATCAGCAACCGCTACGCCCCCGAACACCTGATCCTGGCCCTGCGCGAACCGCGCGCGTGGCTGGACCAGGTGCAGGCGGCCGGTTCGGTGTTCCTCGGCGACTACACGCCGGAAGCATTGGGTGACTACTGCAGCGGCACCAACCACGTGCTGCCCACCGCCGGTGCCGCGCGCGCCTACAGTGGCGTCAGCGTGGCCAGCTTCCAGAACCTGATCAGCGTACAGAGCGCGACCGCCGCTGGCCTGGCCGCGATCGGTGGCTGCGCGCG
The DNA here is from genome assembly GCF_056395105.1 of Stenotrophomonas sp. 10L48. NCBI lineage: Bacteria > Pseudomonadati > Pseudomonadota > Gammaproteobacteria > Lysobacterales > Lysobacteraceae > Stenotrophomonas > Stenotrophomonas sp. 10L48. Next base: position 111,466 of record NZ_JBFTIX010000006.1, on the reverse strand, counting down.
CATCATCGCCAGCGCCGAAGGACTGGATGCGCACGAACGTGCGGTGGCACTGCGCATGGAGGTGGCCGCATGAGCGCGGACATCGACGGCGTGCTGGCCCTGGTACGGCCGGACCTGCAGGCCTTTGCCGGCTACAGTTCGGCGCGCAGCAGCGCGGTGCAGGGCGAGGTGTGGTTGAACGCGAACGAATCGGCGTGGGCCAACCCGGCCGACGCCACGGGGGGCTGCCGCCGCTACCCGGAACCGCAACCGGCTGCGCTGCGTGATGCGCTGGCGTCGCTGTACGGCGTGCAGCCGCAACAGCTGCTGGTAGGTCGTGGCAGCGACGAGGCGATCGATCTGCTGGTGCGCGCCCTGTGCGTGCCCGGCCGCGACGGCGTGCTGGTGACGCCGCCGGTATTCGGCATGTACGCAGTCTGTGCGCGGTTGCAGGGTGCGCCGTTGATCGAGGTGCCGCTGATTGACGATGGTGAGGGCCTGCGCACGGACCTGGAAGCGGTCATCTCTATGGCCAAGGGGCAGGGCGCAACGCTGGTGTTCCTGTGCGCGCCGTCCAATCCTGCCGGCAGCGATATCCCGCTGGCGGAGATCGAGCGCGTGGCCCTTGCCCTGCGCGGGCAGGCGCTGGTGGTGGTGGACGAGGCCTATGTCGAGTACGCGCAGCGCGCTTCGGCGACCACGCTGCTTGCCGCGCACGCCAACCTGGCAGTGCTGCGCACGTTGTCCAAGGCGCACGCACTGGCCGCCGCGCGTATGGGCACCTTGATCGCCGCGCCGGAACTGATTGCCGTGCTGCGCCGATGCCAGGCGCCGTACCCGGTGCCGACGCCGTGCGCCGAGCTGGCCGTGCAGGCGCTGCAGCCGGCCGCGCTTGCGCGCACCGCTGAGCGGGTAGCCACGGTCATCACCGAGCGCGAGCGCCTGCACCACAGCCTGCAGGGCCTGCCTGGCATCGGCCGGGTATACGCCTCGGCCGGCAACTTCCTGCTGGTCCGCTTTGCCGATGCGCAGGCGGCGTTCGACGCGCTGCTTGCTGCCGGCGTGGTGGTGCGCGACCAGCGCGCCGCACCGCAGCTGGGTGACGCACTGCGTATCAGCATCGGCAGCCCCGAAGAGAACGACCGCGTGCTTGCGGCCCTGTCGGCACGGAGGGCCGCGGCATGACGCCGATCCTGTTCATCGACCGCGACGGCACCCTCATCGAGGAGCCGGCGGATTTCCAGATCGACGCCTACGAGAAGCTGCGCTTCGTGCCGCAGGTGATCCCGGCGCTGCTGAAGCTGCGCGATGCCGGCTACCAGTTCGTGATCGTCACCAACCAGGACGGTCTGGGCAGCGAGAGCTACCCGCGCGCCAGCTTCGATGGCCCGAATGACCTGATGCTGCAGATCTTCGAAAGCCAGGGCATCGTTTTCCGTGACGTGCTGGTCGACTGCAGCTGGCCGCACGACAACGCGCCGACTCGCAAGCCGGGCATCGGCCTGATGACGGCCTACCTGCAGGACCGCAGCATCGACTGGGCGCGCTCGGGCATGGTGGGCGACCGCATCACCGACCTGCAGTTCGCCGACAACCTCAACATCCGTGGTTTCCAGCTGCGCACCGAACAGTTCGGCGGCGAGTGGGACTGGCCGGGCATCGCCCACGCACTGGCCGATGCACCACGCACGGCGGTGGTCCAGCGCAATACCAAGGAGACGAAGATCCGCGTCGAGCTGGATCTGGATCGTGCCGGCGATGCGCACATCCACACCGGCCTGCCGTTCTTCGACCACATGCTGGAGCAGATCGGCAAGCACGGCGGTTTCGCCCTGGACATCCGCGCCGAGGGCGACCTGCACATCGACGAGCACCACACCATCGAAGACACCGGCCTTGCACTGGGCCAGGCCCTGCGCGAGGCGCTGGGCGACAAGCGCGGCATCGGCCGTTACGGCTTCACCCTGCCGATGGATGAAACCCTGGCCAGCGCTGCGCTGGATTTCAGTGGCCGCCCGTATTTCGTGTTTGAAGGCGAGTTCAAGCGCGAGCGCGTGGGCGACATGCCGACCGAGCTGGTCCCGCACTTCTTCCGTTCGCTGTGCGATGCCAGCGGGCTGAACCTCAACCTGCAGGTGCGTGGCGACAACGACCACCATAAGGTTGAAGCCTGCTTCAAGGCCCTGGCACGTGCACTGCGGCCGGCACTGGCGCGGCAGGGCACCGCCTTGCCGACCACCAAGGGGGCGCTGTGAGCGAGGTCGTACTGATCGATGCCGGCGGTGCCAACCTGGGTTCGGTGCGCTACGCATTGGAACGGCTCGGTGCGACGGTGAAGCTGGTCCGCGATGCCGAAGGCCTGGCCGGCGCGCAACGGGTGATCCTGCCCGGCGTCGGCGCGGCCGGCCCCGGCATGCAGCGCCTGCATGCGCAGGGTTTGGTCGAGCCGCTGCGCCAGCTGCAGGTGCCCTTGATGGGCATCTGCCTGGGCATGCAGCTGTTGTTTGACCGCTCCGAAGAGGCCGGCGTGGATACGCTGGGATTGATCCCCGGCGTGGTGCGCAAGCTGGTGCCGGCCTGTGGCATCCGCGTGCCGCACATGGGCTGGAACCGGCTGCTGCCGCTGCGCCCGTCGCTGCTGCTGCAGGGGGTTCCCGAGCGCGCCAGTGCGTACTTCGTGCACAGCTATGCCGCGCCGCTGAACAGCCATACCGTCGCCGCCTGTGATCACGGCGGCCTGTTCACCGCCGTGGTCGAGCAGGGCCGCTACTTCGGCGCCCAGTTCCATCCCGAGCGGTCCGGCGATACCGGTTCGCTGATGCTGCGCAATTTCCTCGAGGGCACCGCTGCATGAGTTTCATCGTCTACCCCGCACTGGATATCCGCGACGGCCGCGTCGTGCGGCTGCGCCAGGGCGACTACGCGCAGGAAACCCACTATGGCGACGACCCGCTGCCGCGTGCGCAGGCATTCGCCACGCAGGGCGCACAGTGGATGCACCTGGTCGATCTGGATGCCGCACGTGCCGGTGGCTACACGTTGGCGCCGCTGTTGGCCGCGATCCGTGCGCAGACCCCGCTGCAGGTGCAGACCGGTGGCGGCGTGCGTGGCCGTGACGACGTGGCACGCATCCTCGATGCCGGCGCCAGCCGCGTGGTGATCGGCTCACTGGCGGTGCGCGAGCCGGCGCAGGTGATCGGCTGGCTGGGCGAGTTCGGCCCGGAGCGGCTGACCATCGCCCTCGATGCACGGCAGGACGCGCAGGGGCAATGGCAGCTGCCGGTGCATGGCTGGACCGAGAACGCGGGGGTGACCCTGGATGCGCTGGCCGAACGCTATGCACAGGCCGGCATGCGTCACCTGTTGTGCACCGACATCGCCCGCGATGGCATGCTCGCCGGGCCCAACATCAGCCTGTACCAGCACCTCGCAGCGTTGCTGCCGGGCGTGGCGGTACAGGCGTCAGGCGGTATCCGCGATGTGGCCGACGTGGCTGCGGCACAGGCCGCCGGTTGTGGCGGCGCGATCCTCGGCAAGGCATTGCTGGAACAGCGCATGGACCTGGCGGAGGCGCTGGCATGCTGAGCCGCCGGATCATTCCGTGCCTGGACGTGCGCGATGGCCGCGTGGTCAAGGGCGTGCGTTTCCGCGATCACGTCGACATGGGGGACATCGCTGAACTGGCGCAGCGCTATCGCGACCAGGGTGCCGACGAGCTGGTGTTCTATGACATCGGCGCCAGCCCGGAGGCACGGTCGGTGGACGTGGCCTGGATCGAGCGCATCGCGCGCCTGATCGATATCCCGTTCTGCGTGGCCGGCGGCATCGACAGCGTGGAGACCGCGCGTCGTGTGCTGTTCGCCGGTGCGGACAAGATCTCGATCAACTCGCCCGCGCTGGGCCGCCCGGAACTGATCAGCGAACTGGCCGAAGAATTCGGCGTGCAGTGCGTGGTGGTCGGTGTCGACTCGGTACGCGAGGACGACGGCCAGTGGCGCGTGCGCCGTTTCAGCGGCGACCCGGACAAAACCCAGGCAGTGCCGCTGCGCACGCTGGACTGGATCGTCGAGGCGCAGCGCCGGGGTGCCGGCGAGATCGTGCTGAACTGCATGGACAGCGATGGCGTGCGCCGTGGCTATGACGTCGAGCAGCTGCGCCAGGCACGTGCGCTGTGCCAGGTGCCCCTCATCGCATCGGGCGGTGCGGGTACGATGGAGCACTTCGCCCAGGCCTTTGACCAGGCCGACGTTGACGGTGCGCTGGCGGCCAGCGTATTCCACAGTGGCGCCATCGCCATTCCCGACTTGAAGCGCTACCTGCGCGAGCAGCAGATCGAGGTGCGGGATGTCTATTGATGTGCGGCCGTCGCCGCAGGCGCTGGAAACGCTGGACTGGGACAAGGGCGATGGGCTGCTGCCGGCCGTTGTGCAGGACGCCGACACCCTGCAGGTGCTGATGCTGGGTTACGTCAGCGCCGAGTCGCTGGCAGCGACGCTGGCCATCGGCCACATGACCTTCTTCAGCCGCAGCAAGCAGCGTCTTTGGACCAAGGGCGAGCAGTCCGGCAATGTGCTGGCGGTGCAGTCGATCAGCGTCGATTGCGATGCCGATACGCTGCTGGTGCTGGCGCGCCCGGCAGGTCCGACCTGCCACACCGGCGCGGAAAGCTGCTTCGACGGCGCACCGAAGGACTTCCTCGGTGGCCTGGACCAGCTGGTCGCCGTGCGTGAGGCGCTGCGCCCCTCCGGCAGCTATACGACGTCCCTGTTCGAAGGCGGCATCCGCCGCATCGCGCAGAAGGTGGGCGAGGAAGGCGTGGAGACGGCGCTGGCCGCGGTGGCGCAGGACGATGAGGCCTTGCTGGGCGAGGCGTCGGACCTGCTGTACCACCTGCTGGTGCTGCTGCGCGCGCGCGGGCTGTCGCTGGAAGATGCCCGCGACGTGCTGGAAAAGCGCCATCGTTAGAGGTGCGGTAGCGCCGGCCGCTGGCCGGCAACCCSATGATCAAGGGACGCCTGGTGGAATGCCGGCCAGCGGCCGGCACGACAGGAAAAGCGGCAATCGCGTGCGCGATGTCATCGCCGGAATCTACAATAGGCGGTCTCTTTTTCCCGGACCGCCCCCATGAAACTGCCTGCCGCCTGGCTGTGCTGCCTGTTGCTGACCTCGCCGGCCTGGGCCGCCGATACCGTGGTCAGCGGCAAGGTCTATCTGGAGCGTGACGGCAAGCCGGGCCGCGGTGCGACCGATCCGGGCCTGGCCGGCGTGCAGGTGTCCAACGGCGAAACCATCGTCAAGACCGCCGCCGACGGCAGCTACAGCCTGCCGGTGCGTGACGGGCAGACGGTCTTCGTGATCAAGCCCGATGCCTATTCCTTCCCGAAGGCCGCCGACGGCCTGCCGTCGTTCTGGCGGCACTACCGGCCGAATGGTTCTCCGGCGCTGAAGTACGGTGGCATCGCCGCGACCAGTGACGTTGCCCGCAACTGGGACTTCGCCCTGCAGAACGACCGGCATGACAGCCGCCGTGGTTTCCAGATGCTGGTGTTCACCGACTCGCAGACCGCCAGCCTGCAGGACATCGGCTACTACCGGCAGTCCATCGTGGCGCCGCTGGTGGGCCAGACCAAGGCCCGCCTGGGCACCACCCTGGGTGACATCGTCAACGACGACCTGACCCTGTACCCGGCGATCAACAAGGTCACCACCGAACTTGGCGTGCCGTGGTTCCACGTACCCGGCAACCACGACCTGGATGTCGACGCGGCCAATGATGCGCATTCGCTGGACAGCTGGCGCAACATCTACGGCCCCGATACCTATGCAGTGGAAGAGGGGGGCGCCAGTTTCGTGTTCCTCGACGACGTGGTGTACGACCCCAACGCCAAGCCCAGGTATGTGGGTGGCCTGCGCGAGGATCAGTTCGCTTTCCTCGCTGCCTACCTGAAGGGCCTGCACAAGGACCGCCTGCTGGTGCTGGGCATGCACATCCCGCTGTTCGATGCGGCACCGGGGCGCGAGACCTTCCGCCATGCCGACCGCCAGCGCCTGTTCGACCTGCTGAAGGACTTCCGCAACGTGCTGGTGCTCAGTGGCCACAGCCACACCCAGCAGCACGTCTATCACGGTAAAGCCGACGGCTGGCAGGGCGCCAGGCCGCTGCACGAGTACAACGTCGGTGCCAACTGCGGTGCGTTCTGGTCGGGCGTGAAGAATGCCGCCGGCGTACCGGACAGCACCATGAGCGACGGCACGCCGAAGGGCTATGCGTTGCTGGACGTGGCCGGCAACGGCAGCTATCGCCTGCAGTACCGGGTGGCCGGTGCGGCCGCCAGCGAGCAGATCGGCCTGCATGCACCGAAGGTGCTGCGCAAGGGCGCGTACCCGGCGTGGGGCATCTATGCCAACGTGTACATGGGCGAGGACGCCAGCGTGGTCGAGTACCGCGTCGATGGCGGCGCCTGGCAGCCGATGAAGCAGGTCAGCCAGCCTGATCCGCGCCTGCTGGTGGAGAACGTGGCCGACGACCTGGCTTCCACGCTGCGCGGCTACGACCGTTCGCCGGAAGCCACCGCCTCGCCGCACCTGTGGCGTGGCGCGTTGCCGACCGACCTGGCCGTGGGCAGCCACAAGGTCGAGGTGCGCTCCACCCAGCCCGATGGTGCGGTGTTCACCGCCAGCACCAGCTACAGCCTGCAGACCGCGCAGCCCTGAGCGCGGGCCGGGCTGCCATCACCAACTTCCATCACGAAAGGACGCAGCATGGATATCCGCTTCATGGCCGGCACCACCCCGGTCACCCTCAGCCGCCACTGGTTCACCGGCGCGATGATGCTGCAGAGCGCCAGCGAGAAGGTCTGGGTGCAGCATCCGCTGCATCCGGGCACGCACTTCTCGTTCTCGCTGGTACAGTCGTGGCAGCGCCATATCGCCGGCCATGAAGTGCTGGTGGAGCGGACCCGGCCGCTGCTGTTCGCCGGGTTCCGCCCGCAGCGCCTGCGGGTGCTGGTGGACGGTGTGCAGGTGGCCGAGCAGGAAGGCATGTGACCCGGGCGGCGCTGTCGTCGCGCTAGGCAAAGGCCGTCCGATGCCTGAGAATCGGCACGATTCAATCGATCCAAGCAGGCCAGCGTGAACGTTGCAGCAGTGTCCCCGGCGCCATCCGAGTCCGCCCGCAGCGGCGTCCCCCGCAGCCTGGTCGTCGCCGATGTCGGCGGTACCTTCGCTCGTCTTGCGTTGGCTGAGACCCTGCCGGGGCAGGCGCCGCGGCTGGGCAGCTACCGCACCTACGCCTGCGCCGACCACCCCAGCCTGGCGGCGATCCTGGCCGATTTCACCGCCAGTCTCGGCCAGCCGATGGCCAGTGCGGTGGTCGCCATCGCCGGCCTGCTCGACGGCGATACCCTGATCAATGCCAATCTGCCGTGGACGGTGTCGTTGTCGGCGACGCGCCGCGAGTCGGGCCTGCCCGACCTGCAGCTGATCAATGATTTCGAAGCAGTGGCGTTGGCCATTCCCTACCTGCAGGCCGACACGCTGGTGCCGCTGAATGGCGATGCCGATCCGGCCAAGACCTTCCCGGCACTGGTGCTGGGGCCGGGCACCGGCCTGGGCGCCGCGTTGCGCTTCGCCGATGGCGAGCGCCCGGTGCTGGCCAGCGAGATCGGACACGCTGCGTTGGGCGCCGGCAATGCGCTGGAACTGCATGTGCTGGGCCAGCTGCTGCAGCGCTGGCCGCATGTGGACAACGAACGCGTGCTGTCCGGCAGCGGCCTGATGAACTTGTATCCCTGCCTGTGCGAACTGCGCGGCGTGGCTCCGCAATGGACCAGCACCGAAGCGCTGATCGCGGCTGCGCGGCAAGGCGACGACGCGCTGGCAGTGGAAACCCTGCAGGTGTTCTGCGCCTGGCTGGGCAGCCTGGCCGGCGACGCGGCGATCGCCGTGGGCGCGCGCTCGGTGTACCTGGCCGGCGGCATTTCCACCCATGTGCAGGACTTCCTGGCCGACGGCCGTTTCCGTGAGCGCTTCCTCAACAAGGGGGTGCTGACCGACGTGCTGCGCCAGGTGCCGGTGTGGCGGGTCGAACATGGCCAGCTGGGTGTGCTCGGTGCCGCAGCCTGGCACGCAGCGCGGACCCCCGCGCACGATTGATCGGCGCTGCCGGCATCGGGCCGGCGGGCGCAGCATGCAGACGGAGGCGAAGATGGTGGATCGCAGGCAGTTTTTGCAGGCCGGTGCACTGGCCGCAGGCGTGGCAGCGTTGCCGGCGGTGAAGGCGCGTACGCACGGTGGCGCCAAGGTGGTCTCGACCTGGGACTTCGGCGTGCCGGCCAACCAGGCCGCGTGGAAGGTACTGGCGCAGGGCGGCAGTGCGCTGGATGCGGTGGAAGCCGGTGCACGCTGGGCCGAAAGCGAGCTGTGCAATCCCACCGTCGGCCATTGTGGCAACCCGGACCGCGACGGCGTGCTGAGCCTGGACGCCAGCATCATGGATGGTGACGGCCGCTGTGGCGCGGTTGCTGCGCTGGTCGACATCCTGCACCCGGTGTCGGTGGCCCGCAGGGTGATGGAGAACAGCCCGCATGTGCTGCTGGTGGGCGAGGGCGCCCAGCAGTTCGCCGTGCAGCAGGGCTTCCAGCGCCAGCACCTGCTGACGCCGAAGGCCGAAGCGGCCTGGCGTGAGTGGCTGAAGACCGAAAAGTACGCGCCGCAGATCAATGCCGAGCGCCGCGGTCTTCCCGGCAACAGCGATAACCACGACACCATCGGCATGCTGGCACTGGACGCCAAGGGCAACCTGGCCGGTGCCTGCACCACCAGCGGCATGGCCTGGAAACTGCACGGCCGGGTCGGCGACAGCCCGATCATCGGCGCCGGCCTTTACGTGGACAACGACGTGGGCGCGGCCACCGCCTCGGGTGTGGGCGAAGAAATGATCCGCAACGCGGCCTCGTTCCTGGTGGTCGAGCTGATGCGCCAGGGCCGTTCGCCGGCACAGGCCTGTCGCGAAGCGATCGACCGGGTGGTGCGCAAGCGACCCGAAGCCAGCCGCACGCTGCAGGTCTGCTTCCTTGCCATGAACAAGCAGGGCGAGGTGGGTGCCTATGCACTGCATCGCGGCTTCGTCTACGCGGTGTGCGATGCGCAGCGCCAGGATGACCTACGCGACTCACCGTCGATCTATACGAGCACGCAGGCGTGAGCGCACGCCTGACGCTGGAGATCGCCAGCAATTCGGTGGCTTCGGCGTTGGCCGCGCAGGCCGGTGGCGCAGATCGCATCGAACTGTTCGACAACCTTGCCGAAGGCGGTACCACGCCGTCGTTTGCCAGCATCGCCATCGCCCGCGAGCGGCTGCAGATTCCGTTGTTCGTGCTGGTGCGGCCGCGTCCGGGGGATTTCCACTACGACGCGCTGGAAACCGAGCTGATGCTGCGCGACATCACCCAGTGCCGCGCGCTGGGCTGCGATGGCGTGGTGATCGGTGCGCTGGATGCGCAGGGCGATATCGACCTGCCGCTGTGCCGCGACCTGCTGCGCGCGGCCGGCCCGTTGCAGGTGACCTTCCACCGTGCCTTCGATGCCGCGCGCGATCTGCCGGCGGCGCTGGAGCAGGTGATCGGGCTGGGCTGCCAGCGGGTGCTGACGTCCGGCGGCCAGGCCAGCGCAGACGCCGGTGCCGATGTACTGGCCGCGCTGGTCGCGCAGGCGGCCGGCAGGATCAGCGTCATGGCCGGCGCAGGGCTGGGCCCGGGCAACATCGCCGCCGTGGCGCGGCAGACCGGCTGTCTCGAGCTGCATGCCTCGGCCAAGGGGAAACGACGTTCGGCCATGCAGTTCCAGAACCCGGCCCTGCGCGGGCTGGACCCGGACTGGAGCCAGACAGACACCGCCACGGTGAGTGCGCTGCGGAAGGCGCTGGACGGCTGAGCGCCGCAGGGGTCGGATCCCTTCGCTGAAGGGCTCCGACCCCGACCAGACGCTATCCGGTCAGAGCGCCTCTGCGAGAGGATCCGACCCGGCTACCAGTTCCCCACGGACAAAACCGTTCTGCGCGCGACTGTCGTGATCGTGTCATCGGCATCTGTGCCGCTTCCATAAAGATGTCGTGCAACCAATTGATTCGCTTGGATTTCCTTCGGCGATAACCACGCGCGTCCGCTGGATGCTGCGTCGCCGCATGCTGGGCGTGGTTCAGCTGTGCTTTAGTTTGGATCGATCCACAGGGGAGGGCGGTCGAATCGAGATGGATCGATTCAACGCCCGGGATCGCCATCCGACCGCGCGTCCACCATCCAAGAGCAACCACCCATGGCTCAGTCCGTCCGCAACCGCCGTCATCTGCTGTCCCACGCCCTCGCCCTGGCCCTGCTGCCGTTCGCCGCTGGCGCACAGGAAGCGGCCCCGTCGCCCACCAAGGATCTTGATGCGGTCACCGTCACCGGTTCGCGCATCAAGCGTGCCAGCGTCGAGGGCCCGGCCCCGGTCAACGTGATCAGCGCCGCACAGATCCAGAAGGAAGGCTTCGTCACCGTATACGACGCTCTGAAGACCCTGACCGAGGCGACCGGCACGGTCGAGGCGGCATCGCAGTGGGGCTCACACACCCCCAACGCGAGTGGCCTGAACCTGCGCGGCATGGGCCCCAACCGCAGCCTGCTGCTGGTCAATGGCCGCCGCGTGGCCGACTATCCGCTGCCCTATGGCGGCGAGACCAATTTCTCCAACTACAGCAACATTCCGGCGGCGGCGGTCGAACGCATCGAAGTGCTGACTGGCGGCGCCTCGGCGATCTACGGTTCAGACGCCATCGCCGGCGTGGTCAATGTCATCCTCAAGACCAACTACGACGGCGACGAAGTGCGCGTGCGCGGCGGTACCTCCACCGAAGGCGGGCGTGACACCTGGGATCTGTCCTGGGCGGGCGGCAAGACCGGCGACAACTGGAGCGTGACCTACGCTCTGCAGTACACCAAGCGCGATCCGCTGTTCGGCCGTGACCGGCCGCAGATGGACGACGCCGACGATGCGCTGTACCCGTCCTGGAACATGGAGCAGCGCAAGGTCGGCTTCCGTCCCACCGCTGGCCTGGCGTTGATCGACCCCAGCAACGGCCAGCGCCTGGCGCCGCCCGACGGCACCTGCGAGAAATTCGCTGGCGAGTACTACACCGCCGACCGCTTGGTCTACAACTACAACGCCAATACGGTGAGCAACACCGGCCGCCTCTGCGGCATGAGCGCCGACTACGCCAACTGGCTGTTGACCGGAGGCTCGGAGAACCTGTCGGGCAACCTGTATGCCACCTTCGATTTCGGCAACGATCTGCAGGCCTGGAGCAACCTGGCGGTATACCGTTCCGAAGCGATCTGGGGCACCAATCCGCCGAGCGTGTCGCTGATCGACGATGCCAACGGTTACTACTGGGATGCCAACCGCAATCGCCCGGTGCTCGGCGTGCGCCAGTTCACCCCGAACGAAGTCGGTGGCCTGGACACGCTGCGAAATACCAACCGCGAGTTGTCGTGGGATATCAGCGCAGGCCTGCGCGGGCGCCTGGCCGATCGCTTCGATTGGAGCGCCACGGTCGGCCGTTCCTACTACCGCGTCGAGGAGCGGCAGAACGTGGTCGACGAGCAGAAGTCGTACGACTTCTTCCTCGGCCCACGGCTGGGCACCACCGGCGATGGCGAGGCGATCTACGCCTTGAACGAGTCGCGCTGGTGGAACCCGATCACCCCGGACCAGTACTGGCAGATGGGCACGGTAGCGAAGAACCGGGCATCGTCCTACGTCAACCAGGCCTCGGCCGACATCACCGGTGAACTGTTCCAGGGCTGGGCCGGGCCGATCTCGTTCGCCGCGGTGGCCGAAGTGGCCAAGCAGGGCTATCACCTCAGCCCGGACCCGCGCGCGGGCATCGATTTCGATCTGCAGAACGTTGATCGCGGCGGTGGCGAGCGTACCCGCTACTCGGCCGGTGTCGAGTTCAAGATCCCATTGGCCGACAGCCTGATCGCTACCGCGGCGGCACGCTACGACCGGTACGGCAGCTACAAGGCCGACGGCGGCGGCGAAGCGCTGGATATCGGCAGCCAGAAGGAAACCACCTGGAACGCCGGCCTGGAATGGCGGCCGTTCGAGTCGCTGCTGGTGCGCGGCTCTTACGCGACCAGCTTCCATGCGCCGGACATGCACTACCTGCTGGGCCAGGCCAGCAGTTCTGAAGTGCTGACCTACGACCGCCTGCGCTGCATCGAGAGCGGCGCTTATCTGGTCAACAACTGCGGCGTGGGCAATACCGATGTCTGGTACGCGTTCGACGTGAACCGCCGGGGTACGCCGCTGCTGCGCTCGGAAACCGGCGATTCGTGGACGGTCGGCTTCGTGTGGGACGTGCTGCCGAACCTGTCGATGAGCGCTGACTACTGGGCGATCAAGCTGGAAGACATGATCGTCGACGTCGGCGCGGACGAGGTGCTGGCCAGCGAGGCCGGCTGCTTGACCGGCAAGAACATGGACGGCACGCCGTGGGCGAACCCGGCAGGTGAGGCTTACTGTGCCGGCATCCTGGCCCGGGTGAACCGTGACAGCAGCGGCCGGCTGGTGTCGATCGAGCGCGGGCCGTTCAACCTGGCCAGCCGCGAAGTGCGCGGCATCGACCTGAGCGCGCGCTACCGGCTGGAGACGGCCGCATGGGGCAGCTTCCAGCTGGGGGTGAACTACACCAACCAGATTTCGACGAAAGAACAGCGTTACGCCAACGATCCGAACCCTGAGCGTCGCGACCGTGACCTGCGCAGCAAGCTGCGCGCCAGCCTGGCGTGGCAGGGTGGCAACTGGAATGCGAACGTGTATGCCGACCGCATCGGCTCGGTGCCGGGCGTGCGCTACCACTGGGGCACCGACCGCCTGGACAACCCCGGCGGCTGCCTGCCGTTCGCCGATGGCTACGTGCCCAGCGACAGCCCGTCGCTGAACTGCCTGGAACCCGCCACGCGCCCGGATGGATCGGCCAATCCGAACCCGAATGCGGGGGAGCAGACGGCGCGCTATTACGGGCGGGTCGGGCCGTTCATTACGTGGAATTTCAACGTCGGCTACCAGGTGACCGAGTTCATGAAGGTCAATCTGTACGTGAACAACGCGTTCAATGCGACCAGCTGGAACCACAAGGACCCGTACAAGGTCGACTACGATTTCGCGCCGACCCGCTTGTTGGGCGCGGTGGGCCGCGAGTTCGCGCTGGAGTATGTGTTCACGTTCTGAGGGAAGGCGGCGCCGGCCATGGCCCGGCGCCAGCCACGATTTGACGGGCAGCCACGCATGGCGTGGCTCTACTGGGCGCGCGCGGGATGGGTGGGTCGTTGGCGGGGTGGGGTGGATTTGACCTTCCCACGGTGGCAAGGTCTAGGCTGGTCACCATCCTCCAGATGGAACCAGGGAAACCAGGCCATGAGCACCTCCAGCCCCACAGCCGTCCACGAGACGGCTTCCACCATCAGCCTGCCGATCGAAGGCATGACCTGCGCCAGCTGTGTTGGCCGCGTTGAAGCGGCCCTGGCCAAGGTCGAGGGGGTCGCCAGCGTGTCGGTCAACCTGGCCACCGAGCGCGCAGACATCCGTTCCTCTGGTCCGGTCGACCGCGATGCGCTGATCCAGGCAGTAGAGAAGGTGGGCTACGAAGTACCCGCCGCGACCACCGAACTGGCCGTGGAAGGGATGACCTGCGCGTCCTGCGTCGGCCGCGTGGAGCGCGCGCTGCTGGCCGTACCGGGCGTCAGCCACGCCAGCGTCAACCTGGCCACCGAGCGTGCGACCGTGCGCGGCGTTGCCGGCATCGATGCACTGGTGGCGGCGATCGACAAGGTTGGATATGCGGCGCGCGCGATCGATGGCGGTACCCAGGTCGACGAGGAAGCGGCGGAAAAGAAGGATGCCGAGCGGGTGGCGCTGAAGCGCGACCTGATCCTGGCCAGCGTGCTGGCGGCCCCGGTGTTCGTGCTGGAAATGGGCTCGCACCTGATCCCCGGCATGCACCATTGGGTGATGTCCACGATCGGCATGCAGGCCAGCTGGTACCTGCAGTTCGTGTTGACCACGCTGGTCCTGGCCATTCCCGGCCGGCGTTTCTACCAGAAGGGCTTCCCGGCGCTGCTGCGCCTGGCGCCTGACATGAACTCGCTGGTGGCGGTGGGTACCGCGGCGGCGTTCGGTTATTCGGTGGTGGCCACCTTCATCCCGCGCCTGCTGCCGGCGGGCACGGTGAATGTCTACTACGAAGCGGCGGCGGTGATCGTCGCGCTGATCCTGCTCGGCCGGTTCCTGGAGGTGCGCGCGAAAGGCCGTACCTCTGAGGCGATCAAGCGCCTGGTCAACCTGCAGGCCAAGGTGGCGCACGTCAGCCGCGAAGGGCGCATCGTCGATATCCCGATCAACGAGGTGCTGCTGGGCGATCTGCTGGAAGTGCGTCCGGGCGAGCGCGTGCCGGTGGATGGTGAGGTGACCGATGGTCGCAGCTACGTCGACGAATCGATGATCACCGGCGAGCCGATCCCGGTGGAGAAGTCGGCCGGCAGCAGCGTGGTTGGCGGCACCGTCAACCAGAAGGGTGCGCTGACCCTGCGTGCGACCGCGGTGGGTGGGCAGACCATGCTGGCGCAGATCATCCGTCTGGTTGAACAGGCACAGGGTTCCAAGCTGCCCATCCAGGCCGTGGTCGACAAGGTGACGCTGTGGTTCGTGCCGGCGGTGATGCTGGCGGCGTTGGCCACCTTCCTGGTGTGGCTGATCTTCGGGCCGTCGCCGGCGCTGACCTTCGCGCTGGTCAACGCGGTGGCCGTGCTGATCATCGCCTGCCCATGCGCGATGGGGCTGGCCACGCCGACCTCGATCATGGTCGGCACCGGCCGTGGCGCCGAGATGGGCGTGCTGTTCCGCAAGGGCGAGGCGCTGCAGCTGTTGAAGGACGCCAAGGTGGTGGCGGTGGACAAGACCGGCACCTTGACCGAAGGTCGCCCGCTGCTGACCGATCTGGAAATCGCCGACGGTTTCGATCGTGCGCAGGTACTGGCGCGGGTGGCGGCGGTGGAGTCGCGCTCGGAGCACCCGATCGCCCGCGCCATTGTCGAGGCGGCGACGGAGGAGGGCATCGCGTTGCCGCCGATGATTGATTTCGAGTCGGTGACCGGCATGGGCGTGCGTGCCAGCGTCGACGGTGCGCGGGTGGAAGTGGGTGCTGATCGCTTCATGCGTTCGCTGGGCGTGGACATCGGCATGTTCGCTGCGCTGGCCGACCGCCTCGGCAACGAAGGAAAGTCGCCGCTGTATGCCGCCATCGATGGCCGCCTGGCGGCGATCATCGCCGTCTCCGATCCGATCAAGCCGAGTACGCCGGCCGCCATTGCCGCCCTGCACCAGCTGGGTCTGAAGGTGGCCATGATTACCGGTGACAACGCCGCCACCGCGCAGGCCATCGCCCGCCAGCTCGGCATCGATGAAGTGGTGGCCGAGGTGTTGCCCGAAGGCAAGGTGGAGGCGGTGCGCCGGTTGAAGGCGGCCTACGGGCAGATTGCGTTCGTCGGTGATGGCATCAACGATGCGCCGGCGCTGGCCGAGGCTGATGTGGGCCTGGCCATCGGCACCGGCACCGACGTCGCGGTGGAATCGGCCGACGTGGTGCTGATGTCCGGCAACCTGCAGGGCGTGCCCAATGCCATCGCGCTGTCGAAGGCGACCATCGGCAACATCCGCCAGAACCTGTTCTGGGCCTTCGCCTACAACACCGCGTTGATTCCGGTCGCGGCGGGTGCGCTGTACCCGGTATGGGGCGTGCTGCTGTCGCCGGTGTTCGCCGCCGGTGCCATGGCCCTGTCCAGTGTGTTCGTGCTCGGCAATGCGCTGCGCCTGCGGCGCTTCCAGGCGCCGATGGTCGAGGCGTCCCATGCGGCCCAGTAAAGGAGTGATGGCATGAACATCGGTGAAGCATCGAAGGCATCCAGCGTGTCGGCCAAGATGATCCGCTACTACGAGCAGATCGGCCTGATTCCGCCAGCTGACCGTACCGGCGCGGGCTATCGCGCCTATTCGCAGGCCGACGTGCACCGGCTGCGTTTCATCCGTCGCGCGCGTGATCTCGGCTTTTCGGTGGCCGAGATCACCGACCTGCTGGGCCTGTGGAACGACACCTCGCGGCACAGCGCCGACGTCAAGCGCCTGGCCGAGCAGCACATCGATGATCTGGAACAGCGCATCGAGAACATGCGGCAGATGGCCGATACGCTGAAATCACTGATCAGCTGCTGCGCCGGCGATGATCGTCCCGAGTGCCCGATCCTGCAGCGGCTGGGCGAAGGCGAGGAGGGCGCTGCGCCGGTGGCGGCGCCCACCGGGGCGGTACGCAGGCGCGCGCGCAGGACCTGAAGACGACATACGGAAAAGAAAATGCCCGCCCCGGCAGTTGCACGGGGCGGGCATCGTTCATGCAGTGGGTCAGGCGATCAGGCCGGGCGCGGCGGGAAACCCGCTTCGGTCAGCGCTGCAATGATCTGCGCTTCGCTGGCCGAGGTCTGCACCTGCACGCGGCGGCTGGGCGGGTCGGCCGACACCGTCGCCGCCGGGTCGACCAGCTCGATCGCCTTGGTCACGCTGCGCGCGCAGCCGCCGCAGGTCATGCCTTCCACATGGAATTCCATCTGTAGCTCCTTCGATGCACTTGGGGGTGGAGGCAGTGTGCACCTTGCAACGATGGCAGGGTCAAGCGCTCCCGCGGCGCAGGGCCCACGAAAAACGGCAGCCACCTGTACCAGCGCGGCTGCCGTGGAGGATCGTCCCCGCCCGCAGGCGGGGGTAATGCCTTAGAACTTCCAGTTCACGCCGAAGTACAGCTGGCGCCCGGCATACAGGTTGGACAGCAGGCGGGCCTGGCTGTCGTTGCCGATGTAGCTGCGCAGCTCGGACTTGGTGGCGTTCAGCACTGCTGCGGTGACGGTCCAGTCCGGCGTGAGGTTGTAGGCCACGTTCAGATCCAGCTGGCTGTACGGCTTGGTGTAGGTGGTCAGGCCGTTGTTGAGGCCGCCCACCACTTCGCCACGACGGTTGTACGAGGCACGGGCCAGGAACTTCTCGTTCTCGTAGAACACGGTGACGTTGGCCTGGTTCTTGGCGCTGYCGACCAGCGGTGACGAACCGATCTCTTCGCCATCAAGCACGATCGAGGCCAGGTTGGTGTCGTTGTAGGTGTAGTTGGCCTGCACGCCCAGACCGAAGGCGAAGGTGTACTGGCCATACAGCTCCACGCCCTGCGAGACGCCGTCACGGCCGTTGGCTTCGGTGCTGTACTTCTGCACCACCACCGTTTCACCACCGACGCTCATCTGCTGGTCGCGCACGACCGGCACGGTGAAGTTGTCCACGTTCTTGCGGAACAACGCCACGCCTGCAACCGAACCCGGCTTGAAGTACCACTCCAGGCCAAGGTCGAACTGCACCGCCTTGAACGGCTCCAGTGCCTTGTTGCTGCCCGAGCCGTACCAGCCGGGGGTGTCGGTGCCGCCAGCGACCCGACGATCATTGCTGTATTCCTGGCTGATGTACTGCAGGCCGCCCGGATAGGCGATGCTGGTGTAGCCCGGGCGCGCGATTACCTTCGACGCGGCACCGCGCAGCACCAGGTTGTCGGTGATGTCCCAGGCGATGTTGAAGCTCGGCAGGAAGTCCGTATAGGTCTTTTCCAGCGAGCTGAGGGTATAGACCTTGTCGCGCACCTGGTTGTCCGGCAGACGCACGAAGCCGCCCTGGCAACGCAGGTTCGGATCGGCAGCCGGGTCATCGCAGCTCATCGGCGCACCCGCGGCGTTGTCCACGAAGTAGTCGTTGAAGCGCTCGACCGAATCGCTGGACTGGGCGAACTGCTTGGTGCGCACCACGCGCACGCCGACGTTGCCGCGCACGCGATCAGTGCGGAAGTTGGCCTGGAAGTAACCCGAGTAGATCTTCTCGTTGACGTCGTAGACGAAGTCTTCCTCGGTACGGTTGTGCGAGCCACCGTAGGTCTGGTTGAGGTAGTCGATGTAGGCCGGGTAGTTGATGCCGGGGAACACGTTGGCATTGAAGCCACCGGCGATGTTGTTGATCGGGTTGGACAGGAAGAAGCCCGGCTGCGCATTGCCTGCGGTCGGATCGCAACCGGCCTGGTAACGATTGTTGTCATAGTCGACCGGGTCCAGGCCCTGGCAGACCCAGTAGGTGTTGCCGGTATTGCGGTGCACCTGGCCGTCGCGGTACTTGGCGCCGAACTGGATGGAATCCAGCCAGCCGGCTTCGAACATCTTGGTGACGTCGGCCTGGAAGTAGTTCTGCTTGACCTCGGTCTGCATCCACGACGAATCGGTGGAGCCGGTATCGACCTCGGCGATGCCGGCCATCAGCTGCTGCTGGATGTCCGGCGAGACGGTCAGCGACGGCGTGCCGGTCAGGTCCCACGCGGTGTATTGGTTGCCCGCCTGCCACTGGTCACCGACCTTGCGGCGGGGCTTGGCCGACATGCGGAAATTCATCGACGGGCCACCCTTGGACCAGGTGCGGCCGCCGGTGAAGCTGGCCTTCCACAGCGGGCTGATGTCCCAGTCGACGGTCAGATCGGCCGTCTGCGAAAGCGCCTTTTCCTTGCTGTAGCCACCGGTCAGCTGCGGGGTGGGGATGGTGCAGTCATCCGGACCCCAGCCACCCGGCGGCAGGCCAGCTGCGGCGGCCTGGTCTTCGCTGCAGTAATAGGTCTTGCCGGCAAGCTTTTCGTACTGCGCGCCGGTGACGATGCTGCCACTGGGATCGAAGCTCAGCCCGTTGAGCAGGCGCCCACCGGCCCAGTTGCCATCGCCGTTGTAGCGGGCCAGGTTCCACTCCGGCACCTTCAGCATGTTCTGGGTGTAGTCACCCTGCAGTTCGAAGCGGAAGTAGTTCGCGGTCAGGGTCAGGTTGTCGATCGGCTTGAACTGGAAAGTCAGCTGGCCGCCCTTGCGCTCGCGCTTCTCTTCCTTCACCGCGAAGTTCACCGAGGTCGGCATGAAGAATTCGCTGTAGTTCGTGCCGGTCTGGTTGTTGAAACCGGATTGGCCCCACCAGTAGTGGATGCCATCCTGTTCCAGCAGGTTGCCGTTGGCATCGCGCGCGGTGGTGTTGTTGCCGTACCACTGGTAGTCCTCTGTGCTGGTCTCCATGGTGCGGCTGGTGCGCTTCTGCTGGGTCACGCCGACCAGCACGCCGAAGCGCTCGTCCTTGCTGTGCCAGGAGTACAGCGCCGACACCTGCGGGTCGACGTCGTGGCTGGTATCGGACGACGTGCCTTCCAGGTTGACGTAGCCGGAGTTGGCTTCCATCTCCAGCGGGCGGCGCGTGTGCAGGATGACCGTGCCGCCGATGCCGCCTTCGTCGATGCGCGCTTCCGGCGACTTGAACAGCTCGGCGCTGGACAGCATGTTCGACGGCAGCAGGGTGTAGTTGAACGAGCGGGTAGCTTCGTTGTTGGTTTCCGACGAGGCGACGTAGTTGCCGTTCAACTGGGTCAGGGTCAGGTCGGGCGCGAGGCCGCGCACGCTGACCGACTTGCCTTCGCCACCGCTGCGGGTGATGACCACGCCGGGCACGCGCTGCAGCGCGTCGGCCACGTTCTTGTCGGGGAACTTGCCAACGTCCTCGGCGGTGATCACTTCGACCACGGCGTTGGCGTCGCGCTTCTGCTGCAGGCTCTTTTCGATCGCGTAGCGGTAGCCGGTGACCTGGACGCTGTCCAGGGTGGTGGCGTCCTGCGTGCCGGTCGTAGCTGACGCCTGCTGCGCGGAAGCGCCAAGCGGGGCGACGGCGGCGGCCAGGGCCAGCGCGATGGCCAGCGACAACGCGTCGTGGCCCTGCGTACGTGTTGAATGCTTCATTGCCATCTCTCCCTCTCTCCTGGATTGATCCGGTGACTGACTGACGCGGAAACTTGAATCGATCTAATTCGTGATGCCGATCTTGCCTTCGCCCTGCAGATGCAACGAGCGCCTGGCAGATGGCCTGACACGTCCTGTCCTGCTCCCCAACTCCCGGGCCATCGCGATGTCGTCTTGGATCGATCTAAGCGATGGGCGGGGCGATTTTTAGCACGGCCAACGCGCCGACGCATGTTGCTGCGCAATATGGCAGTGACGTGTCGTGCAAATGACCCTTCTCGGAAAAATGCTGTAAGCGTTTACATGCGCAGACGGGGTGGGCCGGCCGGGCTGCGCCCGGCACCCGCAGAGGCCTTCAGGCCAGGGCAACAGCACAGCAACTGCAACAGCAACAGCTGGTTTCCTGCGGGATGGCGGGGTGGGTCCGGTTGCGGGGGGACGCTGCAAGTACGTCCATGTAAGCTCGGTCGCGCCTTGCTCGTGTGCGCTGTCCTGCGCACACGGCAAGACCGGGGTTGGGCGTCCTGCCCAGCCCGCCCGAGGCATGCCTCGGGCCCATGGCGCTCACGCCCCCGCAACCGGACCCACCCCGCCTTCGACAGATTCCCGCTGCTGTTGGTAGGTGTCGACCTTGGTCGACACGTGGATCCATGCCATGCATGGATGAAATCCAATCGATGATTTCGAAATCGGTAGGAACATCCATCCACGCCTTGCGTGGATAAAATTCGTCGAAATCAATATTTCGGTAGTCATCGAACAGCATCCACGCGTGGCGTGGATCTACGCGTCGACCAAGGTCGACACCCACCAGGATTCCGACAGATCGCCGAAAACTGTCGAAGGCGGGGTGGGTCCGGTTGCGGGGGTGTCCGCGGCATGGATGCCGCGGCCAAGCCCCCAGGGACGGGTTTACGGCGTCCCCCGCAACCGGGCACACCCCGCCACCCCACGGAATGCATCTGTTGCTGTTGCCGTTGCCGTCGCCGTTGCTCCGGCCTCTGCGGGTGCCGGGCGCAGCCCGGCCGAAGCCCCCCGCTCATGCTGCGCCGCAGAATGCATTGGGCGAAATTCCCATGCTCTACTTGAATCGATCTAAATCCGCCGGGGTGCGGATTTGTACCGATGGAAACGAGGGCTCGGCCTGTGCGGCCGGTTCTTCGCTGCCGCCCTGCCGCCAAGGAGTCCTGCCCGTGACCAGGTTGTCCCGCCGTCGTCCCGCCCGCCGCCTGTCGGCATTGTCCCATCGGCCCCTGGCCCGCATCGCCTGCCTGCTGGCACTGGCGGTGACGCCCTGGCTGCAGGCCGCACCGGCCGCGCTGGAGCGCGAGGTCAATACCTTCATCGGCAGCAAGGATGACGGCAACACCTTCCCCGGTGCTTCGGCACCGTTCGGCCTGATCCAGGTCAGCCCGATCGGCAGCCACTATTCGGGCTGGCGCTACGACGACGACAAGATCCGCGGCTTCGGCCACTCCTTCCTGTCCGGCGCCGGTTGCTGGGAGCAGGGTGGGCAGGTCTCGGTGCTGCCGGTGACCGGTTCGATCGGCCCCGGCGGCGACTTCGATACCGCCGATGCGAAAGCCTTCAATCACAAGACCTATGCGTCGGCCTACAGCCACGACGGTGAGATCGGCCAGGCCGGCTACTACAAGGTGCGCCTGACCAGCTACGGCGGCATCGACGCCGAAGCGACCGCGCGCACCCGCGCAGCTGCCGAGCGTTACACCTTCAGCCAGCGCCAGGGCGATGGCCACGTGCTGGTGAATGTCGGTCAGGCCAACGAGCGCCACTCGGTGATCGGCAGCGTGGTCGATGTGGTGGGTGACCGCGTGGTGGAAGGCAAGCTGGTCACCAAGAGTTTCTGCGGCGGGCACCAGTACACCACCTGGTTCCGCATTGAGTTCGACCGCCCGTTCAAGGCGCATGGCACCTGGGGCGAGGGCGGCGGCCTGCCGGGCGCGCGCCACAGCATGGAAGGCGAGCAGAAGCCGAATGGCGCGTGGCTCAGCTTCGACCTGGCCAAGGGCCAGTCGGTCACCGCCGTCAGCGCGATTTCGCATGTGGATGCCGAAGGTGCGCGCACCAACCTGCGCGCCGAGGGCATGCAGGGCGGGGCGCTGCTGGGCTTCGAGCGCATGCGCGCGCTGTCGCAGCAATCGTGGCGTGAGCAGCTGGCACGCGTGCGCGTGCAGGGCGGCAATGGCGATGACCGCACCGTGTTCTACAGTGCGCTGTACCACGCGCTGCTGCAGCCGCTCACCGGCAGCGATGCCGACGGCCGTTACCGCGGCTACGACGATGGCATCCATCGCGCCGATGGCTGGACCTACTACGAGTACTTCTCGCTGTGGGATACCTACCGTGCACAGAACCAGTGGCTGGCACTGACGCGCCCGGATGTGGCGCGCGACATCGGCCGCAGCCTGCTGGCGATCGATGAGCAGGGCGGCTGGCTGCCGCGCTGGGGCTATGCCAACTTCGAGACCAACATCATGACCGGCGATCCGGTCACCCCCTTCATGGTCGACCTGTGGCGCTTCGGTGCGCTCAAGGGCCGCGAAGGGCAGGCATGGGATGCGCTGCGCCGCAATGCGTTCGGTACGCCGCCGCTGAACTCGCGTGCTGCCGGTCGCTCCGGCAACCCGACCTACCTGGACAAGGGCTACGTGGTCTACGACCGTGCGTTCCCGTCCAAGGGCATGGATGTCGATCCCCACCATGGTGGTTCGGCAACGCTGGAGTACGCACTGGCCGACTGCGCGCTTTCGCAGATGGCCGATGGGCTCGGCCATGCCCAGGATGCGGCGGTCCTGCGTGAGCGCGGCCGCAACTGGCGCAAGGTATGGGACCCGCAGGTGCGCGACGCCGAGACCGGCTTCACCGGCTTCCCGCGCCCGCGTACCGAAGATGGCCAGTGGTACACACCGGCCGATGGCCATTACAGCCCGCGCTCGCATCACGGTTTCCATGAAGGCACGGCGTGGCAGTACCAGTGGCTGGCGCAGCAGGACGTGCCGGGCCTGGTCGAAGCGATGGACGGCCGCGAACAGGCCGGCCGCCGCCTGGATGCTTTCTTCGCCATGGACGCTCTGCAGGCCGACCCCCTCAATGCCGCCCGCAAGGAGTGGGTGGTCGGGCCGTACAGCTATTACAACCAGTTCCGCTACAACCCCAACAACGAGCCCGACCTGCATTCGCCGTGGCTGTACACGCTGATCGGCCAGCCGTGGAAGACCGCAGCGGTGGTGCGTGCAGCGCAGCAGCTGTTCACCAATGCACCCAACGGCGTGACCGGCAACGATGACCTCGGCACGATGTCGGCCTGGTACCTGTTCAGTGCGATCGGCGTGTACCCGGCGGTGCCGGGCAGCGGCGAGTTCCTGCTGCATACGCCGCGCTTTGCCAAGGTCGAGGTCGAGCTGGGCAATGGCCGCACCCTGCGTATCGAGGCACCTGGCGCCGATGGCCGCCGCCTGCAGTACGTGCAGGGCGTGCAGGTCGACGGCCAGGCACATGCCCCGGTATGGCTGGGCTGGAGCCAGCTGCAGCAGGGCCCGAAGCTGCGCTTCGCGCTGGACGGGCGGGCGCCGACCGAGGGCTGGGGCACGGCGGTCAAGGACCTGCCGGTGTCCTGGTGCGCGGCACCGGGCAGCCAGCTGCACTGAGCCGGGCTGTGCCGTTCGAGGCAACCCAGCGAACGGCACGGCACGACAGGGCCGCGATCCATTAGGCTTGAGCATCCATCGGAGTGCGGGAAGACGATGAACGACAACAGCGACAGTTCCAGCAAGCGTTCCGGCAAGGCGGTGACGGTGACCGACATCGCCCGTGCCATCGGCGTTTCGCGCGCGACCGTGTCGCTGGTGCTGCGCGGCAGCCCGCTGGTCAACGTCGATACCCGCGCCCGGGTCGAGGCTGAGCTGCGCCGCCAGCGTTACGTCTATAACCGCGCTGCAGCGAACCTGCGGCGGCGCACGTCCTCCAGCATCGCCCTGGTCATCAACGATCTGTCCAACCCGTTCTTCGCCGAATTCGCCTCCGGTGTGGACGAGGCACTGGGCGGGCGCGGCTACGTGACCCTGCTCGGCAGTACCGGCGAGTCGCCCGAGCGGCAGCAGGCGGTGCTGTCGACATTGATGGAACACACGCCTGCGGGCCTGATCCTGTCGCCGGCCGAAGGCAGCGATGCCACGCTGCTGCGGCAGGTGCTGGGCGCCAACGCCAACGTACTGCTGTTCAACCGCGAACTGGAGGGCGCCGACTGGGACTTCCTGACCCTGGACAACCAGCATGGCGCCTACCTGGCCACCCGCCACCTGATCGAGCGCGGCCATCGCCAGATTGCGTTCTTCGGCGGCCACGCGGCATCGAGTTCCTGCCACCAGCGTCGTGCCGGTTTCCAGCAGGCCCTGGCCGAGGCCGGGCTGGCATTGCCGCCGGGCTGGATGATCGAATCTGCACCCAACCGCCTGGAAGCGGCCGCGCGCACCGATGAACTGTTCGTCGACGGCCATCGGCCGAGCGCAGCGGTCTGCTACAACGACACCGTCGCGCTGGGCCTGATGCTGGGCCTGAACTCGCGCGGCATCCGTCCCGGCGGTGACTTCGCGGTGACCGGCTTCGACGATATTTCCGAAGCGTCGGTTGCCGTGCCGCCGTTGACCACACTGACGGCCGACCCGCGCGAACGCGGGCGGCAGGCGGCCTCGCTGCTGCTGCAGCGGCTGGAGGAACCGGACGCGCCACCACGGCGCACGGTCGCCCCGGTACAGTTGCGAATCCGCGAAAGCAGCGCCGCACGTCCGAATTGAATTGATGCTTCGCTCCTGAACTGATTGCACCCTTCCACGCACCAACGACCTTTCGCGCATCGAGGCGCGTACTGCATGCCGATCTCCGCAACGCCCCGCCCATCGGGTTCCCCGGGCAACCAGCCTGCCGTCACCAACGGCAAGGCGCTGGCCGTGGTCACCACCATCTTCTTCATGTGGGGCTTCCTGACCTGCCTCAACGACATCCTGATTCCGCATCTGAAGGCGGTGTTCGAGCTGAACTACGCCAAGGCAATGCTGGTGCAGTTCACTTTCTTCGGCACCTACTTCCTGATGTCGCTGCCGGCAGGGCGGCTGGTTGCAGCGCTGGGTTACAAGAAGGGCATCGTCGCCGGCCTGGTGATCGCCGGCATCGGTGCACTGGGCTTCTGGCCGGCCGCTGAGCTGCGCGTCTATGGCGCCTTCCTCGGTGCATTGTTCGTGCTGGCCACCGGCATCACCGTGCTGCAGGTGGCGGCCAACCCGTATGTCGCGCTGCTTGGTCCGGAGCAGACCAGTTCCAGCCGCCTGACCCTGGCGCAGGCGCTGAACTCGCTGGGTACGGCCATCGCGCCGATCTTCGGCGGCATGCTGATCCTGTCCAACACGGCCATGAGCGGCGAGCAGATCGCCGCGCTGCCGGCCGCCGAGCAGCTCGCCTACCGTACCGCCGAGGCACACGCAGTGCAGGGCCCTTACGTCGGCCTGGCCGTGGCGCTGGTGCTGCTGGCCCTGTTCGTGTTCCTGTTCCGCCTGCCGGCGCTGAACGACACCACCGAGCAGGCTGACCAGGGGCATCAGCACAGCTATCTGGATGCGCTGCGCAAGCGCCACCTGCTGCTGGGCGTGCTCGGCATCTTCTTCTACGTCGGTGCTGAAGTATCGATCGGCAGCTTCCTGGTCAACTACCTGTCGATGCCCACCATCGGCGGTTTCAGCGAGCAGGAAGCCACCCACTATGTGTCGGCCTACTGGACGATGGCGATGATCGGTCGCTTCGCCGGTTCGGCGCTGCTGGCGCGCTTCTCGCCGAGCCGCCTGCTGGCGATCTTCGCGCTGGTCAACGTGGGCCTGCTGACGCTGACCATGATGACCTCCGGCAATGTCGCGCTGTACTCGGTGGTGGCGATCGGCCTGTTCAATTCGATCATGTTCCCGACCATCTTCGCGCTCAGCATCGAGCGCCTGGGCCCGCTGACCAGCAAGGGTTCGAGCCTGCTGATCATGGCCATCGTCGGTGGCGCGGTGGTGCCTTACCTGCAGGGCGTCCTGGCTGACCACATCGGCGTGCAGGCCAGCTTCATCCTGCCGCTGCTGTGCTACGGCTACATCATTTTCTACGGACTGGTCGGCGCGCGCGCGCCGGCTGCCGGCACGCAGGGAGGCTGAGTCGAAAATGGGTTCCATCGTCTGCTTCGGCGAAATTTTGATCGATCTACTAGCGCAGCCGCCGGCCTCGGCCGATACCCCGCGCGCGTTCCTGCAGTACGCCGGAGGTGCACCGGCCAACGTCGCGGTGGCCGCCGCGCGGCTGGGCGCGAAGACCCAGTTCGTCGGCATGCTCGGCCGCGACATGTTCGGCGACTTCCTGGCGGAGAGCCTGAGCGAACACGGTGTCGGCACCGACTACATCGTGCGCACCGACGCGGCCAAAACCGCGCTGGCCTTCGTTGCACTGGACGCGGGCGGCGAACGCAGCTTCAGCTTCTACCGTCCGCCTGCGGCCGACCTGCTGTTCCGTGACAGCGATTTCCACGCGGGCTGCTTCGATGGCGCGCAGTGTTTCCACGTCTGTTCCAACAGCCTGACTGAAGCGGACATCGCCGAAGCGACGTTCGCCGGCATGGACCGTGCGCGTGCGGCCGGCGCGGTGGTCAGCCTGGATCTCAACCTGCGTCCGGCGCTGTGGCCAGCCGATGTCGACCCGACACCGCGCCTGTGGCAGGCGCTGGAGCGCGCCGACCTGGTCAAGCTGTCGCGCGAGGAACTGGACTACTTGGCCGCCCCGCTGGGCGATGACGGCGAGGCGCTGGTGCTGCGCCGCCTGCTGGCCGCGCAGGCACGCTGGGTGATCATCACCGACGGCGCCGCCACGCTGCATTGGTATACCCGTGAAACGCAGGGCAAGGTCAGCAGTTTCCGCGTCGCCACCGTGGACACCACCGCTGCCGGTGATGCCTTCGTCGGCGGCGTGCTGGTTGGCCTGCTGGAGCGGGGTGGGGCAGGTGCGGGCTTTGCCGCGTTCTGCCAGGACCCGCAGGCGATCGCCGCCACGCTGCGCTTCGGCGCCGCCGTTGGCGCACTGGCGGTGACCCGCAAGGGCGCGTTCGCTGCGATGCCCTCGTTCGATGAAGTGCAGCAGCTGCTGCAGCTACAGGATCTCCCCGCATGAGCACCTCGCCCGATTTCCGTTCCCCCGCGTTCCTGCGCGCCCACATCGCCGACACGATGGCGTTCTACCATCCGCGCTGCATCGACCCGGAGGGCGGCTTCTTCCATTACTTCCGTGACGACGGCAGCATCTACGACGCCAGCCATCGTCATCTGGTGAGCAGTACCCGCTTCGTCTTCAACTACGCCATGGCCTACCGCGAATTCGGCAACGCCGAGTATCGCGACGCGGTCGAGCACGGGGTGCGCTACCTGCGCGAGGTTCACCGCAACCCGGCCACCGGCGGCTACGCCTGGACCCTGCGCGATGGTGCGGTAGAGGACGACATGAACCACTGCTACGGCGTGGCCTTCGTGCTGCTCGCCTACAGCTGTGCGTTGAAGGCGGGCATCGAAGAAGCCCGCACGTGGATGGACGAAACCTGGCAGCTGCTGCAGGCGCGCTTCTGGGAAGCCGAACACGGCCTGTACAGGGACGAGGCCGACGGCCAGTGGAACTTCACCGGCTACCGCGGCCAGAACGCCAACATGCACATGTGCGAGGCGATGCTGGCCGCGTTCGAGTCCAGTGGCGAGCAGCGCTATGTCGAGCGCGCGCTGCAGCTGGCCGACAACATGACCCGCCGCCAGGCGGCAAAGGCCGGCGGTCTGGTCTGGGAACACTACGACGTCAACTGGAACATCGACTGGGACTACAACCTGGACGATCCCAAGCACCTGTTCCGGCCGTGGGGCTTCCAGCCGGGGCACCAGACCGAGTGGGCCAAGCTGCTGCTGATCCTGGACCGACACGTGCAGGCCGACTGGCTGGTGCCGACCGCGCAGCATCTGTTCGATGTTGCCGTAGAGCGCAGCTGGGACGAGGTGCGCGGCGGCCTGTACTACGGCTTCGCCCCGGAGTCGCGCCGGCAGCCGGGCATGGACGGCGCGCCGATCGGCGGTGACAGCTTCGTCTGTGACGACGACAAGTATTTCTGGGTGCAGGCCGAGACCCTGGCCACCGCCGCGCTGATGGCCGCGCGCACCGGCGACGACCGCTATTGGCAGTGGTACGACCGTATCTGGGCGTACTCGTGGGAGCACTTCGTCGACCATCGATACGGCGCATGGTTCCGCATCCTCGACGCCGACAACCGCAAGTACAGCGATGAGAAGAGCCCGGCCGGCAAGGTGGATTACCACACCATGGGTGCCTGCTACGAAGTGCTGAACGTCGTGCGTTGAGGTCTGCCGCGCTGCGCGCTCGCCGGACGTGGTCCGGCGCTACCGTGGCGTGTGGCATTGGTAGCGCCGGGTCATACCTGGCGGAAAAACAGGAGTATCACGTGCATCGCATTTCCAACGCTGTCCGTCTGCTGCTGTTGATGATCGCCCTTGGCGCCTTCCCCGCAGGCGCCGCACCGCTGCAGGCGCAATGGGAGTTCCGGCTGCTGCCCGGTGACGCGCAGGGCGCGGCCCATCCTGGCCTGCAGCAGTGGCGCGCGGCCACGGTGCCAGGCAGCGTGCACACCGATCTGCTGGCGCATGAGCTGATCCGCGATCCCTACGTCGGTGCGCCCGAAGCCGAGCTGCAGTGGATCGGTCTGGCCGACTGGGAGTACCGAGCCCGTTTCGATGTGGACGCTGCCAGCTTGGCAAAGGCCCATGCCGAGCTGCGCTTCGACGGCCTGGACACCTATGCCGAGGTGACGCTCAACGGCAAGCCGCTGCTGCGCGCCGACAATGCCCACCGCACCTGGCGCGCCCGCGTCGAAGGTCGCCTGCGTGCGAAGGGCAATGAGCTGCAGATCGTGTTCCGTTCGCCGATCCGCACGCTGCTGGCCGGCGTGCAGGCAATGCCGCACAGGATTGCCGGCAACTATCCTTCGCCCTACGGTGATGAACCGAAGGACGCGATGGTTGGCAACTTCGCTCGCAAACCGGCGTACCACTTCGGGTGGGACTGGGGCCCGCGCTACGTCACTGCCGGCGTCTGGCGGGGCGTTGACCTGCAGGCATGGGATGCGCATCGGTTGACCGATGTGGCCGTACGCACTGATGCGCTTGATGCAGAAAACGCAAAGCTGGCGGTAGTGCTGCAGGTGGAGCAGGACGCGGTCGCCGGTCCGGTGGCGGTGGACGTCGAGGTGCGCGATCCCTACGGCCGCAGCGTCGCGCGGGTGCAGCGCACGGTCGAACTGACGCCCGGCCGGAACAGCGTGGACGTGCCGGTTGAACTGGCCAAGCCGCGGCGCTGGTGGCCGGTCGGCCATGGTGCGCAGGACCGCTACACCGTGCAGGCGCGCCTGGACGGCAGTGCCGATGCGGTGCTGGCACGCGAACAGCGCATTGGCCTGCGCACCGTCGAACTGCGCCGCGAGCAGGACGACAAGGGAGGGCAGGGCTTCGCCTTCGTCATCAACGGGGTGCCGATCTTCGCCAAGGGCGCGAACGTGATCCCCTTCGACGCCTTCCCCGCGCGCGTTGATGCTGCGCGCCTGCGCCAGGTACTGGTCGCCGCGCGCGATGCCAACATGAACATGCTGCGCAACTGGGGCGGCGGCTACTACGAGGACGATGCGTTCTTCGACATCGCCGACGAACTGGGCCTGCTGGTCTGGCAGGACTTCATGTTCGGCGGTGGCATGCAGCCGGGTTACGACCCGGCATTCCGCGCCAGCGTGGTCGCCGAGGCGCGCGACAACGTGCGCCGGCTGCGCCACCATCCCAGCATCGTGCTGTGGTGTGGCAACAACGAAGAAGAAACCGCGTGGAAGGATTGGGGCCACGGCCGTGACCTGAAGTCCGCCGATCCGGCGTTCGCAGCGAAGGTCTGGCAGGGCTACGTTGACCTGTTCGGCAACGACCTGCGCCAGGTGGTGAGCGAAGATGGGTTGGGCGTGCCGTACTGGTCCAGTTCGCCCAGCAACGACCTGGACGAGAAGGCCAACGACTCCACCCGTGGCGACAAGCATTACTGGCAGGTGTGGGGCAATCCGGCATTGCCGGTGCAGGCGTATCTGCGCGAGACCCCGCGCTTCATGTCCGAGTATGGCCTGCAGGCCTGGCCAGCGGTGGCGACGGTGGACCAGATTGCCACCCGTGCCGAACAGCGCATCGACAGCCCGGTGATCCGTGCGCACCAGAAGTTCATGGCCGGCGAGGGCAATGCACGCCTGCTGCACTACATCGAGCTGGGCTACGGCACGCCGAAGGACTTCGAGGACTTCGTCTACCTGAGCCAGGTGATGCAGGCCGATGGCATCGCCCTGGCGGCGCTGCACCATCGCGCTTCGCGGCCCTACACGATGGGCTCGCTGTACTGGCAGCTCAACGATGTCTGGCCGGGAGCATCGTGGTCGAGCGTCGACTACTTCGGTCGCTGGAAGGCGCTGCACTATGCCGCGCGGCGCTTCTTCGCGCCGGTTACGGTGGCCGCACTGCGCGATGAAGGCGGTACGCGCGTGCGCCTGATCAATGATGGTGCCGCGCTGGATGCACGTTGGCGCCTGCGGGTGATGGACGTTGAGGGCAAGGTGCTGCGCCGTCGCGAGCAGGCGATGACCCTGGCCGCCGCCGGGGTGATCGATATCGGCACCTACGCGGATGCCGAGCTGCTGGTCGGTGCCGATCCGGCGCGGACGGTGGCGGTGTTCGAACTGCTGCAGGATGGCAAGGTGACGGCACGGCAGGTGGTCGGCTTCGTCGAAGCAAAGGATCAGGTGCTGCCACGCCAGCAGTTGACGTCAACGCTGGCGATCGACGGTGACCACTATCGCCTGCGGCTGCACAGCGCTGCGCTGGTGCGCGCAGCCTGGATCGATTTCGGCGCGCTCGACGTGCAGGTGGAAGACAACCTGCTGGACCTGCTGCCGGGCGAAACCCGCGACATCGCCGTGCGTGGCCCGGTGGATCTGGCTGCGCTGCGCGAGGCGTTGAAGGTGAAGACCCTCAACGATCGTTGAGCAGCGCCGTCTACCCGCCTTGGTAGGTGCCAACCTTGGTTGGCACATCAGAAGCGGATCTGCCCTTGGTAGGTGCCAACCTTGGTTGGCACATCAGAAGCATGCCAACCAAGGTTGGCATTCACCAAAGCGGATGGCCTTACAGCTGGATCTGCTGGAAGTTCTCGACGCGATCATGGCCGTTGGCGGCGTCGCCGATGCGCGGCATCGGGTAGTCGTCCAGGCGATCGATCAGGCGTGTCTGCAGGCCGGCTTCGCGGGCGGCGTCCAGTTCCTCGACCACGTCGGACAGGAACAGGATCTCGCCAGCGGGAACGCCGATGGCCTGCACGATGTGGCGGTAGCTGTCGGCCTCGCGCTTGCCACCGACTTCGGTATCGAACCAGCCCGACACCAGCGGACTCAGGTCACCGGCGTCGCTGAAGCCGAAGAACAGCTTCTGCGCCGGCACCGATCCGGAGGAGTACACATACAGCGGCAGGCCCGAGGCGTGCCACCCCTTCAACACCGGCGCAACCTCCGGGTAGAAGTGCGCGGTGTAGTCGCCACGACGGTAGCCTGCGTCCCAGATCAGCCCCTGCAGGGCCTTCAGTGCGGTGTGCTTGCGGTCCTGGTCGATCCAGCCCTGCAGCGTCTCGGCCACCAGGCTGTCCTGGCAGGCGCCGCCGATCTCGGTGGCGACTGCATCCAGCCAGCGACGCACCTCCGGTTGCTGGCCATGGTCGGCGACGAAGCCGGGCAGCGCCTGGCGTGCGTACGGGAACAGCACGTTCTTGACGAATGAGATGCTGCTGGTGGTGCCTTCGATGTCGGTCAGGATGACGCGGGGCTGCATTGATCAGGACGCCTGGGTCGGAATGTAGCGGGGGAATTTCTGCGCGATGTCGGTGCCGGTGAAGTGACCGACCCAGCCATCCGGTTCGGTGAAGAAGCGGATCGCCACGAAGCTCGGCTCATCACCCATGTCGAACCAGTGGGTGGTGCCGTCGGGCACGGCGATCAGGTCATCCTTCACGCACTCGATCTCATAGACCTTGTCGCCCACGTGCAGGGTGAACAGGCCCGAGCCGGCGACGAAGAAGCGTACTTCGTCTTCCTTGTGGAAGTGTTCGTCGAGGAATTTCTTCCTCAGCTCGGCGCGGTTCGGGTTGTCCGGGGCGATCGAGGCCACGTCCACGCTCTTGAAGCCGCGTTCGGCAACCAGGCGGTCGATGTCGGCGCGGTAGGCGGCGAACACTTCGTCCTGGCTTGCGCCCGGGGCGACCGGCGCGGTGGCCTGCCAGCGCTCAAAGGTGACGCCGATCTTCTGCAGTTCGGCAGCGATGATCGCGCCGTCCTGGGTGTCCAGCAGCGGCGATTCGGGATGGGTATCGTCGTAGATGCGCAGTCGGCTCATGGCGGCAGCTTGAACGTCTCGGGGAAGGACAGGGTAGCAGGGTGGCATTGATGGCCTGATTCCAGAACGGCATCTGGCCGTGCCGGAAACTTCAGCGGCGCAGCTTGCGCAGCTCCAGCTCGCAGTGCAGCAGGAATTCGAACGCTTCCATGTGCCGCCGTGCTTCGGCCATGTCGCGGCCCCAGGCGTACAGGCCATGGCCGTCGATCAGGTAGCCCCAGAGGGTCTGCGTGTCGAGCAGGGCGTCGACCTGGGCAGACAGCACGTCCATGTCCTGGGTGTTGGCAAACACCGGGATGTCGATGGCCATCTCGTGGGTGCTGTTGCCCGCGAAGGCCTTCAGCAGTTCGTAGCCTTCCACCCGGATATGGCCCTGCGGTGCATACAGGCGCGAGGCGATGGTCTGCACCGGCGAATGCGTATGCAGCACGCAGCCGATCTCCGGGAAGCGGCGATACAGCTGGGTATGCAGCAGGGTTTCGGCAGACGGGCGCAGCGGGCGGCCGACGGCCTTGCCATCGAAATCCACGACCATGATGTCGTCTTCGATCAGGCGGCCCTTGTCCTTGCCGGAGACGGTGATCGCGGCGTGGCGGTCGTCCAGGCGGTGGGAGAAGTTGCTGCTGGTGGCCGGGGTCCAGCCGGCCTGGGCCAGTTCGCGGACGTTGTCGATCAGCAGCTGGGCCAGTTCGCTCAGGCGCGCGGTGTCGTAGGGGAAGGTGGGGGTGTCCATGCCGGCATTTTACGTGATCCAGCCCATTGCTGGGCCTGCGGGGCGGTAGCTGGCCTGCTGCGTGGACAAGGCTCCGCGGTTTGCCGGCAGACGGTGGGCAGGATTTGGATCGAGGCAAGCACAGCGCTGGCTGAATGGGGAAGACAGCGCTCGTGCTGAAAGCGATTCCGGTCGTAGACAGCTTTCGTGTCGCGAAACACCATCGGGTGGCAGCAGAAATTCCGGCGCCAAGGACAGGAGTACTTCGATGATTGCGCGCGCGATGGGAGTGATGGGAGTGATCGGTATCGTGCTGGCCTGCAGCGGCTGCACAATGGAATGGGTGAAGATGGATGCGGGAGCGCGATCATTCGGCCCCGCCCACTCGAGTTGCACGGCGCGGGCCGACGATCACTGGCCGGTAAGGAATGAAGTGGCCACGCGCACTGTCTATGAGGACCGCAAGGTGCCCTGCAGGCTTGATGAAGTCTGCGCAATTGATGGCAAGTACAACCTGGTGCCGATGCCGAAAGAGGAGAGCTACATCGTGGACGTCAATGCGTCCGACCGCAGCAGCGAGTTCAGGGCCTGCATGGCCAGTGCCGGCTGGCAGCAGCAGCTCATCTGGTTCAATCGTCGCTAGACGAGGCGGGCACCCCACCCCTCGGAGCAGGAGGGCAGGGCCATCGTGGCCCTGCCGCTCTTACTTCCCCCGCAGGCGGCTGTGTTTGAACCCGTAGAAGAAGTAGATCACGAAGCCGACAAACGTCCACACGCCCATCAGCATCCAGTTGTGCAACGTCATCGCCGACAGCAGCGCCAGGCAGCTGATCACGCCCAGGCTGCAGACCAGCCATGCACCCGGAATGCGGAACGGGCGCGGCAGGTCGGGCTGCGTGCGGCGCAGGATCAGTACGCCGGCGCAGACCGCCGCGAAGGCGATCAGCGTGCCCATCGAGGTCAGCTCGCCGAGGATGTCCAGCGGGAACAGAGCCGCCAGCAGGGCGATGCCGATGCCGGTGATGACGGTGTTGATATGCGGCGTGCGGTACTTCGGGTGGATCTTGGTGAACACCGGCGGCAACAGGCCGTCGCGGCCCATGATCATGAAGATGCGCGGCTGGCCGATGATCATCACCAGCACCACCGACGACAGGCCGATCAACGCACCGATTTCCACCACCACGCGCAACCAGCCCAGCTGCGGATGCGCGGCCACAGCGGTCACCACCGGCTCATCGGTGCCCAGCAGCTGGTAGGGCACCAGGCCGGTCATGACCGCGGCCATCGCGATGTACAGCACCGTGCAGATCACCAGCGACAGCATCATGCCGATCGGCATGTCGCGCTGCGGTTTGTGTGATTCCTGCGCGGCCACCGATACCGCTTCGAAGCCGATATAGGCGAAGAACACCATCGCCGCGCCACGCAGCACGCCTTCCATGCCGTACTTGCCGGGGCCTTCGTTGGCCGGGATGAACGGGGTCCAGTTGCTGGTGTCCACGTACTTCCAGCCGACCACGATCACCAGCACGATCAGCCCGGTCTTGAGGATGACCATGGCCATGTTCATCGCCGAGGATTTGCTGATGCCGACGTAGCACAGCCAGGTCAACAGCAGCACCAGGATCGCGGCGGGAATGTTGGCGATGGCGCCGGTGGGCCGCAGCTGCGCATCCAAGGGGGCGCTGACCAGCGCCGCCGGTAGATGGATGTCGAAATGGCTGAGCAGGCTGAGGAAATACCCGGTCCAGCTGACCGCCACGGCCGAGGCGGAGACGCCGTACTCGAGCACCAGCATCCAGCCGATGAACCAGGCCGAGAGCTCGCCGAAGGTGGCGTAGGTATAGGTGTAGGCGCTGCCGGAAACCGGCACCATCGCCGCGAACTCGGCATAGGCCAGGGCGCAGAAGGCGCAGCAGATCGCGGCCAGCACGAACGAGAGCATGATGGCCGGGCCGGCGTGGTTGGCGGCGGCCTGGCCGGTGATGACGAAGATGCCGCCGCCGATCACGGCGCCGATGCCGAGTGCGGTCAGGCCCCAGGGGCCGAGGTGGCGACGCAGGCTCAGGCCGTTGGCGTCTTTATGGGCGGCATGCGGATGCTTGGTGGCCCACAGTTGCTTGAACATGTGTGGTGGTCTTGTGCGATGCGCCCGGTGACCGGGCGCGGGCGGAAATGCTTGCGGATATCGACGAGCCGGCGCAGGGGCTGGCCCGTCGGGAGGATCAGGGCGACTTGGCCAGCTTGCTGTGGCGCATGCCGTAGCCGAAGTAGATCAGCAGGCCCAGCACGGTCCAGCCTACGAACAGGTGCCAATGCACCACGAACGCCTGCCAGAACAGGAACAGGCACGACAGCGCGCCCAGCGGGCAGATCACCCACACCAGCGGCACGCGGAACGGACGGTGCAGCTTCGGGCGGGTGTAGCGCAGGATCAGCACGCCGATGCAGACCGTGGCGAAGGCCAGCAGGGTGCCCATGGATACCAGTTCGCCCAGCACGTTCAGGGGCACCAGGCCGGCCAGCGACGCGGCGATGACGCCGACCACGATCGTGGCCCAGTACGGCGTGCGGAAGCGCTTGTGGACCTTGCCGAACACTTTCGGCAGCAGGCCATCGCGCGAGATGGTGTAGGCGATGCGGGTCTGGCCCATCATCATCACCAGCACCACCGAGGACAGGCCGGCGATCGCGCCGATTTCCACTGCGGTCTTCAGCCAGGACAGGCTCGGGTAGGCTTCCAGCGCGGTGGCCACCGGCTTGTCGGTGCCCAGCAGGTGGTAGGGCAGCATGCCGGTCAGCACCGCGCAGACGATGATGTAGACGATGGTGCACACCGCCAGCGAGCCGAGCAGGCCGATCGGCATGTTGCGCTGCGGGTCCTTGGTTTCACCGGCGGCGGTGGAGACCGCATCGAAGCCGATGTAGGCGAAGAACACGATGGTGGCCGCGCGGAACACGCCGCTCCAGCCGAACTCGCCGGACACGCCGGTGTTTTCCGGGATGAACGGGTGCCAGTTGGCCGGGTCCACGTGGGCCGCGCCGATGCCCACGAACAGGCAGATCACGAAGACCTTGATGGCCACGATGATCGCGTTGACGAACGCGGACTGGGTCACGCCCACGTACAGCAGGCCGGTCACCGCCGCCACGATCAGCACCGCCGGCAGGTTGAACAGCTTGCCGGAGGCGGCGAACTCGTGCCCGTTCCAGGCGATCGGCGCCGCGCTCAGCGCGTCCGGGAACGGCATGTGCAGCGTGGTGGTGATGAAGCTGATCAGGTACGCCGACCAGCCCACCGCGACCGAGGCCGAGGCGAACAGGTACTCCAGCACCAGGCACCAGCCGATGAACCAGGCCATGCCCTCGCCGAGCGTGGCGTAGGAGTAGGAGTAGGCGCTGCCGGAGACCGGCATCATCGCTGCGAACTCGGCGTAGCACAGGCCGGCCAGCGCGCAGGCGATGCCGGCGAACACGAACGACAGCATGACCGCCGGGCCGGCGTGGTTGGCCGCGGCCTGGCCGGTAAGCACGAAAATGCCTGCGCCGATCACCGCACCAATGCCAAGCATGATGAGGTGTTTCGCCGTGAGGGTCCGTTT
The DNA here is from genome assembly GCF_056395105.1 of Stenotrophomonas sp. 10L48. Taxonomy (NCBI): domain Bacteria; kingdom Pseudomonadati; phylum Pseudomonadota; class Gammaproteobacteria; order Lysobacterales; family Lysobacteraceae; genus Stenotrophomonas; species Stenotrophomonas sp. 10L48. The sequence continues at coordinate 74,694 of NZ_JBFTIX010000006.1, read as the reverse complement.
CAACGTGGCTTCGCCATCCAGGCTGCCTTCGATGGGTTCGCCGGCATCGACGTGCCCGGCCGGTTCGACCGGCTTGACCCTCAACAGAGCTTTCAGCATGCAGTACTTCCTGATGATCGGATTGGGAGGGCCGCCAGTACATTGCCGGCGGCCTGGAATCGTGAAAGCCGTGCGAACGGCCCGCTGTACCTTAGCCAATGCTGAAGGCACCGCACAAGCGCAAACGCAACAATGTACGGCGATAATGGCAGGTATTTTTCCAGGCACCCCGCATTCATGAGCGAAACCACCGAATCCCTTGCCGCACTTGACGATCGCTTGCGCGGCCTGCTGCATGACTATGCGCGCAAAGAACCCGCCCACGACGCCCTTGCTGCCGAATTCAGCACATTGATCGACGATGCGGAAGATGCTTTCCGCCGCGAACGCCTGGCCGGCCACTTCACCGCCAGCTGCTGGCTGGTCAGCGCCGATGGCCAGCGGCTGCTGCTGACCCACCATCGCAAGCTGCAGCGCTGGCTGCAGCTGGGTGGCCACGCCGACGGCGACCGCGATCTGGCCCGGGTAGCGTTGAAGGAAGCCGAGGAGGAATCGGGCCTGAGCGGCCTGGTGCTGGATGATCCGGCCATCTTCGATATCGACAAGCACTGGATTCCCGAGCGCAAGGATGTGCCGGGGCACTGGCACTACGACGTGCGTTTCGTGATCCGTGCGCTGGGCGGAGAGAGTTTCGTGCTCAGCGAAGAGTCGCTGGAGCTGGCCTGGCGACCGGTGGCCGAGGTCGCCAGCGATCCCCAGTCGGACGAATCGATGCAGCGCATGGCGCGCCGTTGGCTGGCGCGCTGAAAGACGCATCCACGCCACGCGTGGATGACGCAATGCCGGACGCATTCCGCCGGGCCACGCCCGGCGACGTACATCTCAATACAGGATGCGGGTGCGCAAGGTGCCCGGAATCGCCGCCAGCTCGTCACGCACCGCGCTGGCCTGCTCCTCGCTGGCGGTGATGTCGATCACCACGTAACCCACCTTCGGGTCGGTGCGCAGGAACTGGCCGTCGATGTTGACGTTGTGCCGCGAGAAGATCTCGTTGACCTTGGACAACACGCCCGGCACGTTCTGGTGGATGTGCAGCAGGCGCAGGCTGTCGGCGTGCTCGGGCAGGGTCACTTCCGGGAAGTTGACCGCCGACAGGGTGCTGCCGTTGTCGCTGTAGCGCACCAGCTTGGCCGCCACTTCGATGCCGATGTTGTCCTGCGCTTCCAGCGTGCTGCCGCCGACGTGCGGGGTCAGGATCACGTTGTCGTGGCGGGTCAGCGGCGATTCGAAGATATCGCCGTTGCCCTTCGGCTCGACCGGGAACACATCCAGTGCAGCGCCACCGATGTGGCCGCTGGCCAGTGCTGCATCCAGCGCATCGATGTCGACCACGGTGCCGCGCGCGGCGTTGATCAGGTGCGCGCCGCGGCGCATCTTCGCCAGCTCGGTGCTGCCGATCATCCACTGCGTGGACGGCGTCTCCGGCACGTGCAGGGTCACGATGTCAGCACGCGCCAGCAGGTCGTCCAGGCTGGCCGCCGCACGGGTATTGCCCAGCGACAGCTTGGTTTCCACATCGTGGAAGATCACCTGCATGCCCAGCGATTCGGCCAGTACGCCGACCTGGGTGCCGATGTGACCGTAGCCGATGATGCCCAGGACCTTGCCGCGCACCTCATGGCTGCCGCTGGCCGATTTCGACCAGCCGCCGCGATGGCATTCGGCGTTCTTCTGCGGGATGCCGCGGGTCAGCATGATCGCTTCGGCGATCACCAGTTCGGCCACGCTGCGGGTATTGGAGTAGGGCGCGTTGAATACCGGAATGCCGGCCAGCTCGGCCGCATCCAGGTCGACCTGGTTGGTGCCGATGCAGAAACAGCCGACCGCGATCAGGCGCTTGGCCTCGGCCAGCACCTCGGCACTGAGCTGGGTGCGCGAGCGGATGCCGACGATGTGGGCTTCGGCGATGCGCGCCTTCAGTTCGTCCTCGGGAAGCGCCTTGGTGTGCGCCTCGATCTGGCTGTAGCCGGCGGCGCTGAACACCTCCACGGCGGTCTGGCTGACCCCCTCCAGCAACAGCACGCGGATATCCTGCTTCGGGAACGAGGTCTTCTTCGGCGACATGGGGCGGCACGGCCAGTGGGACAGGGGCTGACCACTATGCCAGATCGCAACGCCCATGGTGCAGTGCGCAATTGGTTGCAACTGCGGCTATTGAAGGCTCTGCAGGGCTGGACGCTGGGCCCGGCCACTGGCACGCTTGCCCGTTCTTCACGCCCCGCGCTGGACCGTCATGACCGATTCCCGCATCGCCTCGTTGCAGCAGGCCTGTCCCGGCCTGAAGCTGAAGACCGACCCTGCTGACCTGGAGCATTACGGCCGCGACTGGACCCGGCGCTGGACACCGGCGCCGCTGGCGATCGCGTTGCCGGCCACGGTTGAAGAAGTGCAGGCGGTAATGCGCTGGACCGCGGCCGAGGGCGTGGCGGTGGTTCCCTCCGGCGGTCGCACCGGCCTTTCCGGCGGTGCGGTAGCGGCCAATGGCGAGCTGGTGCTGAGCCTGGAGCGGATGAACAAGGCGCTGGACTACGATGCGGTCGACCGCACCCTGGTGGTGCAGGCCGGCATGCCGCTGGAGGCGCTGCACAACGCGGCCCTTGAACATGGCCTCATCTATCCGGTGGACTTCGCGGCGCGCGGGTCGTGCTCGATCGGCGGCAACATCGCCACCAATGCCGGTGGCATCCGGGTGATCCGCTACGGCAATACCCGTGAATGGATCGCCGGACTGAAAGTGGTTACCGCCACGGGCGAACTGCTCGAGCTCAACAAGGGCCTGATCAAGAACTCCAGCGGCTACGATTTCCGCCAGCTGCTGATCGGATCGGAGGGCACGCTGGGCGTGATCGTCGAGGCCACGGTGAAACTGACCGACCCGCCGCCGGCCAGCAACGTGATGCTGCTGGCGCTGCCCAGCTTCGACGTGCTGATGCAGGTGTTCGCCGCCTTCCGTGCGCGGCTGCAGCTGCAGGCCTTTGAATTCTTCACCGACCGGGCGCTGGAACATGTTCTGGCCCATGGTGCGCAGGCACCGTTCGATGAAGTGCATCCCTATTACGTGGTGACCGAGTTTGCTGCCGGTGACGAGGCGCAGGAGGCGGCGGCGATGGCGGCCTTCGAGGACTGCATGGGCAACGGCTGGGTCAGCGACGGCGTGATCAGTGCCAGCGATGCCCAGGCGGCGCACCTGTGGCGCCTGCGCGAGGGCATCACCGAGGCGCTGGCACGTTACAAGCCCTACAAGAACGATGTCTCGGTGCGGATCTCGTCGATGCCGGCGTTCCTGGCCGAGACCCAGGCGCTGATCGGCGAGGCCTACCCGCACTTCGACGTAGTCTGGTTCGGCCACATCGGCGACGGCAACCTGCACATCAACGTGCTCAAGCCGGACGGCACCAGCGACGCGGACTTCGTAAGCCAGTGCGAGCATGTCACCAAGCTGCTGGCGCAGGTGCTGGCGCGCTTCAATGGCAGCATTTCGGCCGAGCACGGTATCGGCCTGGTCAAGAAGGGCTACCTGGACAGCACGCGTGGACCGGCCGAGATCGCGCTGATGAAGGCGGTCAAGCGCGCATTCGATCCCGAAGGGCGGCTGAATCCCGGCAAATTGTTCGACCTTTGACACAGGCAAAGTCTTCACCCAGCCGTTACGCTCCACCCACCCAATCGATGAACTCCCCGACCATGATCCGTCCGTTCCTGCTGCTTGCCCTGTTGTCCCTGCCGCTGGCCGGCGTCGCTTCGAGTTTTGCCGGCACCTCGGCCGGTTCGGCGACGGGCGCCTCTTCGGGTTCCTCGGGCAGCAGTTCCGGCGATGACAAGGTGGTGCTGGCTGCCCGCGATGATGCGGCTGCGTTTGTCGCCAGCGATGGCCAGATCCGTGGCGCGCGCCTGCAGGCGGCACTGGTGCACCTGCGTGAGCAGGATGCAGCTGCGCAGCAGCAGAGCGACCTGCAGCTGGCACGCGCCCTGCTGGCGCGTTGATCCAGCGCCCGGGTAGTGCCGGCCGCTGGCCGGCAACCTCATGACACCTGCGTGGAACGCTGCCGGGCATGGCCCAACGCGACGGAGGCGGATGGGCTGGCTCGCTGCGTTGGCGTGGCTGGTCATTCCAACAGCCCATGCCGCCGACCGCCTGCAGCTGGACCCGGCCGGGCTGAGCCCGGCGCAGCAGCAGGTCGCAATGCAGACACTGGCTGATGTGCAGTCGTTGCTGCCCGACGGCCTGCTGCGTGCCTTGCCCACGCAGGTGCAGGTCGGCTGGCGTGACGACCTGCCCGCCAACGTGCATGGCCGTGCCTTCGCCGGGGGCATCGCGCTGCGCCGCGATCTGCTGGACGACGATGTAGCCGGTGCCCGACGCGCCCGGCGCAGTGCGCTGGTGCACGAACTGACCCATGTTGCCGACCGCGCGGGGGCGCACTGGTCACGCAGCGCCCGTTGGCGTGACCTTGCAGGTTGGCAGCGCAAGCCCTGGCATCTGGGCCGCGGTGACAACGCCTTCCGCGACCGCAGTCCCGATGCCTACGAACTGACCGACCCGGCCGAGTACCTGGCGGTGAACGCCGAGCACTTCGTGCTCGATGCAGAGTTCGCCTGCCGCCGTCCGGCCTTGGCGCAGTGGTACCAGGCGCATTTCGGTACGCCGCCCTCACTGCCCGCGCCGCACTGTGCGGGCACCGTTCCGCTGCTGCAGGCCGATGCGGAAGAGGGCGCTGCATCGCTGCTCGCACTGGACCCGGCGCGGGTGTATGCCGTGGACTACCTGTTCGCCGAAGGCAGTGCGCAGCCGATGAGCCGCTGGGGCCACAGCATGCTGCGGCTGGTGATCTGCCGTCCTGGACGCGCACCGGGCCCGGACTGCAGGCTGGACCTGGAGCATCATCGGGTGCTGTCCTTCCGCGCCTTCGTTGGCGACGTGCAGATCTCCAACTGGCGCGGGCTGACCGGTGGTTATCCTTCGCGCCTGTTCGTGCTGCCACTGCAGCAGGTGGTGGACGAATACACCAAGGTCGAACTGCGCGGACTGGCCTCGCTGCCGCTGCAGCTGGACAGCAGCGAGATCGCCAGCCTGCTCGAGCGCACCGCCCAGGTGCACTGGAGCTATGACGGTCGCTATTACTTCGTCAGCAACAACTGCGCGGTGGAGACGGCGAAGCTGCTGCAGGCCGGTGTTCCGCGCCTGGGAGAAGCCGGCCTGGCACAGTTGAGCCCGCGCGGGCTGCGCCGCCGCCTGGCGCGGCTGCACGCACTGGACGAGCAGGTGCTGGCCGATCCCGCGCAGGCCCTGGCGCAGGGCTACTACTTTGCTTCTGCGCGCGACCACTACCAGCAGTTGTTCGCGGTTGCCGCCACGCAGATGGCGCTGCCGGCGCGCGATGTGCGCGCATGGCTGGCGCTGCCGGCGCAACAGCGCGCACCGTGGTTGCTGCGTGGTGATGTACGTGCCAGTGCCGGCCTGTTGCTGCTGGAACAGGCGGCGCAGCGGCGCGCGGAGCTGCGTGCGCGCGATGCACTGAAGCGACGGTTGCTGGCCAACCCGGACAGCAGCGCTACCCGCTCGCTGCGCGCGTTGCTGGAACAGAGCGGGCAGTGGTTGCGGCCGGGCCAGTTGCTGGCCGACGCTGGCTACGGCCTGCCGCAGGCGGACGAACAGGCGGAGGTGGCACGGGCAGCGGCCGCTGCCAGCGTACAGGCGGTACCCGCCTGGCAGGCGCTGCGCGTGCAGCTGCGCGCGCAGTTGCCGTCATCACAGCAGCGCGAGCTGGATGACATCGACCGCAATCTCGCTGTGTTGGGTGCGCACGTGCGTGAGCAGGCGGCCGCAGTGCCGCCTACTGGCGCGGCAGCTCGATGATGAAACGACTGCCGCCGCTGGTGCCCGGGGTGCAGTAGACCTGGCCGCCGTGCGCATCGGCGATGGCCTTGACCACCGCCAGGCCGAGGCCACTGCCACCGCCCAGGCGTGATCGTGAGCCGTCACCGCGCATGAATGGATTGAAGATGTCCGCGTGCAGGGCCGGGTCGATGCCAGGGCCTTCGTCTTCGATCGCCACCTGCACATGGGCCACGGTGTCATGCACGGCGATGCGTACCTTGCCCGGGTTGGCATAGCGGCGCGCGTTTTCCAACAAGGCCAGCAGCGCCTGCCGCAACCGCGTCGGGTCGCAATGGGCGGGGTGCTCCTCGCGGCTGGTTTCCAGCTCCAGCACGAAGCCGGCGCTGCGGAACGCGGGATCCACCAGGGTCATCACCGAATGCACCTCGGCCACCACATCGGTACGGGCGCGGCGCACGTCGAGGCGGGCGTTGTCGGCCAGGCTCAACACCCGCAGGTCCTCGATCAGCCGTGACAGGCCCTCGACCTGCGCGAGCAGGCTGCGGAACTGCGACTCATCGGGCTGGAACACGCCTTCGGCCAGGCCCTGCAGGCGGCCGCGCAGGATCGTCACCGGCGTGCGCAGTTCGTGGGCGATGGCCGCGTGCCACATCACCCGTTCGCTTTCCATATGCTGCAGGCGGCGTGCCATTGCGTTGAAATCGTCCACCAGCGCTGCGACCTCGCCGGGCGAGTTGGCCTCGGCCGTGGCGCGCGCGCCGAGATCGCCGCCAGCCAGCGCACGCACGCTGTCCACCAGTGAATTGAGCGGCGACAGGATGCGGTGGGCCAGTCGGAACGAGGCAGCGATCGCCAGCGCCAGACCGGTCAGGATCACCCCGACCATCCAGGCCAGCTCCGGTCCGCTTGGCAGCCAACCTTCCGGCTCTTCGGCGCTGGCCGGGAAGAACTCGATCAGTACGGCGTACAGCAGCCACGAAGAGAGGATCACCATCACGATGACGCCAACGACCATCAGCGACATCGATACGATGATGTGCCGGCTGAGCCCGGAGCGGCGCATCAGCGGTCGGCCATCAATCGGTAGCCGACACCGCGCACGCTGGCCGGAATCTGGGTGAGACCCACTTCGTCCAGCTTGCGCCGCAGCTTGCTGACATGGCTGTCCACGGTGCGCTCCAGTGCTTCGCTTTCCGGCAGGCATTCGTGCATCAGTTCGCTGCGGCTGAAGATCCGTGACGGGGCCAATGCCATGCAATGCAGCAGCTTGAACTCGGTCAGGGTCAGCAGCAGCTCGTGGCTGTAGCCGTCGCCCTCCACATGCACCGCGTGGGTGGCGGTGTCGATCAGCAGCGGGCCCACGCGCAGGGCGCTGGGCGCATCCGCCCGCGGGCTGCGCAGCGTACGCCGCAGTACTGCACGCACGCGTGCCGCCACTTCTGCCGGGTTGAACGGCTTGACCACATAGTCATCGGCACCCATCCGCAATGCGGTCAGCTTGTCCAGATCCTGGTCCAGCGCGGTCAGCATGATCACCGGCGTTTCACCGCGCTGGCGCAGCTGGGTCAGCACGCTCCAGCCATCCAGTCGCGGCAGCTGCACGTCCAGCAGCACAAGGTCCGGGCGCATGCTGCGATGCATGTCCAGGGCGATCTGGCCATCGGCCGCACGCAGGGTGCGCAGGCCCTCGCGTTCAAGGTAGGCAGCAAGGATGTCGGCGATCTCGGCTTCGTCCTCGACGATCAGGACCAGCGCCGCGAGGGCAGGGGAGGCATGCATGGCAAGGCGAGGCCGGAAGGTGCTTGTCCTCCATCGTATCTCCACAGTTCCTCCATCGAAACCCCATCATCGCCACGCACACTGCGCGCTTCATGATTCCTCAGCCGCGTCTGCGGCACTGTGCACAGCAATGAGAACCTTCAGGACTCCGGTCGCGCTGGTCGCGGCCTTCGCCTTGGCCATGACGGCCTGCTCCCGCCCCGAACCCACCGTCGAAGCCGTGCCGCGTGTCAGCGTGGTCACCGTTGGCCCGCAGGTGGTGCAGCGCGATGATGAACTACCCGGTCGGGTGGCGGCGGTGCGCACCGCGCAGATCCGTGCGCAGGTCGGCGGCATCGTGCAGCGCCGGATGTTCGAGCAGGGCGCGGAGGTGCATGCCGGAGAGCCTCTGTTCCAGATCGACCCGGCGGCGTTCCGCGCCGACGTCGATTCGGCACTGGCTGCCCTGCAGCGCAGCGAGGCGGCACTGGGTCGCAGCCGGGTGCAGTCACAGCGGCTGCAGGCATTGGCGGCCGCACAGGCGGTCAGCCAGCAGCATCGCGACGATGCCAGTGCCGAGCATGAGCAGGCCCGGGCAGCGGTCAACGAGGCGCGCGCGATCCTTGCGCGACGCCAGCTCGACCTGCGCTACGCCACGGTCAGTGCACCGATCGATGGCCGCATCGATCAGGCGCTGGTGACCGAAGGCGCGCTGGTCGGCGTCGCCGATGCCGAGCCGATGGCGGTGGTGCAGCAGATCGACCAGGTCTACGTGGACGTGCGCCAGCCTGCTTCGCAGCTGCAGTCCCTGCAGCGCAGCGCGGTGGACGGCGAGTTGCCGGTGACGATCATCGGCGCGGCGGGTACGCCGCTGCCCGAGCGCGGCCGGCTGCTGTTCTCCGGTGTCAATGTCGATGCTCGCACCGGCGATGTGATCCTGCGCATCCTGGTCGACAACCCGGAGCGGCAGTTGCTGCCGGGCATGTACGTGCGTGCGCGGGTGCCCCGTGGTGCGCCGGCCAGCGCGTTGCTGCTGCCGCAGCAGGCAGTGCTCCGCAGCGCCGGTGGCCAGGCCTATGCCTGGGTCATCGCCGCCGATGGCAAGGCGGTGATCCGCACGCTGGAGGTGGACGGCAGCGTCAACCGGCAATGGCTGGTGCGGCACGGCCTGAAGGCCGGCGAGAAGGTGGTGGTGGAAGGCCAGGAGCGCCTGCAGGAAGGCGTACTGGTCGATCCGCGCGACTGGCAGGTGCCGGTCGCCAGTGCCAGCGCACCGCCGACATCCGAACGCCAGGGCTGAGCCCTTCCAGGAACCTACGACATGGCCCGTTTCTTCATCGATCGCCCGGTATTTGCCTGGGTGCTGGCGATCTTCGTCATCCTGGCCGGCGTGCTGGCCATTCCGCGGCTGGCGGTCGAGCGCTACCCGGCGGTCGCACCGCCCAGCGTCAGCATCTATGCCAGCTATCCCGGCGCCAGCCCGCAGACATTGAATGATGCGGTGGTTGGCCTGATCGAGCGCGAGCTGTCCAGCGTCAAGCACCTGCTGTACTTCGAATCGTCGGTGGACACCTCCGGTGAAGCGTCGATCACCGCCACCTTCAAGCCCGGCACCGACCCTGAGCTGGCGCAGGTAGACGTGCAGAACCGGATCAAGGCGATCGAGCCGCGCCTGCCGCGCAGCGTGCGCCAGAACGGCCTGTTCGTGGAGGCGGCCGACTCCGGGTTCCTGATGCTGGTGGGCCTGCGCTCACCCGATGGCAGTGTCAGCGAAGCGGCGCTGGGCGATTTCATGGCGCGCAACATCATCGAGGAGCTGCGGCGCATCGACGGCGTCGGCCGCGTGCAGCTGTTCGGTGCCGAACAGGCGATGCGGATCTGGCTGGACCCGACCCGCCTGACCGGCTACGGCCTGACCATGGGCGATGTCGCCAGCGCGATCGAGCAGCAGAACCTGGAGATCTCGCCGGGCCGCATCGGCGATTCGCCCGGTGTTCCCGGCCAGCGCATCACCGTGCCCTTGAGTGCCGAAGGCCAGCTGTCCACGCCCGGGCAGTTCGCGGCGATCGTGCTGCGCGCCGGTGCCGATGGTTCGCGGGTGCTGCTGGGCGACGTTGCCCGGGTCGAACTGGGCGCGCAGAGCTATGCCTGGGGCACGCGCGAAGATGGCTATCCGGCGACGGCCGCCGGCGTGCAGCTGCGCCCCGGTGCGAATGCGGTGCGTACTGCCACGGCGGTGCGCGAACGCATGGCCGACCTGCAGCCGCTGCTGCCGCAGGGTGTCGAATCCAGCATTCCGTTCGATACCGCGCCCTTCGTGAAAGTATCGATCCAGAAGGTGCTGCAGACCCTGATCGAGGCGATGCTGCTGGTGTTTGCAGTGATGTACCTGTTCCTGCAGAACTGGCGCTATACGCTGATCCCCGCCCTGGTCGCGCCGATCGCGCTGCTGGGCACCTTCGCGGTGATGCTGGCGCTGGGGTTCTCGATCAACGTATTGACCATGTTCGGCATGGTGCTGGCGATCGGCATCATTGTTGACGACGCGATCGTGGTGGTCGAGGGCGTGGAGCGGATCATGGCCGAAGAGGGGCTGCCGCCGCGCGAGGCCACGATCAAGGCGATGCGTGAGCTGACCGGTGCGGTGATCGGCATCACCCTGGTGCTGACGGCGGTGTTCATCCCGATGGCGCTGGCCAGTGGTTCGGTTGGTGCGATCTACCGCCAGTTCAGCGTGGCGATGTCGGTGTCCATCCTGTTTTCGGCCCTGCTGGCGCTGAGCCTGACCCCGGCGCTCTGCGCGACGCTGCTGCGGCAGGGCACACGTGGTCACCATGGCCGCGGCGGCGTGTTCGGTGCGTTCAACCGCGGCTTCGAGCGCATGACCGGGCGTTACCAGCAGGGCGTGGCGGCCGTACTGCGGCGCAGTGGCCGGGTGATGGGCCTGTTCGCTGCCTTGCTGGTGGCACTGCTGATCGGCCTGCATTGGTTGCCGGGTGCGTTCCTGCCGGAAGAGGACCAGGGCTATTTCATGACTTCCATCCAGCTGCCGGCCGAAGCAACCGCCGAGCGTACGCTGGCGGTGGTCGAAGCTTACGAACAGCATGTCGCCTCGCGGCCGGCGATCGCGTCCAACCAGGCCATCCTCGGCTACAGCTTTTCCGGTTCCGGCCCAAGTGCGGCGCTGACCTACACCATGTTGAAGGACTGGGGTGAACGCGGCGGCAGCACCGCATCGGACGAGGTGAAGGCGGCGCAGCAGGCCATGGCAACGGTCCCGGAAGGCGAGGTGATGAGCGTGATGCCGCCGGCCATCGACAGCCTTGGCCGTTCCTCCGGCTTCTCGCTGGCGCTGCAGGCGCGTACCGGACAGGGCCAGGCCGAGCTGCGCGCTGCCCTGCAGCAGCTGTTGAAGCTGGCAGAGGCAAGTCCGTTGCTGGCCGATGTGAATGCCGATGGCCTGCCGGCGGGCAGCAATGTACGGCTGGACATCGATCGCGCCAAGGCCGAAGCGATGGGCGTGGCGTTCACCGACATCAGTGCCACGTTGTCGGCGGCAATGGGCTCGCAGTACGTCAACGATTTTCCAAATCGCGGGCGCATGCAGCAGGTGATCATGCAGGCCGATGCGCCGTACCGGATGGAGCTGGAGGACGTGCTGAAGCTGTATGTCCGCAACAGCGAAGGCGGCATGGTGGCACTGTCCGAGCTGGTCACCCCGCACTGGACCGAGGCGCCGCTGCAGCTGCAGCGTTACCTGGGGTTCCCGGCATTGAATCTGTCCGGCACACCTGCCGGCGGGGTGTCCACCGGCCAGGCGATGGTCGAGATGGAGCGCCTTGCCCAGCAGCTGCCAGCGGGCTTCGCCCTGCAGTGGACCAGCCAGTCGCTGCAGGAGCGTGAGTCCGGCGCACAGGCGCCGTGGTTGCTGCTGCTGTCGATGCTGGTGGTGTTCCTGGTGCTGGCGGCGTTGTACGAGAGCTGGTCGATCCCGCTTGCGGTGATGCTGGTGGTGCCGTTGGGCCTGCTCGGCGCTGTTGCTGCGGTGTTGCTGCGCGAGATGCCCAATGACGTGTTCTTCAAGGTCGGCATGATCACGGTGATCGGACTTTCGGCGAAGAACGCGATCCTGATCGTCGAGTTCGCCCGCCAACTGCAACAGCAGGGACGCGGTCTGGTCGAGGCGACCATCGAAGCAGCACGCCTGCGATTGCGACCGATCGTGATGACCTCGCTGGCGTTCGCGCTGGGCGTGGTGCCGCTGATGCTGGCGCAGGGGGCTTCAAAGGAAACGCAACAGGCCATCGGTACCGGCGTGTTCGGCGGCATGGTCAGTGCGACCGTGTTGGCCGTGTTCTTCGTGCCGGTGTTCTATGTGGTGGTGCAGGGGGCGCAGCAGTGGCTTGCGCAGCGCCTGCGCCGACGCCGGCCGACGCCGGGAGGGAGCGTGGATGGAAAGCAGGTGGATGGAAAGCAGGAACCCTGAGGGCCTGTACGAGGCGCAGCTGCGCGTGTTGGAGCAGCAGCTGCGGGATGCGCTGCTGGACGGCGACCATGGCGCAGCCACTGCGCTGCTGTCACCGGTGTTGTTCATGATGGACGGGCAGGGCGGGCGGGTGCTCGAGCTGCCCTGGTTGAGGGACTGGCAGCAAGGGCGCCTGCAGATTCTTGCGCTGCAGGTGCATGCAGTTGAAACGTTGCTGTGTGGTCGGCTGGCGTTGTTGTCCGGCGATGTTCAGCTGCATGTGCATTGGCGGGGACGCGAACACGTGCAGCGCTTGCGCTTGTTGCGCGTCTGGACAAGCGCTTCCAGTGCCAGCGGCGCGCAGCTGCTGTCGATGGCGGCGCTGGCAGGCTGAACAGGGTCATGCGGCTTTCAGGCCCCGTTTGCGTGCAGATGGTAGGGTCCAGGGTCTCTGTAGTTTCGACAAGGAGTCGAGCCATGCGTGTAATTCCCAGTCTGTTGGCTGCCTCCCTCGGCCTCGCGCTGAGCGCCTGCCAGCCGGCCCAGGCGCCGGCCGCCAGTAATGCAGGCGATGCGGCCGCAACGCCGGCACCGGCACCGGTGGCCGCCGACGCTGATGGCGGCGGCAAAGGCGCCGGCAACGAAACCCTCTATCGCTGCGGCGACCTTGATGTGCGCGCGACCTTCAACGGAGAGGACGCAGCGACGGTTGTGATTGGCGGGCGCAGTTTCGCGATGTCCTCCGAACGTGCGGCCTCCGGTGCGAAGTATGGCGACGGCAAGGGCAACAGCTTCTGGACCCGTGGCAGTGACGAAGCGCTGCTCAGCCTGAAGGGCGAGGCGGACCGCGAGTGTGGCGCGGTGGAAGCGACCGAGGGCGATGGCAGTGCCGGCAACGCGGCGTTCCGTGCCACCGGCAACGAGCCGGGCTGGCTTGCCGTCGTCGACGGCGATACGCCGGGCCTGCAGGTGGACGTGGATTACGGCGAGCGCCGTTTCACCGTCGCCAAACCGACCGAGGGTGCGGATGGCTGGGTGGGCAAGGCGGCGGATGGCACCGACATCAAGCTGAGCTTCCAGCGCACCACCTGCCAGGACGGCATGAGTGGCGAGACATTCGAAGCCAAGGCGATGCTGGCCGTGGGCACGCGCCAGTACCACGGCTGCGGCAACTTCGGCGGCAAATAAGAAAAAGGGGACGGAGGGGATGACGTTGTTTGTGCCATGAACGACGTCATCCCCTCCGTCCCCTTTTTTGCGTCAGCCCTCGCAGGGCTTCAGATCCAGATCGGGGGACAGGTCGTAGCGCAGGTTCACGCCGATCAACGCCTGCCGGATCGCGCAGTCATCGCGATGGCGGGCCACCAGGTCGGCAAAGATCTTCTCTCGATCGTCGCAGAACCTGGCGATGGCGGCCTCCAGCTCGCGACGACGGGCGTCGTCGTAGGGTTCTTCGCCGGCAAAATGCTGGCAGCTGTTCTCCCGTTCGATGAAGGCCTGCACATCGGCCGGCATGCCGCAGTAGATGCGGATGTCCTGCACGAAAGCGACGTCGTCGGGGACGCTGCAACCGGCGGCAGCCCGCGCCTGTTGCTCCTCCTCGGGGCTACCTGCCAGCGTCGCCACAGCATCTGCTTCATCTGCAGCCGGTGCAACCGCAGCGGCAGCGGTGTCCGCTGCGGCGGGCTGCGTCACCGCGTCCGCGGCGACGTCACCGGTGCTGTCCGCTGCGCGCGGCGAGCACGCCACGAGCAGGGACAGGCAGGCGATCAGCGCAGCGCGGTTAATCGGCACGGCCGGCAAATTCGCCGGTAGCGGTGTTCACCAGCACACGCTCGCCGTTGACGATGTACTCCGGCACCATGATCTCGATGCCGGTGTTGAGCTTGGCCGGCTTCGGGCGCTTGGTGGCGGTGCCGCCCTTCAGTTCCGGCGGCGTCTCGATCACTTCCAGCACCACCGAGGCCGGCAGCTGGATGGCCACCGGCTGCTCGTCGATCACCTGCACGTAGATGCCGGTCAGGCCGTCGGTGATGTAGCCGGCGTCATCGCCGATCACGTCCGCGTCCAGGGTGTAGGGGGTGTAGTCCTCGTCGTCCAGGAACACGAACGCATCGCCGTCCTTGTACGAGTAGGTGGACTGGCGGCGCAGCAGTTCGACTTCGACCAGGTTGTCGTCGGCATCGAAGCTGGCGTCGAGCTTGTTGCCGCCCGGCACGCTGTACATGATGAAGCGGAAGCGGACGTTGCCGCCGCGACCCTGCGGCGAGCTGCGCTCGATGTCGCGGATCTGGTAGACGCCGTTGTTGAACTCGACGACGTTGCCCTTCTTGATGTCGTTGGCTTTCATGATGATGTTGGTCGTTGGGGGAGGGCGCCGTCCCGGCGCCCGGGGGGAATCACTTCGGAGCGAGCCGGGTGGCGCCGTCCAGGCGGATGGTCTCGCCGTTGATGTAGGTGTTGCCGAGGATGTGGCCGACCAGGCTGGCGAAGTCTTCCGGCTTGCCCAGGCGCGACGGGAACGGGATCGAGGCGGCCAGCGATTCCTGCACGGCTTCGGGCATGCCATCGACCATCGGCGTCCAGAACACGCCCGGCGCGATGGTGTTGACGCGGATGCCGAAGCGCGACAGCTCGCGGGCCATCGGCAGGGTCATCGCCACCACGCCGCCCTTGGAGGCGGAGTAGGCGGCCTGGCCGATCTGGCCTTCGTAGGCGGCAACGCTGGCGGTGTTGATGATGACGCCGCGCTCGCCGTCCACGCCGGCCTCGTTGTGCTGCATGCGGTTGGCTGCGGCCTTGGCGACATTGAAGCTGCCGACCAGGTTGACCATCACCGTGCCCTGGAACCCGGCCAGCGGCATCGGGCCTTCCTTGCCCAGCACGCGGCCAGCGCCGAGGATGCCGGCGCAGTTCATGGCGACATTCAGGCCGCCGAGGAAATCGCAGGCCTGGTCGATGGCCGCCGACACGGACGCTTCATCACTGACGTTGACGTTGAAATAGCGGGCGTTGTCCTGCCCCAGCTCGGCAACAGCGGCCGCGCCCTTGGCGTCGTTGAGGTCGAACAGGGCGACCTTGCCGCCCTTGGCAACCAGGTGCTGGGCCACGGCCAGGCCGAGGCCGGAGACGCCGCCAGTGATCACGGCACGTACGGAAGACAGCTGCATTGCACGGTCCTGCAGGTTCAAGAACCGCCGATTCTAACGGAAGCGACGGCAGCCGCCGTTGTGCACTGCGCCGCCGGCCTCAGCCCAGTTCGCGGGCGCGGCGCAGGCGACGCTCGAAGTCGGCGGCGGGCAGGCCATGGGCGAACAGGAAACCCTGGCCGACGGTCACCCCCAGGTCGAGCAGGCACTGCCGTTGTGGCTCGGTCTCCACGCCTTCGGCGACCACGCCCAGCCCCAGGCTGCGCGCGATCGCGCAGACCGCCTCGCACACCGCCACATCCGAACGGTTGCGGGGAATGCCTTCGACAAACAGCTGGCTCAGCTTCAGCCCATGGATGGGCAGGCGCCGCAGGTAGTTCAGGGCGCTGTAGCCTTCGCCGAAGTCGTCGATGGTCAGCATCACCCCCATTTCGCGCAGGCGGGCGAAGGTGCGCAGGGTGTCCGGCGCATCCTCGATCAGCACCCGCTCGGTGAACTCCAGTTCCAGCACGCTGCCGGGCAGGCCGAATTCGTCCAGCACCTGCCGCACCCAGCGGGCGAGATCCTCACCGACGAACTGGCGCCAGGACACGTTGACCGCCACCCGCACCAGGCCGAGCCCGTCGTCCTGCCATTGCCGTACCTGCCGGCAGGCTTCGCGCAGCGCCCATTGGCCGATGCGCACGATGTCGCCGGTGTGCTCGGCGTGGCGGATGAACAGGTCCGGGCGCATCTGCCCCAGCTGCGTGTTGTGCCAGCGCATCAACGCCTCGCAGGCAATGGTGGCGCCGCTGCGCAGGTTGACCTGTGGCTGGTACACCAGGTGGAACTCGTCGCCATCGAGGGCCTTGTGCAACCGGCTCTCGATCTGCAGGCGGTCATGCTGGCGCTGTGCCAGTTCCGGGGAGAACACCTGCCAACCGTTGCGGGTGCGGCGCTTGCACTCGTACATCGCCGTGTCGGCGTTCTGGATCAGCTGCTGCGGCCGGTTGCCATCGCGCGGTGCGCGGGCGATGCCGATGCTGGCGGTCACCGGGAACTCGTCGCTGCCCAGCTGGAACGGTGCCGAGAACGCCGCAGTGATGCGCTCGGCCAGCTGTTCGGCCTGGTCCGGCTGGTCGCGCAGGTCGCAGATCACCAGGAACTCGTCGCCGCCAAAGCGTGCAAGCAGGCCTTCGGTGCCGATCGCAGTGGCGATGCGCCGGGTCGCTTCGATCAACAGTTCATCACCGGCGTTGTGGCCAAGCAGGTCGTTGACCACCTTGAAGCGGTCCAGGTCGATGTACAGCACCGCCACGCGGTCGTGGCTGGGGCTGTCCATGCGCACGCCGAGGTCGCTCAGCACCGCATCGCGGTTCATGATTCCGGTCAGCGGGTCGGTGCGGGCCTGCACGCGCAGGGTTTCCTCGGCCTGCTTGCGCTCGGTGATGTCCTGCACGGTGCCGGTGATGCGGGCGGCATCGACATCGCCGGCCGAGACCTCGCCGATCATCCGGATCCAGAACGAGTGGCCATCGCGGCGCTGGCCCTGCAGCTCCAGGCCGAAGCTGCTGCGGTGTTCGATGGTATCGGCCAGCGCCTGCTGCAGGGCGGCGCGGTCGTCGCTGCGCAGGCAGTCCAGCAGGTCGGGCATGTCCTCCAGGTCGGCCGGCTGGCCGACGATGCGCCGCGCTTCATCGGTGAGGTACAGGCGCTGCAGGCCGCGATCCCACTCCCAGCCGCCGATATGGGCCAGTGACTGCGCGCGCGCGAACAGGGTGTTGTTGCGCTTCAGTTCGGTGATGTCACTGAACATCGCATAGACATGGTCGGCCTGGTCGCAGCCGTTGCCGAACACCGGCACGTTGGTGGTGGACAACCACAGCATGCGTCCGCGCGGGCGGTGGTACAGGCCGATGATGGTGCTGCGGATCACCCGCCCGGCCTGGAAACAGCGGCTGGTCGGCCACTGTGACTGGGTCAACGGGTGGCCATGCTCGTCGACGATGATCCACGCTTCGGGATCGAGCATCGCGTTCAAGCCCACGCCGCCACCGGTGAGGCCGAGGATGCGATGTGCGGCCGGGTTGGCCGACAGCACGCGCAGGTCGCGGTCGAACAGGATCACGCCCTTGTCGATCGATTCCATCAACAGGCGATAGCGCGACTCTGCGCGCCAGCGCCCGCTCAGGTCGCGGGCGACGGCGACGATGCAGGGTTGGCCGCGGTCCTGGAAGCCGGCCGAGTGCACCTCCACCGGAAAGCGGCTGCCATCACCGCGCATGTTGGTCACTTCGATGACGTAGGTGTCGCCGCGGTTCAGTGCTTCCCACACCGGTTGCAGATGGTCGCTGGGCAGGTCGGGATTGAGCAGTTCGATCGGCTGGCCGACGATGTCCTCGCGCGGGCGGTCGTAGGCGACGATGCCGGCGCGGTTGACGTCCAGCACCACGCCTTCGGCGCTGAGGATGCTGACCGGGTCGGGCACGGCGTCGAACAACGCGGCATAGCGGGCCTGGGTATCCAGTTCGCGCTGCTGCGCATCGGCCAGCGCCTGCCGTGCCTGGCGCAGCAGCCTGGCCTGGGCCGGCGGCGGCGAAGCAGCCAGCGCCGCGTCCAGAGCGGCCAGCGCGACGTCGGTTGCGGCGGGTGTATCGCCGATGGCCGGACGGTCGCGCGGGCCGCTGTCGTTCATGTCGCTGCCAGCGCCTGCCCGACGCGGCTGGCGGTCGCGCGGCCGAGCAGTCCGGCCAGCCAGCGGCCGGTCTCGGCCAGCGACGGCAGGTCGACACCGCATTCCAGGCCCAGCCCCTGCAGCAGGTACACCACGTCCTCGCTGGCCACGTTGCCGCTGGCGCCCTTCGCGTACGGGCAGCCGCCGGCACCGGACACCGCACTGTCGACCACGCGCACGCCTTCTTCCAGGCAGGTGGCGATGTTGGCGATGGCCTGGCCGTAGGTATCGTGGAAGTGCACCGCCAGTGCGCTCATCGGGATCTCGGCAGCCACCGCCTGCAGCATCGCGCGGGCCTTGCGTGGCGTGCCGACGCCGATGGTGTCACCCAGCGAGATCTCATAGCACCCCATCTGGTGCAGTGCGCGGGCGACGCGCACCACATCGGCCAGCGGTACCTCGCCCTGGTACGGGCAGCCGAGCACGGTGGAGACGTAGCCACGCACGCGCACGCCGTCGGCGGCCGCGCGGCGCAGGATCGGCTCGAAGCGGGCCAGCGATTCATCGATGCCGGCGTTGGTGTTGGTGCGGTTGAAGGCTTCCGATGCAGCGGTGAACACCGCGATTTCCTGCACGCCGACGGCGCGCGCACGGTCGTAGCCCTGTTCGTTCGGCACCAGCACCGGATAGGCGATGCCCGCGCGGCGCTGGATGCCGGCATAGACCTCGGCAGCATCGGCCAACTGCGGGACCCAGCGCGGGCTGACGAAGCTGGTCGCCTCGATCGTACGCAGGCCGGTGGCCGACAGGCGATCGATCAGGGCGATCTTGTCGGTGGTGGCCACGGCCTGCTTTTCGTTCTGCAGCCCGTCGCGCGGGCCGACCTCGACGATGCGGACGAAATCGCTCATCGCGGCACCCCCATGAAAAGCGGGGCGGGGCGGGCAGGGCGGATGGGATCGGCTGGGGTCACGACGGTTCCTGGGAAACGGGGGCGGCCGGTCTTCGCCGGGCTGCCAGATGAGATACGCAGGCGGGTCGCACAAGCGGCCACGCCTGCGCCTGGTGGCGACGCAGGGGTCTACCCGGGCAGGTGGCAGACCGCCTCGATGTTGTTGCCGTCGGGGTCGATCACGAAGGCGGCGTAATAGTCCGGGTGGTACCAGGGACGCAGGCCGGGCGCACCATTGTCGCGCCCCCCTGCGGCCAGCGCAGCGGCGTGGAAGGCATCAACCTGGGCGCGTTCGGCGCAGACGAAGGCCACGTGCACGCCCTGGCTGAGCGGCGCCGCATTGCCCAGCCAGAAGAACGGCTTGCCGTGGTTGCCGAAACCCACGTGGTCGTGGGCACCGGTCTGTTCGGCGCTGACCTCCATCACCACGCCGATCTGCAGCGGTGCCAGCGCCTGCAGGAAGAAGGCACTGCTGCGCGGCAGGTCGCCGCTGTTCAAGCCGATATGGTCCAGCATGTCAGGCCTCCGTGACCCAGTGCGGCGCGCGTTTGTCGAGGAAGGCCCCCAGGCCCTCCTGGCCTTCGGCCGATACCCGCAGGCGGGCGATCAGGGCGGCATTGTCACGGTCCAGGCTGTCGCGATCATGGGCGTCGCGAACCTGCCGGACCAGCAGCTTGGCCGAAGCCGAGGCGATCGGCCCGGCCTTGTCGAGCAGGGCAAGCTGTCGCTGCACGGCCTCGTCCAGGCGTTCGGGCTCCACCAACTGGTGGATCAGGCCGATGCGCAGGGCGGTGTCGGCGTCGAAGTGCTCGCCGGTGGCGAACCAGCGGCGGGACTGGCGGCTGCCGATGGCCTCGATCACATAGGGCGAGATCACTGCCGGCAGCAGGCCCAGGCGGCTTTCGGTGAGGCCGAAGCGGGCGGCGCTGGTGGCGATGGCGATATCGCAGCAGGCCACCAGGCCGACGCCACCACCAAAGGCCGCGCCGTGGACGCGGGCGAGGGTGGGCTTGGGCAGCTCGTCCAGGGTGCGCATCAGCCGGGCCAGGGCCAGGGCGTCGTCACGGTTGTCGGCCTCGCTGGCGGAGGCCATGCCGCGCATCCACTGCATGTCGGCACCGGCAGAGAAGGAGGCACCGTGGCCGGCCACCACCACCGTGCGCACCGTGTCATCGCGGCCGGCCGCTTCCAGGGCTGCGGTCAGCCGGGCGATCAGGCCGGCGTCAAAGGCGTTGTGCAGCTCCGGCCGGTTCAGCCAGAGGGTCAGGACAGCGCCGTTGCGCTCGATCTGCAAAGCATCGTTCATGGGATTCCGGGGGTTGCTCCATACCTGTATGGATCATAGCGGGCCATTGGTCATGGGCCATGACGCGACGCGGGAATGTTAGAATCGAGAACCATTTACATCCAGCAGAGAACACGCTAGATGACGCTGTCCGAACTGCCCCTGCACGCCTCGGCCGTGGTCGATTCCGTGCAGGACCTGCATGCCAACGATGCCATCGCCCGGCGCCTGCGCGAGCTGGGCTTCGTCAAGGGTGAGGAAGTGCGCCTGGTGGCGCGAGGCCCGGTTGGTGGCGAGCCGCTGCTGGTGCAGGTCGGGTTCACCCGTTTCGCGCTGCGTATCAGTGAGGCCCGGCGCGTGGTCATCGACCCGGCCAGCCAGGAGGGACGTGCATGAGCGCCACCGCAACCGCCGCCCCGCTGCGCATCGCGCTGGTCGGCAA
Source organism: Stenotrophomonas sp. 10L48 (assembly GCF_056395105.1). NCBI lineage: Bacteria > Pseudomonadati > Pseudomonadota > Gammaproteobacteria > Lysobacterales > Lysobacteraceae > Stenotrophomonas > Stenotrophomonas sp. 10L48. Next base: position 54,052 of record NZ_JBFTIX010000006.1, on the reverse strand, counting down.
CCCCAACAGCGGCAAGACCGCGCTGTTCAACCAGCTGACCGGCAGTCGGCAGAAGGTCGCCAATTACACCGGCGTCACCGTTGAGCGCAAGGAAGGCCGCCTGCGTGCGCCGTCCGGCCGCGAGTTCGCCGTGCTCGACCTGCCGGGCGCCTACAGCCTGCAGCCGGCCAGCCTGGACGAGGCGATCACCCGCGACCTGTGCCGGGGGTTCTACCCGGGTGAGGCCGCGCCGGACGTCCTTCTGTGCGTGATCGACGCCACCAACCTGCGCCTGCACCTGCGCTTCGCCCTGGAACTGCGCGAGCTGGGCAAGCCGATGATCATCGCCCTGAACATGGTCGACGCCGCGCAGCGCCGCGGCATCCAGATCGATGTGGCCGCGCTGGAGCGCGAGATCGGTGTGCCGGTGGTGGAAACCGTGGCGGTACGCAAGCAGGGCGCGCGTGCACTGGTGGAACGCCTGGATACGATGGTGCCGCACCTGGATGCGCCGCTGGCCGGCGTTGAGAGCGGCGTGGACTACCACGCGCAGGTGCGCGCGATCCTGGCCGCAGCCGTACGCATGCCGGCACGGACGGCGAAGATCGACGACACGCTGGACCGCTGGCTGCTGCATCCGGTGTTCGGCCTGATCACGCTGGTGGTGGTGATGTTCCTGATCTTCCAGGCGGTGTTCGCCTGGGCCACGCCGTTGATGGATGGCATCGAGGCCGGCTTTGCCTGGCTGGGTGAGCTGGCCGCCAGCGTGCTGCCGGCGGGTCCGCTGACCAGCCTGCTGACCGACGGCATCATCGCCGGCCTGGGCGGCGTGGTGGTGTTCCTGCCGCAGATCCTGATCCTGTTCGCCTTCATCCTGGCGCTGGAAGAGTCCGGTTACCTGCCACGCGCCGCGTTCCTGCTGGACCGCATGATGGCGGCGGCCGGCCTGTCGGGGCGGTCGTTCATCCCGCTGCTGTCCAGCTTTGCCTGCGCGGTGCCGGGCATCATGGCCACCCGCAGCATCCAGGACCCGCGTGACCGCCTGGCCACGATCCTGGTGGCACCGCTGATGACCTGCTCGGCAAGGCTGCCGGTATATGCGCTGCTGATCGGTGCGTTCATACCGGCCGGCAGGATCGGCATCTTCAACCAGCAGGGCCTGGTGCTGTTCGGCCTGTACGTGGCCGGCATCCTCAGCGCGCTGGTGATGTCGTGGGTGATGAAGAAGTGGCGTCGCGACAAGAGCGAGCACCCGCTGATGCTGGAGCTGCCGTCGTACCGCATTCCGCATCCGCGCGACCTCGCCGTCGGCCTGTACGAGCGCGGCATGATCTTCCTCAAGCGTGTCGGCGGCATCATCCTGGCGCTGACCATCCTGCTGTGGTTCCTGCTGTCGTTCCCGGGCGCGCCCGCCGACGCGACGATGCCGGCCATCGACTACAGCTACGCCGGCCAGATCGGCCACGCGATGACCGCGATCTTCGCGCCGCTGGGCTTCAACTGGCAGATCTGCATCGCGCTGATCCCGGGCCTCGCTGCGCGCGAAGTAGCGGTGTCCTCGCTGGCGACGGTGTATGCGCTGTCGGCCGCCGATGATGATGCGGCGATCTCCGCACTGTCGCCGGTGGTGGCCGACGGCTGGTCGCTGGCTACCGGCCTGGCCCTGCTGGTGTGGTTCATCTACGCGCCGATGTGCATTTCGACGCTGGCCACCATCAAGCGCGAGACCAACTCGTGGAAGACGATGGGCTTCTCGGCGTTCTACCTGTTTGCTGCCGCCTATGTCGCGGCGCTGATCACCTACCAGGTGACCGTGGCGCTGGGAGGCGGCTGATGGATGCCGGCCTGCTGGTCCAGTACCTGATCATCGCGGTGGCCGTGCTGGTCAGTGCGTGGGTGGTGTTGAAGAAGCAGGCGCCCGGCACCGTGCGCAAGCTGCGCGGCGCGCTGGCACTGGCGCTGCTGAAGCCGGGCCGTGCGGCCTGGCTGCAGGCGCTGGGCCGGAAGATCGCGCCGCCGGCCACTGGCGGTGGCGGTGCGTGCGGCGGCTGCGACAGCTGCGGACCGACGCCGCCGAAGCAGCACTAGAGAGGCGTCTGGGCGCTGCCCTGGTGAGTGCGGACCTTCCCTGGTGGGTGCGGACCTTGGTCCGCACTGCCGATTGATCATCCACGCATGGCGTGGATCTACCCATCCCCAGCGCTGCCCTCCAGCGGTGTCGGAATTGATCATCCACGCAGGACTTGGATCTACGTTGCAGGCAGGGTGAGGCGACCGGTTCGCGGCGATGCCTCAACCTGCCCGGGTGCCAAGCTCCGCTGCCAGTGCCAACCAGCGTTCGCGCTGTTGCGGCGTGCTACTGCGCACCGGGCCCAGCCGGCTGACCCGCACCGGGCGGATGCCGCAGAACTCAAGGATGGTGGCACGGATCTGGGTGATGCCCGGATCGCGGTAGATCCAGCGGTAGTACCAGGGCGGCGTATCCAGCGTGGTGATGACCCGCGCGCTGCGCCCCGCCAGCAGCCGGTCCCACCACACCGAATCGCGACGGTAGCGGAAGGCGAAGCCCGGCAGCAGCACGCGATCGAAGAAGCCCTTCAGCAGTGCCGGCATCGCGCCCCACCACGTCGGGTAGACCAGCACCAGGTGGTCGCAGGCCTGGATCGCGTCTGCTGCATCCTGCAGGTCGGTTTCCAACGGCTGTATCTGGCGATAACCGTGGCGCAGCACCGGGTCGAACTGAAGGTCGCCCAGGGCGATCATGTGCACGCGGTGGCCGGCGTTGCGGGCGGCGGTCGCGTAGCGCTGGGCGAGGGCGCCGCACAGGCTGTCGCGGTCGGGATGGCCAAGCAGGATCAGGATGGAACGGGACACGGCAGTCTCGGAGGCTGGAAGGCGACCGACGTTGCGCTATGCCCCAAGGGCAGAGTCAAACCCCGCCAGGGCAGCCAGCGGGAACCAGCACGCAGGTGCCATCGCCCTGCTGCAGCCATTGCCGCAGCTCGTCACCCACCTGCTGCAGTTCGACCTCGACGCGGGCAAGCCGCTCGCGCTCGGCGGCAATCGCAGTGCGCTGGCGTTCCAGCAGGGCGAGCACGGCTGGCCAGTCCAGCTGGCCGTCGCCACGCTGCAGGCGGGTGATGGCGGCCAAGCCGATGCCCAGCCCCAGTGCCTGCCGGATCAGCTGCACCCAGGCCACGTCCTGCTCGCTGTAGTCGCGATAGCGGTTCAGGCGCGGCACTGGCGGCAGCAGGCCGCGTGCCTCGTACAGGCGGATGGCCTTGGCGCTGGCGCCGGTACGGCGGGCGACTTCGGAAATGCGCACCGTTTCAGCCCTGCATCCGCGCAGGCGGCATGATGGCTTCAGCGCTTGGCGCGGGCGGTTTGCAAAGGTGCATGAGGTGCGGGCCAGCGCTTGAAGGGGCACGCAGCGTAGCAGCGACAGTGCTTGCCGGACCATGCGTGCTGCCGCTAGCCTGCGTGCATGAACCAGACTCCCCTGCGATTGCTTATTCACGGCGCCTCCGGGCGCATGGGCCAGGCCCTGTTGCGGCTGGCCGCCGAACATCCTGATTCCCTGCAGATCGTCGCTGCGGTGACCGGCCGCGCGCCGGCGCAGCGGGTGATCGACGGCGTGCCGTTCTTCGCGGCCAGCGAGTTGCCGGGGGCGCCGGTGTTCGATGTGGCGATCGACTTCAGCCTGCCCGAGGGCTTCGATGCGCTGCTGGCACTGTGCGTGGAGCGCGGTGCAGGACTGGTATCGGGCACCACCGGTATTTCCAGTGTGCAGCGCCAGGCACTGGAAGCAGCGGCGGCGAAGATCCCGCTGGTGTGGGCGTCGAACTTCAGCCTGGGCGTGGCGGTGCTCGATGAGCTGGTGGAACGTGCAGCGCAGGCGCTGGCCGGCTGGAACTGCGACATCGTCGAATCGCACCATACGCAGAAGAAGGACGCTCCCTCGGGCACGGCGTTGACCCTGGGTGCCGCGGCGCAGCGGGGCGGAGCCGAGCCGCAGTACGCCAGCCTGCGCGCCGGAGACATCGTCGGCGAGCATCTGGTGCAGTTCACCGGCCTGGGCGAGCGCATCGAGCTGGTGCACCGGGCCACCAACCGCGACATCTTTGCCCGCGGGGCGCTGTTTGCCGCTCGCCAGCTGCAGGGCCGGGCGGCTGGCAGCTACCGGGTACGTGACGGCATGGCCCGGCGCTACCCTTGGGTGCCTGCATACGGCCCCGGATTGAAATGAATGCGCAATCGCCTGTTCATGAATGGCGATAACCGCTGGCGCGAGCGCCCCGGCACCGCTACAATTCGCACTCGCCGAATCACGAAAGCCGGACCGGTCCCAGACCGTACGTCCGCGCTTTTTTGCAACCGGATTTCCGTGAGCGCAGGCGTGACTTCGGCACCCCCTCGGTAGCCAAAGTGAGAATTCCGTGACCCAAGCCGCAATCCTCGTCCTCGAAGACGGCACCGTATTCGAGGGCGAATCCGTAGGCGCGCCCGGCCTGTCCGTCGGTGAAGTGGTGTTCAACACCGCCATGACCGGCTACCAGGAAGTGTTGACCGACCCGTCCTACGCCCGGCAGATGGTCACGCTGACCTATCCGCACATTGGCAACACCGGCATGACCGACCAGGACGATGAAGCGTCCAAGGTGTGGTCGGCCGGCCTGATCGTGCGCGACGTACCGCGCCGCCCGAGCAGCTGGCGCAGCCAGGTGTCGCTGCAGGACTGGCTGATCCAGCGTGGCGTGGTCGCCATCGCTGGCATCGACACCCGCAAGCTGACCCGCATCCTGCGCGAGAAGGGCGCCCAGAACGGCGCGCTGATGGCCGGCGACGGCATCGATGCGGAAAAGGCACTGGAAGCGGCCCGCAAGTTCCCGGGCCTGAAGGGCATGGATCTGGCCAAGGTCGTGACTACCGACAAGACCTACGTCTGGACCGAGGGCCAGCTGGACCTGGACGCCAACGCCTTCGTCAGCGTGCCGGCCCAGTACAAGGTCGTGGCGTACGACTTCGGCGTGAAGACCAACATCCTGCGCATGCTGGCCGAGCGCGGCTGCGAGGTCACCGTGGTGCCGGCGCAGACCCCGGCCGCTGAAGTGCTGGCGCTGAAGCCGGACGGCGTGTTCCTGTCCAACGGCCCGGGTGACCCGGAACCGTGCGACTACGCGATCGCCGCGATCAAGACCTTCATCGACGTGAAGATCCCGACCTTCGGCATCTGCCTGGGCCATCAGCTGCTGGGCCTGGCCTCGGGCGCGAAGACGATCAAGATGGGCCATGGCCACCACGGCGCGAACCATCCGGTGCAGGACCTGGACAGCGGCCGGGTGATGATCACCTCGCAGAACCACGGCTTCGCGGTCGATGAAGCCAGTCTGCCGGCCACGCTGCGAGTGACCCACCGTTCGCTGTTCGACGGCACCAACCAGGGCATCGCCCGCACCGATGTGCCGGCGTTCTCGTTCCAGGGCCACCCGGAAGCCTCGCCGGGCCCGCATGACGTCGGTCCGCTGTTCGATCGTTTCGTGACCCTGATGGCCGAGGCGAAGGCTTGATGCGCAGCGCCGCTCTGCTGCTGTCGCTGTGCTGCGCCGCGGGTGCGGCACAGGCTGCGCCGGCGTCCGCTGCGGACATGGACGCGCTGCTGCACACGTTGAAGAAGGACTCGGTCGGTGCGTCGTCGGCGGCGATGATGGTCGAGGAGGTGCCAACGCTCAAAGCGCTGGCCGAAAGCGATCGCCAATGCGCCCGCACCTCCATCCAGTCGTTCTTCTACGTTCATGCGCGCCAGTCGTTGATCAACAGCCTTGGCGAGGACGGTGACGTGATCGTCGCGGACTGGTCGCGCTTCCTGGCCACACCGTCCGGAAAGGGTTACCTGATCCTCACCGGCGCGCTCCCGGAGTCGGCAGCGGACGCGTCGGTCAACGTCAACGACGAGGCGTACGCCGCCGGATTCGACGCCTTTCTCGGCAGTACGTCCTTCAAGCGCCTGGATGCTGGTTTCGATGCAATGAGCGTCCCTGACGAATTTGCGGTGAAACTGAGCCAGGGATTGCAGGACCAGTGCGGGATTGCGCTGAAACCCGAAGAGATTTCCTGATCGACAGCGTGCGATCACTCCCCCTTGTCACGCTGTACTGACTTAGAGAAGAAAATGCCCAAGCGCACTGACCTCAAGACCATCCTCATCATCGGTGCCGGCCCGATCGTCATCGGCCAGGCCTGTGAGTTCGATTACTCCGGCGCCCAGGCCTGCAAGGCCCTGCGAGATGAGGGCTACCGCGTGGTGCTGGTCAACAGCAATCCGGCCACGATCATGACCGACCCGGAGATGGCCGACGCCGTCTACATCGAGCCGATCAACTGGCAGACCGTCGAGAAGATCATCGCCAAGGAGAAGCCCGACGCGCTGCTGCCGACGATGGGTGGCCAGACCGCGCTGAACTGCGCGCTGGACCTGGCCGACAACGGTGTGCTTGAGAAGTACAACGTCGAGCTGATCGGCGCCAAGCGCGAAGCGATCATGATGGCCGAAGACCGCGAGCTGTTCCGCGTGGCGATGAGCGAGATCGGCCTGGAGTGCCCGACCGCTGCCGTTGCCCATACCCTGGACGAAGCGCTGGAGATCCAGACCCGCGTCGGCTATCCGACCATCATCCGCCCCAGCTTCACCCTGGGCGGCAGTGGCGGCGGCATCGCCTACAACCGCGAAGAGCTGATCGAGATCGTCAACCGCGGCCTGGAACTGTCGCCGACCACCGAAGTGCTGGTCGAAGAGTCGGTGCTGGGCTGGAAGGAATTCGAGATGGAAGTGGTCCGCGATACCGCGGACAACTGCATCATCGTCTGCTCGATCGAAAACCTGGACCCGATGGGCGTGCATACCGGTGACTCGATCACCGTGGCCCCGGCGCAGACCCTGACCGACAAGGAATACCAGCGCCTGCGTGATGCCTCCATCGCCGTGCTGCGCAAGATCGGCGTGGATACCGGTGGTTCGAACGTGCAGTTCGGCATCAACCCGGACACCGGCCGCGTGGTGGTGATCGAGATGAACCCGCGCGTGTCGCGTTCCTCGGCGCTGGCGTCCAAGGCCACCGGCTTCCCGATCGCCAAGGTCGCGGCCAAGCTGGCCGTGGGCTACACCCTGGACGAACTGAAGAACGAGATCACCGGCGGCCTGACCCCGGCCTCGTTCGAGCCGTCCATCGACTACGTCGTCACCAAGATTCCGCGCTTCGCTTTCGAGAAGTTCCCGGCTGCCGATGCACGCCTGACCACCCAGATGAAGTCGGTGGGCGAGGTGATGGCGATGGGCCGCACCTTCCAGGAATCGATGCAGAAGGCCCTGCGTGGCCTGGAAACCGGCAAGGTCGGCTTCGACCCGACCGGCCTGGACCTGACCAGTGAAGACGATCTGCAGACCCTGCGCCGCGAGCTGAAGGCGCCGGGTCCGGAGCGCCTGTTCTTCGTCGCCGACGCGTTCCGCGCCGGCATGAGCGTGGAGGACATCTTCAAGCTGTCCTACATCGATCCGTGGTTCCTGGACCAGATCGAAGAAATCATCGCCGCCGAGACCCAGGTCGCAGCCGATGGCATCGACGCACTGGATGCGGCGCGCCTGCGCAAGCTCAAGCGTGCCGGCTTCTCCGACGCCCGCCTGGCCCAGCTGACCGGCACCAACGAAGCCGCGGTGCGTGCGCTGCGTCGCGCGCACAAGGTGCGCCCGGTGTACAAGCGCGTGGACTCCTGTGCCGCCGAGTTCTCCACTGGCACCGCCTACCTGTACTCGACCTATGAGGACGAGTGTGAAGCCGCGCCGAGCAACCGCGACAAGATCATGATCCTCGGCGGTGGCCCGAACCGCATCGGCCAGGGCATCGAGTTCGACTACTGCTGCGTGCACGCGGCACTGGCGCTGCGCGAGGATGGCTATGAAACCATCATGGTCAACTGCAATCCGGAAACCGTGTCGACCGACTACGACACCTCCGACCGCCTGTACTTCGAACCGCTGACCCTGGAAGACGTGCTGGAAATCGTCGAGCTGGAGCAGCCCAAGGGCGTGATCGTGCAGTACGGCGGCCAGACCCCGCTGAAGCTGGCACGCGCGCTGGAAGCCAACGGCGTGCCGGTGATCGGCACCAGCCCGGACTCGATCGACCTGGCCGAAGACCGCGAGCGCTTCCAGCAGTTGGTGGAACAGCTGGGCCTGAAGCAGCCGCCGAACCGCATTGCCCGCAACGACCAGGAAGCCCTGCTGCTGGCGCGCGAGATCGGTTACCCGCTGGTGGTGCGCCCGAGCTACGTGCTGGGTGGCCGCGCGATGGAAATCGTCTACGGCGAATCCGATCTGGCCCGCTACGTGCGTGACGCGGTGAAGGTGTCCAACGATTCGCCGGTGCTGCTGGATCGCTTCCTCGACAACGCCGTCGAGTGCGACGTGGACATCATCGCCGACGCCCAGGGCAACGTCCTGATCGGTGGCGTGATGGAGCACATCGAAGAGGCTGGCGTGCACTCGGGCGATTCCTCCTGCTCGCTGCCGCCTTACTCGCTGTCGGCTGAAACCCAGGCCGAGCTGCGTCGCCAGGTGGTCGAGCTGGCCAAGGCGCTGAACGTGGTGGGCCTGATGAACACCCAGTTCGCGATCCAGACCGATGAGGAAGGCAACGACACCATCTTCCTGCTGGAAGTGAATCCGCGTGCCTCGCGCACCGTGCCCTTCGTGTCCAAGGCCACCGGCATGCCGCTGGCCAAGATCGCGGCCCGCTGCATGGCCGGCAAGACCCTGGAAGAGCAGGGCGCCACCAAGGAAATCGTGCCGGACTACTACTCGGTGAAGGAAGCGATCTTCCCGTTCGCCAAGTTCCAGGGCGTCGACCCGATCCTCGGGCCGGAGATGCGCTCCACCGGTGAGGTGATGGGCGTGGGCCGCAGCTTCAACGCCGCCTTCGCGCGCGCGCAGGAAGCCGGTGGCATCAAGGCGCCGCCAGTGGGCAAGGCGTTCGTGTCGGTGCGCGACCCGGACAAGAAGCGCGTGCTGCCGGTGGCCAAGGCCCTGCTGGCGCGTGGCTACAGCCTGGTTGCCACCCGTGGCACCGCAGCGTGGCTGCAGCAGCACGGCATGGACTGCGAGATCATCAACAAGGTGGTCGAGGGTCGCCCGCACATCGTCGATTCGATCAAGAACGGCGAGATCGTCTATATCGTCAACACGACCGAAGGCCGTGCCGCGATCAACGACTCGTTCTCGATCCGTCGCGAGGCACTGCAGCACCGTGTCACCTATTCGACCACCATTGCCGGTGCCAAGGCGCTGGTGGATTCACTGGAATTCCGCGGTACCGGCCCGGTCTGGTCGCTGCAGGAACTGCACAAGGAGTTGAACGCATGAGAGCACCCATCACGATGAAGGGCGCGCAGCGTCTGCGCGACGAACTGGATCACCTGAAGTCGGTCAAGCGTCCGAAGGTGATCGCCGCGATCGCCGAAGCGCGCGAGCACGGCGACCTGAAGGAGAACGCCGAGTACCACGCCGCGCGCGAGGAACAGGGCTTCATCGAAGGCCGCATCAAGCAGCTGGAAGGCGAGCTGTCGCACGCCGAGATCATCGACGTGAGCAAGCTCAATGCAGGCTCCAAGGTGGTATTCGGGGCCAGCGTGATCCTGGCCGACGTGGAATCGGACGAAGAGAAGAAGTACCAGATCGTTGGTGATCTGGAAGCGGACATCAAACTCGGCCTGATCGCGATTTCCTCGCCGGTCGCCCGCGCGATGATCGGCAAGCTGGAAGGTGATTCGATCGTGATCGATGCGCCGGCCGGCCAGCGCGAGTACGAGATCGTCAGCGTCAGCTACCAGGACTGATCCGTGGCGACGGCAACCCTGCTGTTGCCGGCACGCAGCCGCTTTGCGGTGGCTGCATTGCCGGATGACGTGGCGCGCGCCCTGGGCCGCGCCACCACCTCGCAGGGCGACGCCGGCGAACGCGCGCAGCTGCTGCGCCACTTCACGGTGGCCGCGCCGCACTGGCCGGTGGCCGCATTGACCCGCCAGCGTGACGTCGGTGATGCCGCCGGCGCCTGCTGGCTGCGTGCCGATCCGGCCTGCATGGTGCCGGACATGCATGGCGCGCGGATGATGGGCCACGGCGAAACGCTGCGGCCCAGCCTGGCCGATACGCTGGCGTTGCTGCCCGTGCTGCAGCCGCTGTTTGCGGATGCAGGCTTCGTGCTGGATGCACCCGATCCGTCACGCTGGTACCTGCGCCTGCCCATCGGTACTGAACTGCCGGAGTTCGACAGCCCCGACGAGGTGCTGGGTGATGACCTGTTCTCGCACCTGCCGCCGGGCGAGGCGGGCCGTCGCTGGCGCGCACTGATGACCGAAGCGCAGGTGCTGCTGCACACCCACTCGTGGAACCAGCAGCGCGCCGCGCAGGGCCAGCAGCCGATCAATTCGCTGTGGTTCTGGGGTGGTGGCGTGATGCCGGTATCGGTGGCCACGCCGCACGCGCAGGTGCGCAGCCGCGATGCGCTGCTGCAGGGCCTGGCCCAGGCCGCAGGTGTCGCGGTGGATGGCGAGCAGTCGGTCGATGCACTGGTCGACCTGCGCCAGCTGCGCTCGCTGCAGCAGCTGGGCAACGATGCAATCCGGCCGCTGCTGGCCGCGCTCAAGCGTGGCGAGCTGCAGCGCCTGGTGCTGGATTTCGAGGACGGCCTGCAGTTCCAGCTGGATCGCGGCCAGCGCTGGCAGTTCTGGAAGAAGCCACGGCAGCTTCACGACGCCTGACGGGGTGGTAGCGCCGGGCCATGCCCGGCGGATGCCCTAGCGCGATTCCGTAACGTAGGTCGGCAGTTGCCAGTGGCGCTGACCGGCGCCCAGGCAGTGCCGGCCGACGAAGGTTGCCGCCAGCACCAGGCGGGCTCCATCCCAGGCCCAATGCCGGTCTATCCCGCAGCGGTCCGTAGCGCTTGCAAAGCCTTCTTCAAGGAACACGGCATGCGGGTAGAGCGGGAACAGCGTGGATGCAGTGATCAGCACGGGCGCAAAGGGCGTTCGGTCGCGGATCACCCAGCTGCCGGCTGGCCGGATGTAGCGGCCGGTCGTGCAGTTCAACATCGCCAGCACATGCGTTGCATCGATCCGCTCGATGCGCAGGTAGCGGGAAGAGGCTGCAGCGCAACCCGCGCCGGCCTCGGCGCGCGGTAGCAGCGCTTGCAGTAGATCGGCACGTTCGGCCAGCGCGGCATCCTCGTCGTGGGCTTCAACCAGCAGCGGTGGCGGCACCAGGCGAGGTGCCACCCGTGCGGCCGGCACGTGCGATTCCGGCCGCAAACCCTTGCCCACCAACGCCCCTGGGGTGTGCAAGCGGCCCTGTGCCTCGTCCATCTTCAGCAGCAGTGCGGCATTACCGCTCTCTGCCAATGGCCATGTCTGGCCCGCCGTGTCGGTCATCCTGACCGGCCGCCCGCGCCCCAGTGCATCCAGCAGCGCCTGCGCATGTGGCGGTGCCAGAGCCAGGCCGGCCTCAAGCGCATCCACCGGGCCGATATCACCCAGGTCCGCGCCATCCACATGCAGCCGCAGCCGGCCCTCTGGATGCACCCGCGGGCTGCGGGGCGCGCCGTCACTGCCATCAGCCAGCGACAATCGCGCCGTCACGGGGGTGTCTGGTCCAGCGGCACGCTCGATGAGCACGCCCAGCATCAACGCGGCCGGTGGGCCGAACGCCACCATCCGGCAGGTGCCTGTGTTGTCGCACGCCAGGTGTCCGTTCTGTTCAAGGAACGTGAACTGCGCGGGCGTGCCGGCGAAGCTGACAGGTGCCAGCGTCAGTGACGCCAGCGCCAGTAGAGGAAATCGAAGCGTAGTCATGTTCCAGGCTTCCGGGTCAGCGGACCGTGCTGACAAGCGTCGGCAGCGTCCAGTGCCCGCCCGCCACGCCACGACACAGGCCGGTACTGAATGCACTGCTTGGCTGGAATCTGCGGCCATCCCAGGCCCAGTCCCAGCCAGAAACGCAGTCGCCGATGCCGCGGCCCTTGTAGCGCGCGTACAACGTGCGATCGGAGCGCGAGAAGCCTTCTGCCTCCAGCGTGACCGTCTCAGGTGCGAACGGCGGCTGATCGCGCGCGATCCAGAAGCCATTGCTGTAGTTGTACGCGCCCATCTGGCACAGCGCCTGCACCAGTACATGATGCTCGTCGAGCCGCTCGATCACCATGTCCGGCGTCCCCTTGTACTCGATCAGGCGCGGACAGTCGTCGTTGTCGCCGAGCGTGGCAATCAGCGCGTCGCGCAGCGCTTCGCTGCTGCCCAGCTCGCTATCGCCGGGGCGGCCGGCCGCCAGCGCGCCGCGCACGATCACCGGCTTGGCCACTGCGGCGGGCACGCTCGCTTCGGCACGCGTGCCGCGGCGTACCAGCGCACCGGGCGTGCCCACGCGCCCTTGGACCTCGTCCATTTTCAGCAGCACCGCGGCGGCACCACGATCGGAAATCGGCCAGCGCGTGCCCCTGCTGTCGATCACCTCGATACGGGCCTGGCCGGGCAGGGCGGCCAGCAGGCCTTCTACCTGCGCCGGCCGCAGCATCACTGCCTCGTCGGCCCCGGTGTCCTGCACTGGGCCCAGATCACGGCCGTTCACGTGCAGGCGCATTGAACCTTCAGGCACTGCACTTTCGCCATCCTCACCGACCCGCAGCCGCGCCTTCACTGCCGTCCCGGGGCCGCCGGCACGTTCCAGCATCAGGCCCAGCAGGCTGTCCGCCTTTTCAGGGCTGTAGCCGGCTGCACGGCAGGTGCCGGTGTTGTCGCAGGCCAGGAACCAGTCGTGGTGTACGAACTCGATACCGGGGGTTGGCGGCGTGTTTGCGGCCTGGGAAGCAAGTGGCAGCAGGAGGCTGGCAAGCAGTACGGACAGCAGGCGGTACATGGCGAATTCCGTTTCAGAAGCGAACAAGCATGGGCGATCGCCACGCTTGCGCCAAGCCCGGAAGAGCCTGGCGAGCCGAGCGGGGTATCATGCGCGGGTCTTCCGCAACCCGGCGATGCCGATGTCCCTTGCCGCCGATGCTGTGCTGCCGTCTTCCGATACGCCGATGATCCGCCGTCGCGATGCGGCCGTGCCCGGTAGCTGGCCGGAGGGCACGCTGCCCCTGCTGGCCCGCCTGTATGCCGCACGTGGTGCGCACACGCCGGAGCTGGCCCTGCCCAAGCTCGGCAACCTGCATGCGCCGGAACTGCTGACCGGCATCGACGCAGCAGTGGACCTGCTGGTGCAAGCCATCGCCGCCGACAAGCGCATCCTGGTAGTCGGTGATTTCGACTGCGACGGCGCCACCGCCTGCGCGGTCGGTGTGCGTGGGCTGCGCATGCTCGGCGCGCAGCACGTCTTCCACGCAGTGCCCAACCGCATGGTGCACGGCTATGGTCTGTCGCCGTCTCTGGTGGACGAGCTGGCTGCGCTGCAGCCGGATCTGCTGGTCACCGTCGATCACGGCATTGCCTGCCATGCCGGCGTGACCGCGGCCAAGGCGCGTGGCTGGCAGGTGCTGGTGACCGATCACCATCTGCCCGGTCCACAGCTGCCACCGGCCGATGTCATCGTCGACCCCAACCTCGACGGCGACGCCTTCCCCAGCAAGGCGCTGGCCGGTGTCGGCGTGATCTTCTACGTGCTGATGGCGCTGCGCCGGCAGATGCGCGAAGCGGGGGTATTTGCCGATGGCAAAGGGCCGGACCTGACCACGCTGCTGGACCTGGTGGCGGTGGGCACAGTGGCCGACCTGGTGGTGCTCGATGCCAACAATCGCGCCCTGGTCAGTGCAGGATTGCGCAGGCTGCGCAATGGCCAGGGCTGCGTCGGCCTGAAGGCATTGATCGAGGCCAGCGGCCGCGATGCCGCACGCCTGACCGCCACCGACATCGGCTTCGGGCTCGGCCCGCGCTTGAACGCGGCCGGTCGGTTGGAAGACATGGCATTGGGTATCGCCCTGCTGCTCACCGAAGATCCGCGGCAGGCCCGCGACATCGCGCAGACGCTGGAACAGATCAACGCCGAGCGGCGTGCGGTCCAGCAGTCGATGACCGATGACGCCGAACACGCGCTGTCGCGGGTGGTGCTCGATACCGCAGGGCAGCGCCCGGTGGCGGCCTGCCTGTTCGATGCTGATTGGCACCCCGGCGTGGTTGGCCTGGTTGCTTCGAAGATGAAGGATCGCCTGCATCGGCCGGTGATCGCGTTCGCGCCGGCCGAGCCGGGCGCCGACACCCTGCGCGGCTCGGCGCGTTCGATCGCCGGCCTGCATATCCGTGATGCGCTGGCGCTGGTCGATGCGCGCCATCCCGGCTTGATCGAGCGCTTCGGCGGTCACGCGATGGCCGCCGGGTTGAGCATGCGTCTGGATCATCTGGCTGCCTTCGAAGCCGCGTTCGTCGCCACCGTGCTGGAAATGCTCGACCCGGCTGCACTGCAGCAGCAGGTGCTCAGCGACGGCGAACTGGCCGCGGACGAACTCGATCATCGCCATGCCGATGCGCTGCGTTTGGCGGGTCCATGGGGGCAGGGCTTTCCCGAGCCGCTGTTCGATGGCCACTTCGAAGTGGCCAACTGGCGCGTGCTGAAGGAGCGTCATCTGAAGCTGGAACTGCGCCTGCCCGGCGTACCCGGCACGATCAACGCGATCCATTTCGGCGGCTGGCACGGCAATGCGCCCGGTCGCCACGTGCATCTCGCCTACCGGCTCGCCTGCGATGACTATCGTGGCGGCGCCGCCATCCAGCTGATCGTCGAGCACTGCCTGCCGGCGTAGTCCATGCCGGGCATGGCCCGGCGCTACCGCTTCGGAAGGGTCAGCGTACGTCGGTCACCCGCGTCGGCAGTTCCCATGTACCCCCGGGAACGCCGCGACACAGGCCGCCACTGATCGCCGAGGTCGCGACGAAGCGGGTGCCATCCCAGGTCCACGTTTCATCCGACACGCAGTCGGCCAGACCGCGGCCCTTGTGCGAGGCGACGATCTGCCCGTCGCCGTAGTCGATCGCGTCGCTGGTCACCCATTGCGGCTGGTAGGGCGCTTTCTCACCGATGACCCAGTAGCCATCACCGCTGTTGTAGGCCGCGCGCCAGCAGGGGACGTTGACCAGCAGATGCTTGGCGTCCAGGCGCTGGATCTGCAGTGGTGAATTGCTGATCGGAAGATCCGGGTCGGTGTCGAGCAGGCCTTCGCAGCTGGGTTCTTCCAGAGTGGCGCGCAGCGCCGCACGCAGCGCCGGCGAGGCGGCCAGCTTGGAAAACGCCGGGTCGTCCGGTGGCGTCGACAGCGTCGGTGCCTTGCGCACCACGGGTTTGGCAACGGCGGCAGGCACGCTGCTTTCGGCAGCGGCCCCCTTGCGCATCACCGCGCCCGGCGTGCCCACACGGCCCTGGAACTCGTCGGTCTTCAACAGCACAGCCGCTGCGCCCTTGTCCGACAGCGGCCACGTGTGGCCGGCGCCATCGACAACCGCGATGCCACCATCGCGCACCAGCGCGGACAGCACTGCGCTGGTCTGTGCCGCGCTGAGCACATGGACACCCGGCTCCGTGGCCGGCGCCAGCACACCGAGGTCACGCTGCTGGATGCGCAGGTGCAGCGCGCCCTTGGGCTGCGGCTGGTCATCGATCGGCTGCAACGACATCCGACCGCTGATGGCCTGATTGGGGCCGCCCGCCCGGGTCAGCAGCACGCTCAGGGTGCTGTCATCGCCACTGGCGTAGCCGGCCGCGCGGCACGTGCGCGTGTTGTCGCAGGCCACGACCCAGTCGTGATGCTGGAAATAGAGGCCTGCAGGCGCATCGACGGCGCCGGCGGCCAACGGCCAGCACAGGGCCAGCAGGGTGGGAAGCAGGAGAGAACGCATGGGCATCCTTGCACGGGATCGGGAAGTCGCACATGGTGCGCCCAGGGGCAGCGAAGAACCAGCATCGAATCACGTTAACCCCGTCCACCCGGTTGGTGCGTTCAAGCAGTCACGATCCCACTGGAGTCCTGTCATGGTCTTCACCCGTTGCTGCGCTGTGTTGTTGCTGGCCCTTGCGGCCTGGCCTGTCGGCGCTCAGGCGCCCCGAATTGCTCGACCGCAGGCAACCACTCCGCTCCTGATCGCGCCCGCCGCCGAGCAGCCCGTGCAGCTGCGACATGCCGGCATCGAAGGCGAGGTCCAGGCCGGTATCGCCCAGACCCGTATCACCCTGGAGTTCCATAACCCCAACCAGCGCGTGCTGGAAGGCGAGCTGCAGTTCCCGCTGGCCGAGGGCCAGCAGATCACCGGGTTCGCCCTGGACATCAACGGCGAGTTGCGCGAGGCAGTACCGGTGCCCAAGGACCGCGGTCGTCAGGTGTTCGAGGAGATCGCCCGCCGTGGCGTCGACCCGGGCCTGCTGGAGCAGACCGCCGGCAACCAGTTCCGGCTGCGCGTGTATCCGCTGCCGGCCGGCGGCAGCCGCCGCGTGCAGTTGGTCGTACGCGAGCCGCTGGCATATGCCGGGCAGGGCTGGCGTTGGACACTGCCGCTGCAGTTCGTCGCCGGCGCCGCAGCCGTCGAACTGGACGTGCGGGCACCGAAGGGGGCTGAGGCAGGAAGCGCGCCGTTCCGCATCGCCGATGGCCGCCTGCACTGGCAAGGACGTGGCGCGCAGTTGCCGGCCCAGCTGCAATGGACGCTGCTGGCCGAGCGCAAGGCACAGGTGCAGGTTGCACGCTGGCAGGACGGTCACTACCTGTTGGCGCAGCTGCCGGTGCCGACGTCGACCGCGCCGCGCCGTGTGCCGTCGGAGGTGGGGCTGCTGTGGGACGGTTCGGGTTCCGCAGGCCAGCGCGACCGCACCCGCGAGTTCGCGCTGCTGGATCGCTACTTTGCTGCGATGGGCGAGGGCAACGTCGCGCTGACCGTGCTGCGTGATCGCGCCGAGCCTGTGCGTCGTTTCCGTATCCGCAGGGGTGACTGGAGTGAACTGCGGCGCGCGTTGATGGCGGTGCAGCCGGATGGCGCCAGCGCGCTGGCGCAGTGGCAGCCGCAGCCCTCGGTGAAGGAGTACCTGATGGTCAGCGACGGCCTGCTGACCTATGGGCCGGAAGCACTGCCGGCGTTGGCCGCCGATCAGC
The DNA here is from genome assembly GCF_056395105.1 of Stenotrophomonas sp. 10L48. Classification (NCBI taxonomy): domain Bacteria; kingdom Pseudomonadati; phylum Pseudomonadota; class Gammaproteobacteria; order Lysobacterales; family Lysobacteraceae; genus Stenotrophomonas; species Stenotrophomonas sp. 10L48. Next base: position 36,905 of record NZ_JBFTIX010000006.1, on the reverse strand, counting down.
GCCTGTTTGCGGTCAGCAGTGCCGGCGCACGCACCGATGCCACACGCCTGCGCGGTTGGAGCGAGGCGCATGCTGGCAGTTTCGTGGCGCTCGGCAGCGATATCGATGCCGCTGCACGGGAGCTGCTGTCGATGCCACTGGATGTCCAGATCGATGCCGGCCGTGGCGTGCAGGACGTGGTGGTCGACCGCCGCAGCCAGGCCCAGGGCTGGCTGTGGTTGCATGCGCGGTTGGCGGCCGAAGGTGTGCCGATGCGGGTGCGCATTGCCGGTGGGCAATGGCAGGCACTGCCGGAGAGCTCCACCAGCGCCGATGGCGATCTGCTGGCCGGCCTGTGGGCACAGGCACGCCTGCAGCAGTTGTCGACCGATCGGCGCGGCAATCGCGAGGCGATGCAGCGCCTGTCGCAGCAGTTCAGCCTGGTGGGCCCGGACACTTCACTGATCGTGCTGGAAACGCTGGACGACTACCTGCGCTACGCGATCCGCCCCGCAGGTGCCTTGCGCGCCCAGTACGACCAGCGCTTCGCACGCCAGGTTGCAGATCGCGATGCCGCCGACCGTCAGCGCCTGGACAAGGTGGTGACGCAGTGGCAGCAGCGCCAGCAATGGTGGAGCCGCCGTTGGCCGAAGGGCATGCGCGTGCAGGCGAAGGCGCTGGAAGTGGTCGGTCAGGACGCGTATGCGGCTGCCCCGGTGGCGATGCTCGCCGCGCCTCCTCCCGCGCCAGCGCCGATGGCCGTTGCCGCCGAGCAGCGGGCGGAGTCCAGCAGCGCGCGCGCCCGTCGATCGCCGCCGCGGCAGGCACCTGCGGGCCTGGAGGCCGCGATGGATGCAGTTGCCATCGAACCCACGGCGTCCAATGCACCGGCCGCCGCCAATGACGGCCAGCTGGGAATCCGGTTGGCCGCCTGGCAATCGGATTCGCCGGTTGCCCGCCGCCTGCGCCAGGGGCCGTCGTCGCAGCTGTACGACCGCTATCTGGCCGAGCGCGCTGCGAACGCCAACAGCAGTGCGTTCTTCCTCGACGTGGCCGACCTGTTGATCGAACAGGGCCAGCGCGATCTTGCCCTGCGCGTGCTGTCCAACCTGGCCGAGATGGAGCTGGACAACCGCCATCTGCTGCGCGTTCTCGGCTACCGCCTGCTGCAGGCCGATGCACCCGCACTGGCGGTGCCGGTGTTCGAGCAGGTGCTGGCGATGGGCCAGGAGGAACCGCAGAGCTTCCGTGATCTGGGCCTGGCGCTGGCCGCAGCGGGCAAGCCGCAGCAGGCGCTGGCGCCGCTGTACCAGGTGGTCGTGCGGCCGTGGGATGGTCGTTTCGACGGCATCGCGCTGATCGCCCTGGATGAACTGACCAACCTGGTGGCCGGCAGCACGCCGCGCCTGGATACCACCGGCATCGACCCGCGCCTGCTGCAGGCGATGCCACTGGACCTGCGCGTGGTGCTGGCCTGGGATGCCGACAACAGCGACATGGACCTGTGGGTCACCGACCCGAACGGCGAGCGTGCGTACTACGGCAACCGCCTGACCTACCAGGGTGGGCAGATGTCGCAGGACTTCACCGGTGGCTATGGTCCGGAACAGTTCTCGCTGCGCAACGCCAAGCCGGGCAAGTACAAGGTGGAGGCGAACTACTTCGGCAGCCGCCAGCAGCTGGTGACCGGTGCGACGACGCTGATGCTGCGCCTGACCACCCATTGGGGCACGCCGAAGCAGAAGGACCAGATGATCACGATGCGGCTGAAGGATCGTGCCGAGACGGTGCTGGTCGGCGAGTTCGAGGTGCGGTAGCGCCGGGCCATGCCCGGCGGCCGGCGCTGTGGTCCTGCGTGATGCTCACTGCGCCGTTGCGATCGGCACGCAACCCGAACAGCGGCCGCAGCCAGCGCACACGGCGTACCAGCAGTTCATGGATCAGCAGGCAGCCGGCGACGGTGCCTACAATCACCAGCGCCGGCTCCAGCCATGCGCCCAGCTGCAGGGGACGCAACCAGTACAACAGCATGATCAGCACGGTCTGGTGCAGGATGTACCAGCTGAACACCGCCTCGCGGCAGTAGCCCAGGCCACGCCATGGCCGCGCCAGCAGGACCTGCGCCCATCCGAAGAGGGCCAGCAGGGAACACCAGGTGTACAGCGCTCGGCCAACGCGCTCGGTCTGCGCCCACGGCAGCGCCAGCACCCATTGCGGCAGATCGCCGAGGTCGGGCATCCGCCCCAACGCGCGGATGCCCAGTTCGACAGTCAGCCCGACAACGGCCAGCGCCAGGGTCAACCGCCGGCCGCGCACCAGCAGATCCCAGCCGCGCTGCCAGCGCGCGGCGAGGAAGCCGCCGAGGAACAGGGGCAGCGATTCGGCGTGGACGTACAGGTCATCGACCAGCGCATGGGTTGGCGGGTGGGCGGGCAGGATCACCAGCAGCGCCCACGCCAGCCACAGCACCGGCAGCAGCAGGCCCAGCGTGGCCACCCAGCGGTCGCCCGCAGGCAGGCCCGGCAGGCGGTGGTGCAGCGGCCGCACTACGCTGGCCAACACGATCGCCAGCAGCGTGTAAGGGATCAGATAGGCCAGGTACCACAGGTGGTTCCAGGTGAAGCCATAGGCGGCACCGGTGAAGCTGGCTCCCGGCCACGGCCGGAACTGCCAGTAGCGCCACAGGAATGCACCGAGCCCTGGCGTGACGTCGCCCTTGTCCACCGCTTCACAGTAGGCCTGCAGCGAAACGACCGCGACGATGCCGAACAACAGCGGCAACAACAGCCGCCCGCTGCGCCGTAACGCGAACCGCCAACGGCCCTGCGCAGGCAGGCACAGGCCCAGTGCAATGCCGGAGATGGCAAACAGCAGCGGCATGCGCCAACGATTCAGCGCGATCATCGGCCATTGCAGCCACTCCGCGGTGTGGACGCTCTTGAGGTGGAAGTCCCATCCGGCCACGTAGGCCATGGCCACGTGGTAGAGGATCAACAGCCCGAAGGCACCGATACGCAGGGTGTCGAGGTCGTGGCGGCGGGTCATGGCGGTATCCGTGTTGGAGTCCTCGCAGAGTGGAAGTCCTTGTGGGCTGTCGCCAGCAGCAAGGGGCGGTTGGATGCCCGGCAGGGCCCAATGGCGGGGCGGGGGGACGAATGGCGTACGTCAGCGGGGCTGTGGTTGGCGATAATCCAGTGATGGATGAGTACAACCAGCAGGACCCGGACGTGCGTGGCGAATCGATGGGCAACGGCAGGCAAGGGCGGCAGGCAGCCGTGTTCTGGGTCGTACTGTTCCTGGGGACGGCGGCGGCCAATGTGCTGGCCAAGGCCATGATGGCGGCGCGCGATGGGCTGCCCTCCCAATGGATGGCGGCCACGATTGACGAGTTCAGCAGTGCGCTGGTGTCGCTGCTGCTGCTGGCGGTGCTGATCCGCGCCGCTTCGCGCTGGCCGCTGCACACCGATACCTGGCGACAGCGCTTGGTGCCGTATCTGCTGGGCGCGGTTGCGTGGTGGCTGCTGCATGTGAGTGCGATGGTCCTGCTGCGCAAGGCCGCCCACGCCGTGCTTGGCAGCCACTACACCTTTGGGGACTGGCCGGCGCAATGGTTCTACGAGTTCTTCAAGGACATCCAGACCTATGCGCTGCTGGTCTCGGCAGTCCATGCCCTGGCCTGGTTCGGCCGCCGCCGCCAGGGTGAAGCGACCCTGCTTGCCGCCCCCGATGAGGGCCCGCCGGTCGAACCGGTCGATCGCCCCGACCATTTCCTTGTGCGCAAGCTGGGCAAGGAGTTCCTGGTGGCCACGGCCGACGTCGAGTACGCCCAGGCCGCCGGCAACTATGTGAACCTGCGGGTGCGCGGGCATGACTACCCGCTGCGGATCACCATGGCCGTGCTGGAGGCGCGGCTGGACCCGGTCCTGTTCCTGCGCAGCCACCGCAGCTGGCTGGTCAACCGTGACCAGCTGCGCTCGATCGAGCCGCTGGATGGGGGCGAGGCCTTGCTGCACATGGCCGATGGGGCCAAGGTACCCTGCAGCCGGCGCCAGCTGCCGTTGCTGCGCCAGGCCTTGGGCGGGTAGGGGCGTGGCAGGGCGGGACCGGCTTCTGCGCCGGTTCACCCCGGCCTGCGGTATCATTTGCAGTCATCTTTTGAATGCATAACCGCCGACATGATCGAACTGAATCCTGTCCGCCAGCGCATCGCCGATCTGACCGATCGCGTGTTGTCGCTCCGGGGGTATCTTTGACTACGACGCCAAGAAAGAGCGTCTTGAGGAAGTAACGCGGGAGCTGGAAAGCCCCGACGTCTGGAACAATGCCGAGTACGCCCAGAACCTGGGGCGCGAGCGCTCGACCCTGGAAAAGACCGTGGGCGGCATCGCCGCGGTGCTGGAGGGCCTGAGCGACGCCACCGAACTGCTGGAGCTGGCCGAGTCCGAGCAGGACGAGGACACCGCGCTGGCCGTGGTGGCCGACCTGGACAAGCACCAGGCGCACGTGGAGAAGCTGGAGTTCCAGCGCATGTTCTCCGGGCAGATGGACAACGCTCCGGCGTTCGTCGACATCCAGGCCGGTGCCGGTGGTACCGAAGCCCAGGACTGGGCCGAGATCCTGCTGCGCATGTACCTGCGCTGGTGTGAATCGCGTGGCTGGAAGACCGAGCTGATGGAAGTGTCCGGTGGCGACGTCGCGGGCATCAAGTCGGCCACGCTGCGCGTGGAAGGCGACTACGCCTATGGCTGGCTGAAGACCGAGACCGGCGTGCACCGCCTGGTGCGCAAGTCGCCGTTCGACTCGGACAACCGCCGCCATACCAGCTTCACCTCGGTGTTCGTGTCGCCGGAAGTGGACAACAACATCGAAATCGACATCAACCCGGCCGATCTGCGTACCGACGTGTACCGCTCGTCCGGTGCCGGTGGTCAGCACGTCAACAAGACCGAGTCGGCGGTGCGTATCACCCACATCCCGACCAACACGGTCGTGGCTTGCCAGACCGGCCGTAGCCAGCACCAGAACCGCGACAACGCGATGAAGATGCTGGCCGCCAAGCTGTACGAGCTGGAGATCCAGAAGCGCAACGCCGAGCGTGATGCGGTGGAAGCCACCAAGTCCGATATCGGCTGGGGCAGCCAGATCCGCAACTACGTGCTCGACCAGAGCCGTATCAAGGACCTGCGCACCGGCATCGAGCGTTCGGATACGCAGAAGGTGCTCGACGGTGACCTGGACGAGTTCGTCGAGGCCAGCCTGAAGGCCGGCCTGGCGGTCGGCTCCAAGCGCATCGATGCCTGATGCGTGCCCGGCGACAGCGGTACCGTCCGCTGCCCGGGCCCTGCGTTGCGGGGCGTCTTCGGCGTCCCGCAACGCCGTTGAAACCTGCAGGGCAGGGCGATGATGCGCAGTGAAGCCGAACGCAAGGAACTGGGAGGCTTTCTCAAGGCCTGCCGTGCGCGGGTCGACCCAGCAACGCTGGGGCTGCCAGCCGGCCGCCGACGCACGCCGGGCCTGAAGCGCGAGGAAGTCGCACTGGCGATCGGGGTCAGTGTCAGCTGGTACACCTGGATCGAGCAGGGCCGCGAAGTGCGCGCCTCGCCCGAGGTGCTGGAGCGCCTGGCGCAGGTACTGCGATTGAGCGACGACGAGCGCGCCTACGCGTTCGCGCTGTCCGGCTATGGCGTGCCGCTGGAATCGCCCGACGAGACGGTGACCGACGGCCTGCGCCAGCTGGTGGAGGCGATGCAGCCGATCCCGGCCTACGTGCGCAATACCCGATTCGACATCCTGGCCTGGAACCCGGCCATCGCCGATCTGTTTGTTGATTACGGTCAGCTGGCGCCGCACGAACGCAACACGCTGCGGCTGATGTTCCTGTATCCGCCGTACCGCACGCTGATCCTCAACTGGGAAGAAATGACCCGCGGGCTGCTGGCCAGCTTCCGCGCGGCGATGGCGCAGGCGCCGGACAAGGCGCCGTTCCTGGCACTGGCCGAGGACATCGGTGCGCACAGCGAGCAGTTCCGCCAGTGGTGGCCCGAGCACGATGTGCGTCGTTTCGACGAAGGTGCGAAGAAGCTGAACCATCCCACGCGCGGGCTGCTGGACCTGCAGTACGTGGCGCTGGTGCCGGAGAGCCGGCATGACCTGTCACTGGTGACCTACCTGCCGCGAAGGTAGGTTGGTCGGCAGGGCTGCGCCCTGCACCTGCTGTAGTGCCGGTCGCTGGCCGGCAACCTCAACAGCAACAGCAACAGCAACAGCCGGCTTTCCGTGGGGTGGCGGGGCGGTGTCGGAGTGCGGGGACGCCGTGAACCCATCCATGGGGGCTTGGCCGCGGCATCCATGCCGCGGACACCCCGCACTCCGACACCGCCCCACCTCTGACAGATCTCCGCTGCTGTTGGTAGGTGTCGACCTTGGTCGACACGTTAGATCCACGCGATGCGTGGATGCTTTTCGGTTTCAATTCGAGATAGTCGATCTCGATGGAAATTCATCCACGCATGGCGTGGATCTACTGGAGGCGCCGGGTTGGGTCTGGAGAAGAGCCCCCTGAGTCAGGGGGCGGCCGCGAAGCGGCGGGGGTATGGGGGCTGGTAAGTGGGGCCCGCGGTTCGCGTAGCGAAGCGTGGGAGCGGCAGCGCGCATGCGATGGCGCGTACCAGGGCGCAGCCCTGCCGATCAACCCCATTCAGGCAGGTAAGTGCAGGTCACAGGATACGCAGACGCCTTGTTGCTGCCATCGATCGGGTCCACATTCGTTGTCAGGAAACGGGCAGCCGCCCGTTGTCGAGACAACAGGAGACCTGCATGTCCGCTTCCCCCGCAGCCCCCGCTGCCATTTCCCGCGATCCGGCGACCGGCCAGCAGATCGCCAGCCACCCCTTCGCCACCGACGCCGAACTGGAAGCCATCCTCGACCGCGGCCAGGCCGGTTTTGCAGCCTGGAGCGCGCAGTCACTGGAACAACGCGCCAGCGTGCTGCGTGCGATGGCCGCTGTGCTGCGTCGCGACCGCGAACCCCTCGCTGCGATGGCCACTGCCGAAATGGGCAAGGTCCACGCCGAGTCGCTGGCCGAGATCGAGAAGTGCGCGGTGCTGTGTGACTGGTACGCCGACAACGGTGCGGCGTTCCTGCGCGATGAGCCGACCGCGGTGGCCGACAACAAGGCCTATGTCTCCTACCTGCCGCTGGGCGTTGTGCTCGGCATCATGCCGTGGAATTTCCCGTACTGGCAGGTGATGCGCGCGGCCGTGCCGATCCTCATGGGCGGCAACGGCTTCCTGCTGAAGCCGGCCGAAAACATCGTCGGCACCGCCGGGCTGCTCGCCGCTGCGTGGCGCGACGCGGGCCTGCCCGACGGCACCTTCATCGCCGCCAACATCAGCCGCGAGGGAACCAGTGCCGCCATCGCCGATGACCGCATCGCTGCCGTGACCCTGACCGGCAGCGTCGCTGCGGGGCGCAGCATCGCCGCGCAGGCCGGGCAGGCGCTGAAGAAGGTGGTGCTGGAGCTGGGTGGCTCGGATCCATTCATCGTGCTGGCCGACGCCGACCTGGAGGCAGCGGTCGATGCCGCGGTGGCCTCGCGCTTCCAGAACACCGGGCAGGTGTGCATTGCCGGCAAGCGCATCATCGTCGAAGACGCCGTGTATGAGCGTTTCGTGTCGTTGTTCTGCGAGCGCGTGCAGGCGCTGACCGTGGGCGATGGCCGCGAGGCCGGCAACCGGATCGGACCGATGGCCCGGCAGGACCTGCTTGAACAGCTTGATGCACAGGTGCGTGCGTCGGTCGAGGCCGGTGCGCAGTTGCTCGTGGGCGGCAAGCAGCTCGATCGCCCCGGCAGTTTCTATGCACCCACCGTGCTGGCGGGCGTCGAGCCGGGCATGCAGGCCTTCGACACCGAGACCTTCGGGCCGGTGGCGTCGATCAGCCGCGCGCGCGACGCCGACCATGCGGTGGAACTGGCCAACCAGAGCGAGTTCGGCCTGAGCGGCAATCTGTGGACCGGCGACCACGCCCGCGCGATGCAGCTGGCGCGCCGGCTGCAGACCGGTGGCGTGTTCGTCAACGGTTTCTCTGCCTCCGATCCACGCGTGCCGATCGGCGGAGTGAAGAAGAGCGGCTTCGGCCGCGAGCTGTCGCACTTCGGCATCCGCGAGTTCGTCAACGCGCAGACGGTGTGGTTCGACCGCCGTTGACGCGGGCCATCCACCGTTCCTGTCAGCATCCCTGCAACGTTCCATCATCACGCACTGCGAGAAGGACGTCATTCCATGTCCAAGGGTTCCGATCTGCTCGTCGCCGCACTCGAAAACGAGGGCGTCGAGCGCATTTTTGGCATTCCCGGTGAAGAGAACCTCGATGTCGTCGAGTCGCTTCGCCACTCCAGCATCGAGCTGGTCATCACCCGCCACGAACAGGCTGCCGTGTTCATGGCCGCGACCTACGGCCGCCTGACCGGCAAGCCCGGCGTGTGCCTGGCCACGCTCGGCCCGGGTGCGCTGAACTTCACCACCGGTGCCGCCTACGCACTGCTCGGCGCGTGGCCGGTGATCATGATCACCGGGCAGAAGGGCATCGTGGCCAGCAAGCAGGCGCGCTTCCAGATCGTGGATATCGTCAGCACGATGAAGCCGCTGACCAAGTCGGCGCGGCAGATCGTTTCGGCGCGCACCATCCCCACCATCGTCCGCGAGGCCTTCCGCACGGCGCTGGAAGAGCGCCCCGGGCCGGTGCTGCTGGAACTGCCCGAGGACATCGCGGCGATGGAGGTCGAGGACGTTGCACTGATCCCGCCACACCCGGTGGATCGGCCGATCGCCAGTCCCGAGGCGCTGGACCGTGCGGCGCAGATCATCCGCGAGGCCAAGCGTCCGCTGCTGGTGATCGCCTCGGCGGCGTCGCGACCGCAGTCCAGCGAGGCGCTGTCGGCCTTCGTGCTGCGGGCCGGCATCCCGTTCGTCACCACGCAGATGGGCAAGGGCGCGGTGGCCGGTGGCTCGGGCCTGTACATGGGCACGGCGGCACTGAGCGAGCGCGACTACGTGCACATGGCCATCGATCAGGCCGATGTGATCGTGACCATTGGCCACGAGGTGACGGAGAAGCCGCCCTTCGTGATGCGCCCGGGTGGCCGCACGGTCATCCACATCGGCTACTCGCAGGCTGCGGTGGAGCAGGTGTACTTCCCGCAGGTGGAGGTGATCGGCGATATCGGCCGCTCGCTGACCCTGCTGGCCGACCGTATCGAGGGCAGGGTGGACAACGCCGCTGCACTGCTGCCGCTGCGCGCGACGATCCTGGAGCACATCGCCGATCGCGCCGAAGAGGCCGGTTTCACGCCGCAGCGGCTGGTGCATGACGTGCGCCAGGTGATGCCGCCGGACGGCATCGTGGCGCTGGACAATGGCATGTACAAGATCTGGTTCGCGCGCAACTACCGTACCCAGGTGGCCAATACGCTGCTGCTGGACAACGCATTGGCAACGATGGGCGCAGGGCTGCCGTCAGCGATCATGGCCTCGATCCTGTATCCGCAGCGACGCGTGCTGGCGGTGTGTGGCGATGGCGGTTTCATGATGAACAGCCAGGAGCTGGAGACCGCGCGGCGGCTGGGCCTGAACCTGGTAGTGCTGATCCTCAACGACGGCGCCTACGGAATGATCCGCTGGAAGCAGGCGGTGGATGGTTTCGCCGACTACGGCATGACCTTCGGCAATCCGGATTTCGTCAAATACGCCGAGGCCTATGGCTGCCAAGGGCACGAGGTGACGGCGATCGAGCAGTTCATTCCGACCCTGGAAGCAGCGTTCACCGCGGGCGGCGTGCATCTGGTGTCGGTGCCGGTGGACTATTCGGAGAACCAGCGGGTGCTGGTGGATGAGCTGCGGCAGGCATTCCCGGGAAACGGGTAGGTGTCGCCCCCCCGGAGCCCCGTAGGCGTCGCCCCCCGAGCCCGGTAGGTGTCGACCCCCGAGCCCGGTAGGTGTCGACCTTGGTCGACACAGTAGATCCAGACCATGCGTGGATGCCTCCCCATGCCCGGCGCGGTAGAGCGCCAACCAAGGTTGGCGGCTACCAGGGCGGTGGATTGAGGTTGATCGACTGCGGCAGKGGTTCCTGGGAGCCCGGTAGGTGTCGACCTTGGTCGACACGGTGGGCGCCAACCAAGGTTGGCGGCTACCGCAGCAGGGGCGGCCCGAGGCCGGGGCAGGGCGCTTTTGGTATGCTGGGCAACCGGCTGCGCCGGGCGCAACACTCCCCCTCACTACACGATTCCCGCAGATCCATGAGCGAAGCTACCGATACCCCCCCCGTCGACGAAAACAAGTTGATCGCCGAGCGCCGTGAGAAACTCAAAGCGCTGCGCGGGCAGGGGATCGCGTATCCGAACGACTTCCGTCGCGAGGACTTCGCCGGCAGCCTGCAGGAAGAATTCGCCGATGCGGAGCAGTGGACCGCCGAAACCCTGGAAGGCAACGGCCGCCAGGTGAAGATGGCCGGTCGCCTGATGGCCAAGCGGGTCATGGGCAAGGCCAGCTTCGCCCAGATCCAGGACGAATCGGGCCGCATCCAGCTGTTCCTGCAGGGCAGCGTGCTGGGTGATGCCTACACCGCCTTCAAGGGCTGGGACGTGGGCGACATCATCGCTGTCGAAGGTGGCCTGACCCGCACCAAGACCGGCGAGCTGTCGGTCAAGGCCGAATCGATCCGTCTGCTGACCAAGTCGCTGCGCCCGCTGCCGGACAAGTGGCATGGCCTGGCCGACGTCGAACAGCGTTATCGCCAGCGTTACGTCGACCTGATCGTGACGCCGGAGTCGCGCGCGGTCTTCATCAAGCGCTCGAAGATCATCCGTGCGATGCGTGCATGGCTGGACAACCGCGACTTCCTCGAAGTCGAAACGCCGATGATGCATTACATCCCCGGCGGCGCGGCGGCCAAGCCGTTCACCACCCACCACAACGCGCTGGACCTTGACCTGTACCTGCGCGTTGCGCCGGAGCTGTACCTCAAGCGCCTGACCGTCGGTGGCCTGGAACGCGTCTACGAAATCAACCGCAACTTCCGCAACGAAGGCGTCAGCACCCGCCACAACCCGGAATTCACCATGATGGAACTGTACGAGGCCTATGCCACGTACAACGAGATCATGGACCTGACCGAAGGCGTGATCCGTGACGTGGCACAGTCGGTGAACGGCACCACCGTGGTTGAGTGGGACGGCGCCAACATCGACCTGGGCCCGGCGTTCCGCCGCTGGCGCATGGACGAGGCGGTGCGCCACCACAACCCGGAAATCTCCGCGGCCGACTGCACCGACCGTGACGCGCTGCTGCACCATTGCGAGCGCCTGAAGATCCGTGTCAAGCCGTCCTACGGCTGGGGCAAGCTGCTGCTGGAGATCTTCGAAGCCACCGTCGAGCACACCCTGATCCAGCCGACCTTCATCACCGATCACCCGGTGGAGGTCTCGCCGCTGGCCCGCGCCAACGACAACGATCCGGGCTATACCGACCGCTTCGAACTGTTCGTCAACGGCAAGGAGCTGGCCAACGGCTTCTCCGAGCTGAACGACCCGGAAGACCAGGCCCAGCGCTTCCAGGCGCAGGTGGCGGCGAAGGAAGGCGGCGATGACGAGGCCATGCACTACGACGCCGACTACATCCGTGCGCTGGAGTACGGAATGGCGCCGACCGGCGGCCTTGGCATCGGCGTCGATCGCCTGGTGATGCTGCTGACCGGCAGCAGCTCGATCCGCGACGTGCTGCTGTTCCCGTACATGCGTCCGGAGCAGTAACCGGCGTTTTCGGCGTCCGTTTGTGCGCGTCGTCTCGGTTTGAGACGGCGCCATTGACGCATCCCGCACTCGGCGTATCGTTATTGCACAACCTTGACACCGGCTATGGCTTCATGGGGTCAGGGGAGGCCGCGATGTGGAGAATCCGCTTCACATTGTGACGACGATCATGAATCGGGGAGCTTGTGACGGGAGTCGAGCCGATGCAGGGTGCCAGCGTGCACAGCGGCGGGGTATCCTCGCCCGCTGACCTTTCAGCATGGTCGAGAAAGCAGGCAGAGAACGCCTTGAACATCGTCATCGTCGATGACCAGACTTCCGCACGGACGATGCTCCGTCACGTCATCGAGGACATCGCGCCGGAACTGAGCGTGCATGACTTCGGCGATCCGTTGACGGCGTTGGCATGGTGCGAATCGTACCCGGTCGACCTGCTGCTTCTCGATTACCGCATGCCGGAGATGGACGGGCTGGAGTTCGCCCGCCGCTTCCGCCGGCTGCCGAAACATCGCGATATTCCGGTGATCCTGATCACCGTAGTGGGTGACGAGCCGATCCGCCAGGCAGCACTGGAAGCCGGCGTGATCGATTTCCTGGTCAAGCCGATCCGCCCGCGCGAACTGCGCGCACGCTGCTACAACCTGTTGCAGCTGCGCCAGCAGACCGAGAACGTGAAGCAGCGCGCGCTGTCGCTGGAGCAGCGGCTGCTGGCCAGCATGCACGAGGTGGAGGAGCGCGAGCGCGAGACGCTTTCGCGGCTGGCGCGTGCGATCGAGTTCCGTGATGCCGGCACCAGTGCCTACCTTGAGCGCATGGCGCGCGTGGCTGGCCTGATCGCCGAGCAGCTGGGCCTGCCGGAAGACGACGTCAAGCTGATCGAGATGGCCGCGCCGCTGCACGACATGGGCAAGATCGCCATTCCCGATGCGGTGCTGCTCAAGCAGGGCAAGCTCAATGATGAGGAGCTGGCGATCATGCGACGGCATCCGCGGATTGGCCATGAACTGCTCAGCGGCAGCCAGAACCGCTTCATCCAGGTCGGTGCATTGATCGCGCTGCGTCACCATGAGCGCTACGACGGCAGTGGTTATCCCGATGGCCTGGTCGGCGATGCGATTCCGCTGGAGGCACGCATCGTCGCTGTGGCCGACGTGTTCGATGCGCTGATCTCGCCGCGCCCCTACAAGGAAGCGTGGACGATGGAAGCCACCATGGCCTACCTGTATGCCCAGCGCGGGCGCCTGTTCGATCCGCGTTGCGTGGACGCGTTGCTGCGCGGCCGTGAGCAGCTGGAACAGATCTGCGCCGAGCACTCCACCGCCTCTGCACGGCCGGGACTGGGCGCGTGAAACGCCTGCTGTCGCGATTGCGGTTGCGCCTGTCCCAGCGGCAGGACAGCGAGCACGGGCAGCAGATCGTCCGCATCGTCCTGATCAGCCTGATCCTGGCTTACGTGCTGCTGCCTTCGGCGCGGCACGATCTGCCGCACACCCAGTATGTCGGTGTGCTGGCGATCGTGTTGACGGGGCTGAGTCTGTCGCTGCTGTTGTTCGGCTGGTTGCTGTGGCGGCCGCAGCGTTCCGATCCGCGCCGCGTACTGGGCATGCTGGCCGACTACGGCCTGATCGCTGCCGGCATGATCCAGATGGGCGAGCCGCTGTCGTGGGTCTACATCGTGGTGATGTGGGTGACGGTGGGCAACGGCATGCGCTTCGGCAACCACTACCTGTATGTGGCCGTGGCGATGGCGATGGTCAGCTTCGGCAGTACCGCGCTGTCGACCCCCTATTGGCAACAGAACGCACGCCTGGCCATCGGCCTGTGGCTTGGCCTGGCGGCGGTTCCCCTGTATTTTTCCACGCTGCTGCGGCAGTTGACCGAAGCGATGGCCGAGGCGCGGCGCGCCAGCGAAGCCAAGAGTCGATTCCTGGCCAACATGAGCCACGAGTTTCGTACCCCACTCAATGGATTGAATGGCATGACAGAAGTGTTGGCGACCACGCGCCTGGATGACGAGCAGCGTGAGTGCGTGAGTACCATCCAGGCGTCATCGCGCAGCCTGCTGGCGCTGGTCGAGGAAGTGCTGGACATCTCGGCGATCGAGGCCGGCAAGCTGCGCGTGGTCGCCGAGGATTTCGTTCTTTCCGAAGTGATGCAGGCGATCGGCCTGATCCTGTTGCCGCAGGCCAAGGCCAAGCGCCTGGACTACCGGGTGAAGGTGGCCGAGACCGTGCCGCCGACCCTGCGCGGCGATGTCGGGCATCTGCGGCAGATCCTGCTCAACTTGGCCGGCAACGCGGTCAAGTTCACCGATCACGGCCGGGTCGAGATCCGCGTCAGCGTTGTCCACGCCGACACCCAGGGTGGGGTGCGGCTGCGCTTCGACATTCTCGACACCGGCATCGGCGTTGCACCGGCGATGCGTCCGCGTCTGTTCGAGGCCTTCGAGCAGGCCGACGTCAGCATGGCCCGCCGCCATGAGGGTACCGGCCTGGGCACGACCATCGCCAAGGGGCTGGTGGAAGCCATGGACGGCGAGATCGGTTACCTGGACAACCCGCCGCAGGGCAGCCACTTCTGGGTGGAGCTGCCGTTCGCGCCGCCGCAGCCGGTGGTCCCGGGTGCGGTACCGACCCTTGCTGCTGGCGACGAAACCGGTGCCGGCGGCAACGTCATCGCCTTCGCCGATCCGTTCCTGCGCCATCGCGCGCGCGTGCGCAGCATGCAGATCCTGGTCGCCGACGACCACGAGGCCAACCGCATGGTGCTGCAGCGGCTGCTGCAGAAGGCCGGGCACAAGGTGCTGTGCGTCGATGGTGGCGAGGCGGTGCTCGACGCACTGGCTGAAAGCGAGTTCGATGCGGCCATCGTCGACCTGCACATGCCGGGCATGAGTGGCCTGGACATGCTGAAGGAGCTGCGGGTGATGCAGGCCGGCGGCGGCCCGCGCACGCCGGTGCTGGTGCTCAGCGCCGACGTCACTCCCGAAGCCATCCAGCGCTGTACCCAGGCCGGTGCACATGCGTTCCTGGCCAAGCCCGTGGTGGCCGTGCGACTGCTGGACACCCTGGCCGAGATTGCCAACAACGCTCAGCTCAAGGCCAGTGCGCCGCCGATCGTGCGCACCGTCACCAACCTCGATGGCGTGCTCGATACCGGCGTGCTTGACGAGCTGGCGTCGCTGGGAATGGGCGAGGGTTTCGAGCGCGAGTTCATCCGCCAGTGCCTGGACGATGCCGAATCGTGCCTGCGCAAGGCCGAAGGTGATGGTGAAGCGGCACGCTGGGGTGCTTTCCGCGAGCAGTCGCACGCGATCAAGGGCGTGGCCAGCAACCTGGGCCTGGTGCGCGCGTCCAACCGCGCCGGTGAGTTAATGCGGATGGCCGACTGGCAGCTCAAGGCCGAATGGCGGCAGCGTCTTGCGGTGCTGCAGGGGGCCATCAAGGAAGGCCGGCAGGCGCTGGATGCGCGCGCCGAACGCAAGGCACGCGGCGTGGCCGACGACGGCGAGCGGTAGAGCCAGGCCTGCCGGGCCTGCGCGGTGGGTTGTCGATGACTGCGCGCCGCATAAAAAAAGCCCGGTGGCCAGCCGGGCTTGAACCCTGCGGGGGAGGGGAACGTATCAGGCCACATCCAGATTGGCGCGTCGGGTCTGCGCCTTGATCAAACGGTCCATGGTGCGCAGCGAACGATCGCCCAGGGCCAGTGCCGAATCGACCCAGACCTTGGTGATTTCCAGCAGTTCGTCATAGCTGACCGCCTGTGCCAGGTTGCGCGCGGCGTTCATTGCCAGGTACGACTGCGGCAGGCGCTGCTGCTGGCGGATCATCTCTTCGACCGCGCCGCGGCCTTCACCTTTCCTGACCAGCACGTCGACCACGCCCATCGCGTGCATCTCCTCGGCGCTGTAGATACGGCCATCGAGGATGATCTTCTCGGCCAGCTGCGGCGCCACCCGGCGGCACAGGAACGAGTAGGCGCCCATTCCCGGGAACAGGCCGAACAGCACTTCGGGCAGGCCCATGCCGCACCCTTCCTCGGCCACGATGGTGTGGCAGGCCAGGGCCATTTCCAGGCCACCGCCCAGCGCATCGCCCTGGATCAGGGCGATCGAGCGGACGTCGCCGCCGAAGCCGGTGTGCAGGTGGTGAACGCCCTCCACGCAGCGTTGGGCGTAGGTCAGCAGCAGGTCGCGGTTGCCTTCGCGGATCAGGCGGGTGAACAGGTCCAGGTCGCCGCCCAGGTTGTAGGCGGCGGCGTCGGAGGCCAGCACGAAATGGCGCAGCTGGCCGCTGTGGCGCTGCGCCGGCCCGCGGGTGATGGCGCTCATGTAGCTCCACATCTCGTCCAGCATGTCCTTGCGGCAGCAGGGACGCACGCCGGTGGAGGCATCGGCGTGCATGAACAGCCAGTGTGCGGCGCCGTCGGCGCTGTCCTGGGTGCGGATGGTGGCATAGGGCGAGCCGCTGCTGGGCAGCTTTTCGATGGTACTCATGGAAGGGTCCTCGGCGGTGCGGCCCGCAGATCAAGGTGGTGGCCGGCGGGCCGAACGGTCCACTCACGCGGCGATGCTACACCGGCCCCGGGCCCGCGCATGCGAAAAGGCCCGGGTCGTTGCCGACCCGGGCCTGAGCGCGTTCAACTTTCCCGAAACCCTTACGGGGCGGGCGTGTCGCGGAGTTCGCGACGCAGGATCTTGCCGACGTTGGTCTTCGGCAGCTCTTTTCGGAATTCAACGATTCTGGGGTGCTTGTAGCCGGTCAGGTTGGCCCGGGCGTGCTCCTTGACCATCTCGGCGGTCAGGTTCGGGTCCTTCTTGACGATGACCACCTTGACCACCTCGCCGGACTTCTCGTCCGGTACGCCGACCGCGGCCACTTCCAGCACGCCCGGCATCATCGCGATCACGTCCTCGACTTCATTGGGGTACACGTTGAAGCCGGACACCAGGATCATGTCCTTCTTGCGGTCGACGATGTAGAAGAAGCCGTGCTCGTCCATCTTCGCCATGTCGCCGGTGTGCAGCCAGTCGTCGGCGTCGATGGCCTTGGCGGTTTCCTCCGGGCGCTGCCAGTAGCCCTTCATCACCTGCGGGCCGCGGATGCACAGTTCGCCCACTTCGCCCAGCGCCAGGATGTTGCCGTTGTCGTCCTTGATGCAGGCATCGGTGGACGGAATCGGCAGGCCGATCGAGCCGTTGTACTCGGCCAGGGTAAGCGGGTTGATGCAGGCCGCCGGCGAGGTCTCGGTCAGGCCGTAGGCCTCGACCAGGGTGACGCCGGTGGTCTTCTTCCAGCGCTCGGCGACCGCACGCTGCACGGCCATGCCGCCGCCCAGGGTCACCTTCAGCGAGGAGAAATCGACGGTGTCGAAGCCGGGGGTGTTGAGCAGGCCGTTGAACAGCGTGTTGACGCCGGTGATCGCAGTGAAGCGCACCGACTTGAGCTCCTTGACGAAGCCCTTCATGTCACGCGGGTTGGTGATCAGGTGGTTGCAGCCACCGAACTTCATGAAGACCAGGCCGTTCGCCGTCAGCGCGAAGATGTGGTACAGCGGCAGGGCGGTGATGATCCATTCCTTGCCCATCTCGATGCCCGATGCGCTGATCCAGGCCGAGGCCTGCTGCATGTTGGCGATCAGGTTGCGGTTGGTCAGCATCGCGCCCTTGGCGACACCGGTGGTGCCGCCGGTGTACTGCAGGAACGCCACGTCGTCATGGTCGATCTCGACCTTCGGCAGGGTGTGGCGGCTGCCCAGCTTGAGCGCCTGCTTGAAGCGGATCGCGCCCTTCAGGTGGTAGTTGGGCACCATCTTCTTGATGTACTTGAGCACGAAGTTGACGATCGTGCCCTTGGCGCCGAGCAGGTCGCCCAGGCCGGTGGTGATGACCTGCTTGACCTGGGTATCGGCGATGACCTGTTCGACGGTGTCGCCGAAGTTGTCCACCACCACCAGCGCGGTCACGCCGGCATCGACCAGCTGATGCTTCAGCTCGCGCGCGGTGTACAGCGGGTTGACGTTGACCACGGTCAGGCCGGCACGCAGCACGCCGAAGGTGGCGATCGGGTATTGCAGGCAGTTGGGCATCATCAGGGCGACGCGGTCGCCCTTCTTGAGCTTCAGCTCGCCCAGCAGGTAAGCGGCGAACTGTTCGACCAGGGCGTCGGTCTCACCGTAGGTGAGGGTCTTGCCGAAACTGGAGTAGGCCGGTCGGTCGCGGTACTTCGCGACGGAGGCGTCGAAGACCGAAACTACCGAATGGAACTCGTTGACGTCGATTTCGGCGGGAACGCCTTTCGGATAGCTCTGCAGCCAGGGACGATCCAGACTCATATTCCCCCTCCAGGAATCGTAATGATGGGTGCGGCGCGGACAGTATCCGCCAGAACCGCTCTCCGCAGCATACCGTCCCGTAGGGAAAACGCGAAGAGGGTGGACACTGCGCGGCCGTATGCGCCAAAAGCCGCCGGGCATGGCCCGGCGCTACCGAAGGCAAAGCTCGCCTCGTAGTGCCGGGCCATGCCCGTCGACTGAAGGCAAAGCCCGCCTGGTAGCGCCGGGCCATGCCCGGCGGATGATTCCGATGGCCGGAGACTCAGCTCTTGTTGCGCACCGGCGCGCCGTTGGCCTTGTAGTACGAAGCCGTGCTGCGCGGCAGCGGCGCGCGGCCACGGATCACATCGGCCAGCTTCTCGGCGATCATGATGGTCGGTGCGTTGAGGTTGCCGGTGACCACCTGCGGCATGATCGAGGCATCGACGATGCGCAGGGCTTCCAGGCCGTGCACGCGACCCTGGCCGTCAACCACCGCCATCGGATCATCGGCGTGGCCCATCTTGTTCGAGCACGACGGGTGGTAGGCGGTCTCGGCATGCTCGCGCACGAACGCATCGATCTGCGCGTCGGTCTGCAGCGCGCTGCCTGGCGAAATCTCGCGGCCGCTGTACGGAGCCAGCGCCGGCTGCGCGAAGATCTCGCGGGTGATCCGGATTGCCGAGCGGAACTCGCGCCAGTCCTGGTCGTGCGACATGTAGTTGAACAGGATGCTGGGATCTTCGCGCGGATCCTTCGAGCGCACGTGGATGCGGCCGCGGCTGGGCGAGCGCATCGAGCCGACATGCATCTGGAAGCTGTGCGCCTTGATCGGGTTGGAACCGTTGTAGTTGATCGCCACCGGCAGGAAGTGATACTGCAGGTTGGGCCAGTCGAATTCGGCATCGCTGCGGATGAAGCCGCCAGCTTCGAACTGGTTGCTGGCACCGATGCCGGTGCCCAGGAACAGCCATTCGGCGCCGATCGCCGGCTGGTTGTACAGCTTCAGTGCCGGGGCCAGCGAGACCGGCTTCTTGCACTCGTACTGCAGGTACATCTCAAGATGGTCCTGCAGGTTGGCGCCGACGCCGGGCAGGTGGTGCACCAGGTCGATGTCCAGGCTGCGCAGCAGGTCGGCCGGGCCGACGCCGGAGCGCTGCAGGATCTGCGGCGAGGCGATGGCACCACCACACAGCAGCACTTCGCGGCGCGCGGTGGCGCGCTGCGGCTGGTCGTTGTGCAGCCACTGCACGCCCACTGCGCGCTTGCCCGAGAACAGGATGCGGTCGGTCAGCGCGTGGGTGACGATGGTCAGGTTCGGGCGCGGCTTGGCCAGATCCAGGTAGCCACGCGCGGTGCTGGAGCGGCGTCCCTTCGGCGTGACGGTGCGGTCCATCGGGCCGAAGCCTTCCTGCTGGTAGCCGTTGAGGTCGTCGGTGCGCGGATAACCGGCCTGCACGCCGGCCTCGACCATCGCCGCGAACAGTTCGTTGTTGCCGGCCTTGGGCGTGGTGACGCGCAGCGGGCCGTCGCCGCCGTGGTAGTCGTTCGGGCCGATGTCACGGGTTTCGGCCTTGCGGAAGTACGGCAGGCAATCCAGGTAGGTCCAGTCTTCCAGGCCCGGCATGCCGGCCCAGTTGTCGTAGTCCATCGCGTTGCCGCGGATGTAGCACATGCCGTTGATCAGCGACGAACCGCCCAGGCCCTTGCCACGACCGCAATCCATCCGGCGGTTGTTCATGAAGGGCTCGGGATCGGTCTTGTACGCCCAGTTGTAGCGGCGGCCCTGCAGCGGGAAGGCCAGTGCGGCGGGCATCTGGGTACGGAAATCGAGCCGGTAGTCCGGGCCACCGGCTTCCAGCAGAAGCACGCTGACATCGGCATCTTCGGTGAGGCGGGTGGCCAGCACGTTGCCGGCCGAACCGGCGCCGATGATGATGTAGTCGTACTCGTTATGGGTGCTCATGGTTGCTCTCCTGCAGGCCGGGCGCGCTGCATGCAGGCGTCCCGGCGGAATGTCGGATCGGCGCGGTGGCCGGACGATGGGCGGTGCTCAGGACGCGCCGGTCAGAACACGCTGGCGTAGTCGCCCAGTTCGACCTGCACCGACTTGATGCGGGTGTAGTGGCCGAGGGTGGAGATACCGTTCTCGCGGCCAACGCCGGACTGCTTGTAGCCGCCGACCGGCATTTCCGCCGGCGACTCGCCCCAGGTGTTGATCCAGCAGATGCCGGCTTCCAGGCGATGGATGATGCGATGTGCGCGGCTGATGTCCTTGCTGACCACACCTGCGGCCAGGCCGAAGGTGGTGTCGTTGGCGCGACGGATCACTTCGTCCTCATCGTCGTAGGCGAGGATGCTCATCACCGGCCCGAAGATCTCTTCGCGGACAATCGTCATGTCGTCGCGGCAGTCGGAGAACACGGTCGGCAGCACATAGGCGCCCTCGGCCAGGGCACCGTCTGTAGCACGACCGCCGCCGGTCAGCAGGCGCGCGCCTTCGCTCTTGCCGCTTTCGATGAAGCGCAGCACGTTTTCCATGTGCGGGAAGCTGGTCAGCGGGCCGAAGTTGGTCTCTTCAGCCATCGGGTCGCCGATGCGGATGCGCTTGACGCGCTCCACCACGGCAGCTTCGAACGCGGCCAGCATGCTGCGCGGCACGAACACGCGGGTACCGTTGGTGCAGACCTGGCCGGAGCTGAAGAAGTTGGCCATCACCGCGATGTCGGCGGCACGGTCCAGATCAGCGTCGTCACAGATCACCAGCGGCGACTTGCCGCCCAGTTCCATCGTCACTTCCTTCAGCGACGACGACGCAGCGCTGGCCATGACCTTCTTGCCGGTGGCCACGCCGCCGGTGAAGGAGATCTTCTCGATCACCGGGTGCTCGGTCAGCCAGTTGCCGATCTCGCGGCCCGGGCCCTGCACGACGTTGAACACGCCGTCCGGCACGCCGGCTTCGGTGTAGATCTCGGCCAGCTTGATCGCGGTCAGCGGGGTCACTTCGGACGGCTTGAAGACCATTGCATTGCCGGCGGCCAGGGCCGGGGCCGACTTCCACATGGCGATCTGGATCGGGTAGTTCCAGGCGCCGATGCCGGCGACCACGCCCAGCGGCTCGCGGCGGGTATAGAAGAAGCTCGATTCGCGCAGCGGCAGCTGGATGCCTTCGATGGCGGTGGCCAGGCCAGCGTAGTACTCCAGCACGTCGGCACCGGTGACGATGTCCACCGTGGTGGTTTCGGCCAGCGCCTTGCCGGTATCCAGGGTTTCCAGGTGGGCCAGCTCGTCGTTGCGCTCGCGCAGGATCTCGACGGCACGGCGCAGGATGCGCGAGCGCTCCATGGCGGTCATCGCTGCCCACACCTTCTGGCCTTCGCTGGCGCTTTCAACGGCGCGTTCGACATCGGCCTGGCTGGCGATCTGCACGTCGGCCAGCACCTGGCCATTGGCAGGGTTGACGGTCTGGAAGGTCTTGCCGCTGGTGGCGTCGACGCGGCGGCCGTGGATGTACAGCTGTTGCACGGGCAGGGTGGTCATCGGCTTGCTCCTGGAAGGGATGGGGCGGGGTCGTGGCGCGCTCAGGGCGCGTTGGCCTGCAATTGGAAATCGATGTAGCCGTAGGCGATGCGGCGCGCCTTGTCGGCGTTGAAGTCACCACCGACCAGGCTGCCGCGCAGCCACAGGCCGTCGATCATCGCGGCCAGCCCGCGTGCGGACAGGCGTGCCTGTGCATGCGGCAACTGGCGGTTGAACTGATGGCAGAGGTTGGAGAACAGTCGCTGGTCGTTGGCGCGCTGCAGCCGCGCAAGTTCCGGCTGATGCATGCTGGCGGCCCAGAAGGTCAGCCATACGCGCATGGCGGTCCCGTTGGTCTGGCTGTCGTCGAAGTTGCCATCGACGATGGCGCGAAGCTGTGAACGTGCGTCGCCGGCGGCGGCGTCGCGATAGCGGGCAACGGCTGCCTTCAGCTCGCGCAGGATCTGCCGCATCGCCGCATTGAGCAGGCCGTCCTTGTCGCCGAAGTAGTGGGCGACGATGCCGCTGGACAGGCCGGCCTTCCTTGCGATGGTGGCGACAGTGGCATCGGCCATGCCGATCTCGTCGATGGTCTGGAAAGTGGCCCGGATCAGCTGCTCGCGGCGGACCGGTTCCACGCCTTTCTTCGGCATTGTCTCTCCACGGATTGCGACCCGGAATGCCGGGCTGGTGAAGATCATACTTTTTATTGATTGAACGTTCAATCAATAAACCCTACGATGCCGGTCGCGCCCCCACGCCATGGGCCCGGTTTCCGGTCCGGCCCCGCCCATGTGCCCCCTTGGACTGATGAGACGACCCCATGTCTTCCCTGGCTCATCCCAAGCGCTCGCCCCTGCGCTTGAACCGTTTCGTGTTCTTCAGTTCGTCGGTCTCCATCGGCATCCTCGGTGCGTTGACCGTCTTTTTCCCGGAGGCCAGCGAGCACTGGCTGCAATGGGCACAGGCCGAGGTCTCGGCGGCGTTCGGCTGGTGGTACATGCTGCTGATCGTGGCCTGCCTGGGCTTCGTGCTGTGGCTGGCGTTCTCGCCGTATGGGCGCATCCGCCTGGGCCATAACGAGGAATCGCCGGCGTTCGGCTACGTGGCCTGGGTGTCGATGCTGTTCTCGGCCGGCATCGGCATCGCGCTGCTGTACTACGGCGCCTACGAGCCGCTCGATCATTTCCTCAACCCGCCCGGGCAGCCCGGCGGCACCGTCGCCGCGGGCCGCGAAGCGATGGTGCTGACCTTCCTGCACTGGGGCCTGCATGGCTGGGCGCTGTACGCTCTGGTCGGCGTGGCGCTGGGCTACTTCGCCTACCGCCGCAACCTGCCGCTGGCCCTGCGTTCGGCGCTGTACCCGATCTTCGGCGAGCGCATCCATGGCCGCATCGGCGACATGGTCGATGGTTTCGGTATCCTCGCGACGCTGATCTCGATGGTCACCAACCTCGGCATCGGTGCGCTGGTGGTGCAGTCCGGCCTGGTCTACCTGTTCCACATCCCGGATACGCCGCAGGTGCTGGTGGCCATCGTGCTGGTGATGATGGTCGTAGCCACCATCGGCGTGGTCGCCGGCGTGGAGAAGGGCATCGCCTGGTTGTCCAACCTCAACGTGCGCCTGCTGTGCCTGCTGCTGCTGTTCGTGCTGGTGACCGGCCCGACCCTGCACCTGTTCGATGGCCTGGTACAGAACACCGGCGACTACCTGGGCGCGTTCGTGCGCAAGAGCTTCGACATGTACCTCAACGACCCGAAGGGGCGTGAGTGGATGGGCTCGTGGACGTTGTTCTACTGGGCGTGGTGGATTGCCTGGGCGCCGTTCGTGGGCCTGTTCGTGGCGCGCATCTCGCGCGGCCGCACCATCCGCGAAGTGATCATGGGCGTGCTGCTGATCCCGTTGGGTTTCACGCTGGCCTGGCTGTCGATCTTCGGCAACACCGCCATCGACCTGGTGCTGAACCATGGCCAGGCGGTGCTGGGCCAGGTGGCTCAGCACGATGCGGCGATGACCCTGTTCAAGCTGCTGGAATACTTGCCCGCGGCGCCGTACATCGCTGGTGCGGCAGTGGTCATTGGTTTCGTGTTGTTCCTGACCCCGGTCGATTCGGGCACGCTGATGATCGCCAACCTGTGTACCCGGCGTGTCGATGATGGCGTGGAGGATGGGCATGACGCGCCGATCTGGCTGCGCGTGTTCTGGGCGGCGGGTATTACCGTGGCCAGTGTCGGCCTGTTGCTGGCCGGCAACTTCAGCGCGATGCAGACGGCGGTGGTGCTGTGCGGCCTGCCGTTCTCGTTCATCCTGGCGTTCTACATGTGGGGCCTGCTCAAGGCGCTGCGTACCGACCCGGACGCGCCGCGGCGGTAGGTGGCGCCGGGCCGCCACGCCCGGCGAGCAGCAAAGAAAAGGGCCGGATCTTTGAGGATCCGGCCCTTTTGTCTTGTCGCAGCCAGGCATGGCCTGGCTCTACCTACGCAGTACGTTCGATCAACGTGCAGCCAGCTGGCGCAGCACGTACTGCAGCAGGCCACCGTGGCGGAAGTACTCCACTTCCTTCGGGGTCAGCAGCATCACCGAGACTTCGAAGGTCTTCTTCGTGCCATCGGCCTTGGTCGCGGTGACCGTGGCGCGCTTGCTGGCGCCATCCTGCAGGCCGGTGACATCGATCACTTCCGAGCCATCCAGACCCAGCGACTGTGCGTTTTCGCCGTTGCGGAACTGCAGCGGCAGCACGCCCATGCCGACCAGGTTGGAGCGGTGGATGCGTTCGAAGCTTTCGGCGATGACCGCCTTCACCCCCAGCAGCAGGGTGCCCTTGGCTGCCCAGTCGCGCGACGAGCCGGTGCCGTATTCCTTGCCGGCCAGTACCACCAGCGGCACCTTGTCGGCCTTGTACTTCATGGCCGCATCGTAGATCGCCAGCTTCTCCGGCTGGCCACCGCCGGCCGGGTAGTACAGGGTGTTGCCGCCTTCTTCGCCACCGAACATCAGGTTCTTGATGCGGATGTTGGCGAAGGTGCCGCGGACCATCACGTCATCGTTGCCGCGGCGGCTGCCGTAGCTGTTGAAGTCGGCCGGCTGCACGCCGCGCTCCTGCAGGAAGCGGCCCGCCGGCGAATCCTTCTTGATGTTGCCGGCCGGGGAGATGTGGTCGGTGGTGATCGAATCGCCGAACAGGCCCATCACCCGCGCGCCGTGCACATCATCGATGCTGCCGACCTGCATGGTCATGCCATCGAAGTACGGCGGGTTCTTGATGTAGGTGGACGCATCGCTCCATTCGTACAGGTCACCGTCCGGTGAGGCGATGGTGTTCCAGCGGGTATCGCCCTTGAACACGTCGGCGTAGTTCTGCTTGAACATCTCCGGGCCGACGGTGGCGGCGATGACGTCGCCGATCTCCTTGTTGCTTGGCCAGATGTCGCGCAGGTACACCGGCTGACCATCGCTGCCGGTGCCCAGCGGTTCGGTGGTCAGGTCGATGTCGGTGGTGCCGGCGATGGCGTAGGCCACCACCAGCGGCGGGCTGGCCAGGTAGTTCATCTTCACTTCGGGGTGCACGCGGCCCTCGAAGTTGCGGTTGCCCGACAGCACCGAGGTCACCACCAGATCACCACTGGCGATGCCGGCACTGACTTCGGTCGGCAGCGGGCCGGAGTTGCCGATGCAGGTGGTGCAGCCATAGCCCACCACGTAGAAGCCGATCTTCTCCAGCTCGGTGAGAACGCCGGCCTTTTCAAGATAGTCGGTGACCACACGCGAGCCTGGGCCGAGCGAGGTCTTGACCCACGGCTTGCGGTCCAGCCCCTTGGCGGCCGCGTTGCGGGCCAGCAGGCCGGCGCCGATCATCACCGCCGGGTTGGAGGTGTTGGTGCACGAGGTGATGGCGGCGATGACCACCGCACCATCCTTCAGCCGCACCTTCCTGCCGTCCATCTCGATGTCGGCGTAGCCCTTGGCCAGCTGCTCGTTGCCCACTGCGGCGCCGCCGCCTTCATTGACGAAGGTGGAGACATCCTCGCTGCGCTTGTCGCGGTTGGCGGTCATGCCGACTAGCGCGTCGCGGTAGTTCTTCTGCACGTCTTCCAGCAGCACGCGGTCCTGCGGGCGCTTGGGGCCGGCCAGCGAGGGCTTCACCGTGCCCATGTCCAGTTCCAGCGTGGTGCTGTACTGCGCATGCGGGCTGTTGGCGTCGTGCCACAGGCCCTGCGCCTTGGCGTAGGCTTCGACCAGGGCGATCTGCTCTTCGCTGCGGCCGGACAGGCGCAGGTAGGTCAGCGATTCGTTGTCGATCGGGAAGATGCCGCAGGTGGCGCCGTATTCGGGGGCCATGTTGCCGATGGTCGCGCGGTCGGCAAGTGGCAGGTGCTGCAGGCCGTCGCCGTAGAATTCGACGAACTTGCCGACCACGCCGAGCTTGCGCAGCATCTGGGTGACGGTCAGCACCAGGTCGGTGGCGGTGGCGCCTTCGGGCATACGGCCGGTCAGCTTGAAGCCGACCACCTGCGGAATCAGCATCGACGAAGGCTGGCCGAGCATGGCCGCCTCGGCTTCGATGCCGCCCACGCCCCAGCCGAGCACGCCGATGCCGTTGATCATCGTGGTGTGGCTGTCGGTACCGAACACGGTATCCGGATACGCAACGGCCTTGCCGTCCTTGTCCGCGGTCATCACCACGCGGGCCAGGTTTTCCAGGTTCACCTGGTGGACGATGCCGGTGTTGGGCGGCACCACCTTGAAGTTGTCGAAGGCCTTCTGGCCCCAGCGCAGGAAGCCGTAGCGTTCCTGGTTGCGCTGGAATTCAATCTTGCCGTTGAGGTCCAGTGCGTCGGGCTTGCCGAACACATCCACCTGCACCGAGTGGTCGATGACCAGTTCGGAGGGAATCAGCGGATTGATCTGTTCGGGGCGGCCGCCGAGCTTGACCACCGCATCGCGCATCGCGGCCAGGTCGACCACGCAGGGCACGCCGGTGAAGTCCTGCAGGACCACGCGCGCGGGCATGAAGGCGATTTCGGTATCCGGTTCGGCGCTGGGCTGCCAGCGGGCGACGGCCTCGATGTGATCCTTGCCGACGGTGACGCCGCCATCCTCGTGCCGGAGCAGGTTCTCCAGCAGGATCTTCATCGAATAGGGCAGGTGGGAGATGTCGAAGCGCTGGCCCAGCTTGGGCAGGCTGAAGTAGTCGTAGGTCTTGCCGCCGACGTCCAGCTGGCTGCGGGTGGAGAACGAATCGCTCATGCGGGATGACTCCTCTTGCGGATGGCTTGCAGTGGCCCGCATGGGCGGGCCTGCTTGCGTTTGCCGGTGGCACTCCGGCCCCGGATCCTGCCCAGTATCGGCGATCCAGCGCCCGGCAATGACCCGGCAGGCTTGGAACGCAAGGTTACAGCGGTGTGTGTAGCCTTCGTGTCAGCGTGTGCATCGTTTTTGCGCCAGCCCGCACGCAGACGGGGCGCTCATGGGCGCCCCGTCCAGGAATGCATCGGCTGCAGGACTTACTTGCCGTTGGCGGCATCGATCAGCGGATTGCCGGTCTTGCCGACAGCGTTGCTCTTGGACTTGGCCGTCAGCACGCCCTGCTTGTTGAACTCCAGTACGGTCGCTTCCTGGATGTTCTTGCCGAAGCTCTTGATCTTCACGAAGTCGTAGTACCAGACCTGGGTGTCGCCCAGCTGTTCGCGGCGGCCGGGGGCGCCGAACTTCTCACGGATGTTGTCCTGGGTGGTCTTGCCCACTTCCAGGGTGTCCATCTGCTGCTGGGTGATCTCGATGCCGGTGGTGTAGGCGCCGAACGGGTTGGCATGGGCGGAGGTCGTCGAAACGGCCAGCGGGGCTGCGAGGATCAGGGCAAGGGCGAGCGCGCGCATGAAACTTCCTTATTTATGGAGCGGATAGGTGCGGTTGGACGCCGGGGCGTCCAGCCGGGGCACAGCAGGGCTGCTGGGCGAGTCTAACCCCCGGCTGCGACTGACGAGGGATCAGTGTCACATATCGGGAGGTTTGTTCCGGATGCGACGGGTATGTATAATTCATACATACTTTTTGAGGCGTACCCCATGGAAGCCACCGTTGCTGAACGCGGACAGATCACCCTGCCCAAGGCAGTGCGCGATGCGCTGGGCCTGACCAAGGGCACCTTGCTGAAGGTGGAGCTGGAAGGCAGCCGGATCATCCTGCGCAAGAGCGTGGACGATGCGATCTCCCGCGCCCGCGGAAAGTTCTCGCTGGACGGCTTCGAATCGGCCGACGCGGCCGTGCGCGACCTGCGCGACGAGGAGTAAGCGGTGATGATCGCCGTCGATTCACCGGTACTGGTCGAACTGCTCAGCAACGGCCCGCAGGCCGATGCGGTGGAAGCCTGCCTGCGGCAGAGCCTGGTCGGTGGCCGCGTGGTGGTCTGCGGCGCGACCCTGGCCGAGATCTGTGCCGCCCTGCGCGGCGGTGCCGAGGTGCTGGAAGCGCTGGAAGAAATGGGCGTGCACTTCAACGCGCTGGAAGCCAAGTCGGCCCTGCGCGCGGGTGAGATGCATCGCCGCCATCGCCAGCGCGGCGGCAGCCAGCGCCGTGGCCTGGACGAATTCATGATCGGCGCGCACGCCCTGCTGCAGTGCGATGGCCTGATCACCTGGAACGACACGTTTTATCGCGACTACTTCAAGGGCCTGAAGCTGATCGTGCCGCAAGCCTGAGCCCACTTTTTTTCAACCTACGCATTACCCGGGAGTTGTCATGTTGGAAGCCTACCGCCACCACGTCGCCGAGCGCGCTGCGCTTGGCATCCCGCCCCTGCCGCTGACCGCGCAGCAGACGGCCGATGTCATCGAACTGCTGAAGAACCCGCCGCAGGGCGAGGCCGAGTTCCTGCTCGACCTGCTGACCCACCGCGTGCCGGCCGGCGTCGATGACGCTGCCAAGGTCAAGGCCTCGTACCTGGCCGCGATCGCACTGGGCAGCGAGCAGAACCCGCTGATCAGCCGCGAGCGCGCCACCGAACTGCTGGGCACCATGCTGGGCGGTTACAACGTCGCGCCGCTGGTGCAGCTGCTGGACGATGCCAGCGTTGGCGCCATCGCTGCCGACGCGCTGAAGAAGACCCTGCTGGTGTTCGATGCCTTCCACGACGTGCAGGAAAAGGCCAAGGCGGGCAACGCCAACGCCCAGGCCGTGATGCAGAGCTGGGCCGATGCCGAGTGGTTCACCAGCAACCCGGAAGTGCCGCAGAGCCTGACCGTCACCGTGTTCAAGGTGCCGGGCGAAACCAACACCGACGACCTGTCGCCGGCACCGGACGCGACCACCCGCCCGGACATTCCGATGCACGCCCTGGCGATGCTGAAGAACAAGCGTGACGACGCCGCGTTCACCCCGGAAGAAGACGGCAAGCGCGGCCCGATCCAGCAGATCCTGTCGCTGAAGGACAAGGGCCATCTGGTCGCCTATGTCGGCGACGTGGTCGGCACCGGTTCCTCGCGCAAGTCGGCCACCAACAGCGTGCTGTGGTGGACTGGCGATGACATTCCGTACATCCCGAACAAGCGCGCCGGTGGCGTCTGCCTGGGTTCGAAGATCGCCCCGATCTTCTACAACACCATGGAAGATGCCGGCGCGCTGCCGATCGAGCTGGACGTGTCGAAGATGGAGCACGGCGATGTGGTCGAGCTGCGTCCGTACGATGGCAAGGCGCTGAAGAACGGCGAAGTGATCGCCGAGTTCCAGGTCAAGTCCGAAGTGCTGTTCGACGAAGTGCGCGCCGGTGGCCGCATTCCGCTGATCATCGGCCGTGGCCTGACCGGCAAGGCGCGTGAAGCGCTGGGCCTGGCCCCGACCGACCTGTTCCGCCTGCCGGTGCAGCCGGCCGATACCGGCAAGGGCTTCTCGCTGGCGCAGAAGATGGTTGGCCGCGCCTGTGGCCTGCCGGAAGGCAAGGGCATGCGCCCGGGCACCTACTGCGAACCGAAGATGACCTCGGTGGGCTCGCAGGACACCACCGGCCCGATGACCCGCGACGAGCTGAAGGACCTGGCCTGCCTGGGCTTCTCGGCCGACCTGGTGATGCAGTCGTTCTGCCACACCGCGGCCTACCCGAAGCCGGTGGACGTCAAGACCCACCACACCCTGCCGGAATTCATCTCCACCCGCGGCGGCATCTCGCTGCGTCCGGGCGATGGCGTGATCCACAGCTGGCTCAACCGCATGCTGCTGCCGGACACCGTCGGCACCGGCGGCGACTCGCACACCCGTTTCCCGGTCGGCATTTCGTTCCCGGCCGGTTCGGGCCTGGTCGCCTTCGCCGCTGCCACCGGCGTGATGCCGCTGGACATGCCGGAGTCGGTGCTGGTGCGCTTCAAGGGCAAGATGCAGCCGGGCGTGACCCTGCGTGACCTGGTCAACGCGATCCCGCTGTACGCGATCAAGTCGGGCCTGCTGACCGTGGCCAAGGCTGGCAAGAAGAACATCTTCTCCGGCCGCATCCTGGAAATCGAAGGCCTGCCGGAACTGAAGGTCGAACAGGCCTTCGAACTGTCCGATGCCTCGGCCGAGCGTTCGGCGGCCGGCTGCTCGGTGCGCCTGAACAAGGAACCGATCATCGAGTACCTGACCAGCAACATCACGCTGCTGAAGTGGATGATCGCCGAGGGGTACCAGGATCCGCGCTCGCTGCAGCGCCGTATCGAGAAGATGGAAGCGTGGCTGGCCAACCCGGAGCTGCTGGAGCCGGATGCCGACGCCGAGTACGCCGCCGTCATCGAGATCGACCTGGCCGACATCCACGAGCCGATCGTGGCCTGCCCGAACGACCCGGACGACGTGAAGACCCTGTCCGAAGTCGCTGGCGCCAAGATCGACGAAGTGTTCATCGGTTCGTGCATGACCAACATCGGTCACTTCCGTGCGGCTGCGAAGCTGCTGGAAGGCAAGCGTGACCTGCCGACCCGCCTGTGGGTGGCCCCGCCGACCAAGATGGATGCGTCCGAGCTGACCAAGGAAGGCGTGTACGGCACCTTCGGCGCGACCGGCGCACGCATGGAAATGCCGGGCTGCTCGCTGTGCATGGGCAACCAGGCGCAGATCCGCGAAGGCTCCACCGCGATGTCGACCTCGACCCGCAACTTCCCGAACCGCCTGGGCCGCAACACCAACGTGTACCTGGGTTCGGCGGAACTGGCGGCAATCTGCTCGCGCCTGGGCCGCATCCCGACCAAGGAAGAGTACATGGCCGATATCGGTGTGATCGCCGCCAGCGGCAGCGAGATCTACCGTTACATGAACTTCGACCAGATCGAGGAATACCAGGACGTGGCCAACACGGTCGCTGCCTGAGGGTAGTGCCGGCCGCTGGCCGGCACTAGTCGCGATTCAGGTCCGTCCGGGGTCAGGCCTGGGCGGCGGCGGCCGCTTCCTCGGTCACCGCCGGCGTGTCCATCGGCAGCTCCGGTTCCGCGGCCGTTTCCGGCAACGCACCGTGGTCGGGGAACAGGCGCGGCAGCTCGGCGACGAAGCGGACGATGCAGGCTTCGGCGAACTCACGCGATGCAGCTTTCGCCTTGGCGTAGTCGTCGGCCTGCCATTCCTGCAGCGGAGCAACCCGCGCTTCGTCCTGGCAGTGCACGCCCTGGCCGCCACTGGCGCTGCGGAACAGCTTGCGCACCAGCGGGAAGCCGATGGTTACATCGTGGCGCAGCTCATACGGGGTCTCTGCGTCGCTGAGCTTCTGGTACACCAGGGACCACTGGCCGGCGCTGGCTTCCACGGTGCGCTCGTCACTGGGAATGGCGCCGGGATGGGCCGTGAAATAGAGCGCCAGCTGCTCGCGGATCATGCCGGGCAACGCGCCGAAGGCCGGGCTGGGAACGGACTGGATGTCCTCGCCGCGCACGTTGTTCTTGCTGAAGCTGTTGCTGGTGCCGATGTCACCCACGCCGGTGACGAACGCCAAGGCAGACAGACCGACCTTGGCTGCGGTGACGGCGGCGGTGTCACCGCGCATCACAAGGCGCAGCACATGGTCGCCCACGCGATTGCCGTTGGGCCCGACGCCCAGGCCGGAAGTGACCTTTACCCGTTGCAGGCTGCTGAGATCCAGTGCGGGTGCCACAGCCACTGTGACGTCCCCGACGGCTGGTCCGGCGACGGCCGCAGCTGCCGGTGCGGCCTCGGCGATATCGGTTACGGGCATGGCGTCCGTTGCCGGATCCGGTGATGCCCCGGACGTGACCGCAGAGGCGGCGACAGGCGTGGGTGCTTCGTCGACGGCGTAGGCCGACGGAGCCAGCAGCAGGCTGGCCGCGATCGCGACGGTGAGGCAGGCTGGGCGTAATGCCACGGTGGTACTCCTTGGGGAAACGTGATGGGTGCGCGCGCTGCAACTCACTGCGCCGCGAATTCCTTGATCGGGAACGCCTTGCAGCGCGTGACCGCGGCGGCGAGGTCGACCTGGGCGCCTGTTGCGGCGCTGTGCGACGGAGTCACTGCGGCAGCCTCCAGCCACAGACTGGGCAGCGCCTGTGGCGATTCCAGCACCCGGTTCCAGAGCGCGTCGCGCATTGGGCTGCTGTAGGTGCTGCCGGGCGTCACGATGCACAACCGCGTACCGGGGGTGCTGCTGGCCTGCTGCAGCACCTGCTGCAGTGCGGCGTTGGCGCTGCCGTCGTCGCTCAGCTGCTGCGGCGCACTGTTCTGCGTGGCGTCCTGGATCTGCAGCTTGCCCGGGGTGAACAGCAGGACCTGCATGTCCTGGCGCGGTTCGATGCGCACCGGCGCGCGGGTGCCCTCGCAGCTCGTGGGGGTTGGCCGCGCCTGCTGCGGTGTCACGCTGCCATCGGTATGCACCTGGCGGATATGCAGCCGGCACATCTTGTCGGCCACTTCAAATTCCACCTCGTAATCCTGCCCGGGCTTGGCCACGAACTGGCCTGACAGCGTGCCCTTGCAGTAGAGACCGCTTTTCGGGTCAAAGGCCGCCTCGAAGATCAGCGGCTTGCCACCGGGAACTTCGTATTCCTGGTAGCTGAGCGTGGAGAATCGCTGGTTCTCCTTGCTGCGCAGGGCCTCGGTGCTGGGAATGCCAAGCAGGCCCTTGTCACCGGCGTTGTTGTACTTGACGTCAATCCGGTCACGGTAGTCGGTGCGGCAGGAGGCATCGGTAAACAACGTCGTGGTCCGGCCGAAGTCGGCGAACACGCGCACCCGTGCCGGCGGAACCGCGCCGCCCGCATAGGCACTGAGGTCTTCCGCCGCCAGCGGGCGTGGGTACATCGCCGGTATCCGCTTGATGAGCTTGTCGATGCATTTCATGGTGATCTTCTGCGCCGCGCTCTTGAGCCTGGCGTAGTCATCGGCCTGCCACGCGCCCAGGGTCGCCCGGTCATCACTGTCGTTGCAGCTGATGATCTCGGCCAGGCTGCCATCGGCGCGGCGCTGCTGGATCGTGCTGGAATGGTTGAGGCGATACAGCGGATCCTTGCGCGTATTGCCCTGGTGTACCAGCACCCAATCATCTGCACTGAAGCGCAGCGTACTGGTCTGCTTGGGCACAGCGTCGGGTGCATAGCGGAAGTAGCCTCCCACCAGTGCCTTGGCCACATTCGGCATCAGCGTGATGGCGGGGCTGGCCTGGCCCTCGATGATGCTGCCGGGCAGGTGGTTGCGCCGGAAGTAGTCCGGCTCGTTGCCGCTGAACAGCAGGGCCAGTCCCTTTGGTGTGAGCGCCTCGCTGTCATCGGGAGTGACGATGCGCAGTGCCACGTCGGGCGCGTGCAGACGCTTCGATGCGCTGTCCGGGCCGCTCAGGATCTGCACACGCTCGGTCCAGGAGGCGGGGCCATCGCGTTGGGGCACGGGCGTGGCCGATGGCGTGGCCGGTGCTGTGGCAGCGGTAGTCACCAGTGGGGCCAACAGGACGACTGCCAGCAGGGAGGATCGGGCGGGGAGGGCGCGCTGGGCCATGGGCAAGCTCCATGAAAATCGAAACATCCGTGCCGGCCTTTCCCGGCCGGCACGTGGAAAAAAGGGAGTGGCAGAGGTGACGCCGCAGACGCTCAGCCGCGCGCCAGCGCCAGCAGTCGTTCGGCAATGCGCTCCAGCGGCACCTGTTCCTCGGCCGCGCCGAGCTTGAAGGCCGCGCCGGGCATGCCCCAGACCACGCTGGTCGCCTCGTCCTGCACCAGTGTGGGCGCGCCGGCCTGGCGCATTTCCAGCAGGCCGCGTGCACCGTCGTCGCCCATGCCGGTGAGGATCGCGCCGATGGCATTGCCGCCCGCGCTCTGTGCCACCGAGCGGAACAGCACGTCCACCGCCGGCTTGTGCCGGTTCACCGCAGGACCATCGTCGACACGGCAACGCCAGCGTGCACCGTCGCGGATGATCCGCAGGTGCTTGCCGCCCGGAGGGAGGTAGGCGTGGCCGGGCAGCACCGCTTCACCGTCGCTGGCTTCGCGCACGGCCATTGCCGAGTGACGGTCCAGTCGTTCGGCGAAGGCGGTGCTGAAGCTGGCGGGCAGGTGCTGGGTCATCACCACGGCCGGACCGTCGGCGGGCATGCCTTCCAGCACCACGCGCAATGCTTCGGTACCGCCAGCCGACGAGCCGATGGCGATCAGGCGGTCGGTGGTGCGGAACTGCGTTGCTGCCGGGCGCGCGGCAGGGGCGGCATCCAGCGTGAGTTTCGGCGTGGCCACGCGCACCAGCGGGCGCACCCGGGAACGCGCAGCCATCTTCACCTTGGAGATGATTTCATCGGCATAGCCCTGCAGGCCGCGGGCCACGTCGAGCTTGGGCTTGGACACGAAGTCCACCGCGCCCAGGCCCAGTGCCTGCAGGGTGGTATCGGCGCCGCGCTCGGTCAGCGAAGAGATCATCACCACCGGCAGCGGGTGCAGGCGCATCAGGTTTTCCAGGAACGCCAGGCCATCCATGCGTGGCATTTCCACGTCCAGGGTGATCACGTCCGGGGCCAGGCGCTTGATCTTCTCGCGGGCCAGCAGCGGGTCGGCGGCGGTGCCGACCACGTCGATGGCCGGATCGCTGGACAGGATTTCGGTGAGCATCTGCCGCACGACGGCGGAGTCGTCGACGATCAGGACCCGGCAGGGGGCGTTGCCGGTCAGGGTCATTCGAACAGCTCCACGCCACCGGTGACCGGGGCCTTGGACAGGCGTGCGCGCACGGCCGATTCGGTCGCGGCGACTTCGGCTTCGTGGGCGTGTGGAAGGCGCTGCACAACCACGCGGCCGGTATCGGCGAAGAACCAGATCTTGCGCGGATGGATGCCGCACAGGTCCTCGGCGAGGATCGGGATGTGTTCGGCCTGCAGGTACTGGCGCACGAATTCGGCGTTGCGGGTGCCTACCGGATTGCTGGTGAAGCCCTTCAGCACGTTGGCGCCGCCGAACACCTTCGCCTCGATGCGCTTGCGGTGGGCGCCGCGCTTGAGCATGTCGTTGATCAGCAGTTCCATCGCATAGCTGCCATAACGTGCGGGCGCGCCGTCGCCGGCGTTGCCTTCGGGCAGCAGGAAGTGGTTCATGCCGCCGATCTTCAGTACCGGGTCGCGCAGGCAAGCCGCCACGCAGGAGCCCAGCGTAGTGGTCAGCGCGGTGGTGTCATCCACTACCAGATACTGGGTTGGCAGCAGCTTGGCGGCGATGGTCTTGAAGCGTGCGTCCTGGTAGCGCATCACATCGTCGGTACGCAGTGATGCGTTCATGCGCCGGCCTTTGCCGCACGACGGTACAGGGTACGGCCGCAGGGTTGGATCAGATCGGCCGCGTGCAGGTAGTTCTCCGAGTGGCCGGTATAGAGCAGGCCGTCGTCGGCCAGGTGGTTGACCAGGCGGCCAAGAATCGCGCGCTGGGTCGGCTTGTCGAAGTAGATCATCACGTTGCGGCAGAACAGCGCATCGAACGGGCCGCCGACGTCGTAACGCGGTGCCAGCAGGTTCAACGGGCGGAATTCGATCAGTTCACGCAGCGCCGGCAGTACGCGGCACTGGCCTTCGTTGGGGCCACTGCCACGCTGGAAATAGCGGCGACGCAGGTCCGGATCGAGGCCGGCGACACGGTCGATGTTGTAGACGCCGCGCCCGGCGGTGGCCAGCACCTGGGTGTCGACGTCGGTGGCGACGATGCGTACCGGCGGCTTCAGGGTGCCGAACGCTTCGCAGGCGGTGATCGCCATCGAGTAGGGCTCTTCGCCGGTGGAGGCGGCGCACGACCACAACAGCAGCGGACCGCGCCCGTTGCGCTGCTGCAGCTCTTCGCGCAGCTTGTCGAAATGGTGTGGCTCGCGGAAGAACGCAGTGAGGTTGGTGGTCAGCGCATTGGTGAATGCCTGCCACTCGTCGCCATCACCTTGTTCCAGGTGGTCCAGGTACTGCTGGAAGCTGCGCATGCCCAGCGTGCGCAGCCGGCGCGACAGGCGTCCGTACACCATGTCGCGCTTGGCCGGGGCGAGGGCGATGCCCACGCGCTGGTAGATCAGGTCGCAGACGCGGCGGAAATCACGGTCGGCGAATTCGAATTCGCGCGTACCGCTGACGATGGGGGTAGGGCTCTGCACGGGTGACGTGTCCATCGGCGGGGCGGCGGCCGGAGCCGCCGCGAGGATCAGAATTCCTGCCAGTCGCCGTCGTTGGAGACGACGGTGCTGGAATGGGTACGGCGGATCGGTGCGGGCGTCGACAGCGGTCGCGAAGGCGCAGGGCTGGCAGCCTTCGGCGCGACCTTGGCGGTCACCGCCTTCACTGCGACAGCGACCTGGTTGTCGAGGCGGAAGATCGCCACGGCGTCGGCCAGCTGTGCGGCCTGGTCTTCCATCGCCCGCGCGGCGGCGGTGGCTTCTTCCACCAGCGCGGCGTTCTGCTGGGTGGTTTCGTCCATCTGCACCACGGTCTGGTTGACCTGCTCGATGCCGGCGGACTGCTCCTGCGAGGCGGCGGAGATCTCGGCCATGATGTCGGTCACGCGCTGCACCGACGCGACGATCTCGCCCATGGTGCTGCCGGCCTGGTGGACCAGGCTGGAACCCTCGGCGACCTTGCCGACCGAGTCGTCGATCAGGCCCTTGATTTCCTTGGCGGCGGCGGCCGAGCGCTGGGCGAGGGTACGCACTT
Source organism: Stenotrophomonas sp. 10L48 (assembly GCF_056395105.1). NCBI lineage: Bacteria > Pseudomonadati > Pseudomonadota > Gammaproteobacteria > Lysobacterales > Lysobacteraceae > Stenotrophomonas > Stenotrophomonas sp. 10L48. The sequence continues at coordinate 166 of NZ_JBFTIX010000006.1, read as the reverse complement.
CGCTGGCGACCACGGCAAAGCCACGGCCCTGTTCGCCGGCACGGGCCGCTTCCACTGCGGCATTCAGCGCCAGGATGTTGGTCTGGAAGGCGATGCCATCGATGACCGAGATGATCTCGGCGATCTTCTTCGAGGAGGCTTCGATGGCCGACATGGTGGTGACCAC